>NZ_JBHVQS010000080.1:0-33715 GCF_042886435.1 Streptomyces sp. NPDC058000
AGTTGCGCACGAGTCACACAGGAGTCCTACCCGATCAGCACTCCGTCCGGGACTCAAAACTCGATTCTGATCACAACCACAGACAGCCCCTAGGGACGACAGGTGGGCCCGGCGGCCAGAAGGGGAACGCACACCTTGTCTGGTTTATCGAGAAGAAGACGCATCCTGTCCAAAATCGCTGTCGTCACGGCGGCTGTCATGTTCGTCGGGGGAGGTAGCAACGCCGTCGCCGACGGCAGCGGCGAGACGCTCAAGTGGGAGTATTCTCCGGCTTCCCGCCCTGCGGCAGGCCCAGAGACCCTGACCATGGCCAACAACCACCGACCCGAGTCCGGGAACAACCTCAAGGCTGCACCGGGCACCAAGGACGCGAACGGGGTGTGGCAGGCCGACAGCACCACTCCCACCCTGTCCAACACCGTCACCGACGGCGACGGCGACACGGCGAACCTGACCTTCGAGGTCTACACCACCGATGCCACCGGCAACCCCAAGGACCAAGTCAAGCTCACCGACCCCGACACGGGTAAGCCCGCCGCCTACGGCGTCGTGGTGTCCAGCTTCGTCACCTCCGGCGGTACCGCGAAGGTCACCCTGCGCTACGGCGACCTGAAGACGAACACCACCTACGCCTTCCGCACCTCCGCCTACGACGGCGGCCTGTACGAGACGGACTGGTCGGCGTGGGCGAAGTTCAAAACCCGCGGCCGTGCCGTGGACATCAAGCTTCCGGAGCCGAACAAGAGCGCACCGGCGGTGGACCTGGACAAGTACCAGGAGCCGCAGGTCGGGACCCGCAACCTGCCCAAGGAGGTCACCCGCGCCGCCAAGGACGCTGGTAAGGGCAGCGAGACCTGCACCGACCACGGCCAGAAGATCACCTGCATCGAGGTCGGGAAACCGTCCGACTTGAGCGCCAAGGAGAAGCAGGACGTCGCGAACAAGCTCCGTGCGGGCAGTGGCGATCTGGTGCCGTGGTGCAACGACGCGGGCGCCTCGGCGGGCAAGGACTACCTCAAGCGGGACAGCGCCTGCCTGAAGTGGGCCACGCCGATCGTGTTCAAGTACTTGGCCAAGGCACCGGACGGGAACATCTACAACCCGGCGGATGCGCACTTCGCCTCGGCCATCGAGATCAAGCTCGACCCGGTGTCCCGGAAGTTCACCCAGCGGTTCGCGCTGGTGCCGATGGACCCGTTCGTCGTGGAGCACGGCACCGTCGGCATGCCGGGACCGTTCACCATGATCCCGACGTTCAAGTGCTCCCCGGAGTGCACCACCGCCGCCCCTGTGTGGGATGGCTCCAATACGTGGCAACCGAAGGGTGACCTCCACGCCGCGTACGCCACCTTCAACCACGAGTGGACCGGCGGCACCGTCACCAAGACCGCCAAACTCCAGCTGGACTGGACCATCGCTGGGACCTTCCCGGGACTAGGGGGCGAGGACTACCCGCAGTGGATGGGCAACTCCACCCCGGACTTCGATATCCGCTGCGACGTCGTTGCCTCCGCCACCAGCCCCGGCTGCGTGTTCTCGGCCTATAAGTCAACCTGGGTGATGAACTTCGCCAAGACGCCGGCCGCCGTCGCGCACGCCTGGCTGATCCAGTCGAAGCTGCCCAACCACCCCGGATCCAAGGCAGCGGGCAAGCCGATCAAGTACCTGCCAGCATCCGTGCGGGATTCGAACCTGAACCGAAAGGTCATCTGCCCGGATGGCTGGGCCAAGACCTACGGCAACCCCGACACCACCCCGATCGACACGAGCGACACCGCCAGCTGCGATGAGTTCGCCTACGCCGCCTCCTACAACTCGGGCGGTATGCCCGCCTCCCTGGATGGCATGAACGAGGTCGACACCGGCAACGACTGCGTGCAGACCTACGCCTCCCGCATCGCGACGGGCGACTGGAGACTGTACGACGACATCCGTACCGCTGCTCCGATGTGGAAGGAAGTCTGCGGACGCTCGTCGATGTCGAATTACCAGAACACCCAGTCGATGCAGCCATTCTCGGGAACGTTCTCCTCGCCATCGAAGTACCGTCTGCTGGACAAGGACGAGTACTGGGTGGCCTTCCCTGAGTTCGCGCACTGCGACGCGTCCAAGGTGACTGTGTCGTGCGCCGTTCCGAAGCCGTGACCGACTGTTAGGAATCGATGCAGACTGGGGCGGGGCGGCCGCACCCTCCCGCCCCAGTCGCACCCCCCATAACCAGGAGAAGACATTGAGCGACGGCATCACGTGGCTGACCGACGCCTGGCGCGGACACGCCCCCATCCTGTTCGTCACCTTCGCACGCGGCATCAGCCCAGACGACCTCGTTGTCCGGCTCGGCGCCCGGCCCGGAGAAGTGCTCGGCCCGATCACCTTCGCCGAGGCCGAGCGGCTGACGTTCAACGACCGCGAATCAGCCCGCGTGGCCCGCTTCGGTGAATGCGCGGGCTGGTCATATGCGGTGGAGCAGGGCTGGCCCTCCAAGGCTTGGTGGGCTCACCCCGACGTCTCCACCGGCGGGGTCGAAGTCTTGCACCTGACCCCGAAGCCGGACGACCCGCCCAGGGAGTGCTGGTACTACCGCGACGGCCAAACAGTCGGTCGCTTCGATATCGGCGACACCCCAGACGAGGCCATGGGGTTCCTGCTCCCGGCGTTCGAGGAAGCCGGACTGCTCGATGATGACGTGAGCGAGGAGTTCGACTCGTTGCGTGCGACCCTGACCGCCTTGCAGCAGCACTTCGGACTGTCACTCCCACGCCAGGAAATCCTCAATGGCCAGCTGCCCGCAGCTGTGACCGCGACCGTGCCGCCAGAAAACCTGGGGGACTAACGACCTTGGGGGCAATTGAGAAGGTGAGTCACATCCTCTGATCGATCTTGCTGTCGTGATGGCAGCCGGGTGTCTCGTCGTGAGGATCGCGGCGGGTCCTCCATCGCGAGTCATGCCTGGCCGCCGATGGGGGCCCGTGGGGGAACCAGTCGGGTGGATGCAGGCGTCCAGAGGGGCATGGATCAAGGTTTCCGACTGCGTGAGGCGACCGCCGAGGACGCCGACGTCCTTGCCGACGTGCACACCCGGACCCGGACCGCGTACTACACCGCGGGCGGCACATGCCCGAGGAAGAACTCGCCGACCCGAGTGCATGGAGGGAACGGCGCGACGCCTGGGCGCGGGTGCTGGCTGCGTCGGCGCGCGCCACGCTGATCGCGGAAGACTTGGACGGGACGGTGCTGGGGCTGCTCACTGCCGGGCCACCGCACCACGAAGACCTGGACGCCTCGACGTACTACGAGCTGTACCAGATCGGGGTACTAGCGCACGCCTGGGGGCACGGGGTGGGTGGGGCCCTGCACCGGGAGTTCGTCGCGCTGGCCGCGGCCGCCGGCTGCGCCGAGGGCGTGCTGGAGTGCTGGGCGTCCAACACCCGTGCGCAGCTCTTCTACGCCCGAAACGGGTGGCGGGCAGATGGAGCGCGCCGTCCAGGACCGCTGGACCATGACTACGTCCGGCTGCGACTGAAGCTCGTATCGCACAGCTTCTGAGCGGGACTGACGCAATGTCAGAGTCGGGCGGCACACTCGGGAGACGTGACTGTTGCCCTGGATCGTGCCGCCCTGTCCCATCCTGCCTTCGTTGGTGTGACACGCCAACACTTCGTGGAGTAGAGCGCGCCGACCTTGGCCAGGCTGGCGGTGAAGTAGCTGTCTCCGAACCGCAGCCCGGCATGCCGGAAGTCCAGCCCGTCCGGCGTCTGATCGACCGCCACGAAGGAGATCGCCGCCCGGAAGGGCTGGGCCAGGCCGGGAAACTGCGTCAGCGCCTCGCTCACAGCGGTGTCGAGCGCCATCTGCAGCGCGGGGTCGTCGCCTAGCAGCGCGGGGTACGGCGCGGGAAAAGGGTTCACCCGGTCAGGATCGGCCCGGCCGCCGGGGTCCGCGCGCGGGAGGGGGCCGCTCCCACATGTAACTGTCTGCGTGGTCCTGCTCGTAGACGAACTCTTCAAGCCGGGTGCTGGCATCACCGCTGTGCCCGGTGGGGTGCAGGTAGGACTGCCGCCGCTGCATGTTGCGCAGCATGAACCGGCCCTGGGTGTTGCCCTGCCGCAACTCCCAGAGCTGCGGGGTGCGTTCCTCCCCCTCCCGCAGGGGCTGCATCTCGACAGTTCCGTGCTCGTCGCGGTCCGGATTGGGTTTCCCGGTCAGGTACAACCCGGTCTTCTTGCTCTTGATCAGGTACTGACTGCCTTCCAGCAGCTCGCTCACGAACCCTCCCCTGTCAATCTTTCGGAGCAGCAACTCCACAGAGTCGTGGGCGGCGTGTAAAGCCTCGCTACCGCGCAGTAGGGCAACCTCAGCCAGCACCAATTGGCCAGCGAATCCAGCCCCGAACGCCAGAAACGACTGTCCCTTACTGCGAGCCCCGTGCCCATGCGCTGCAACTCGGCATGCACCGCAGCGACAGCCGCAGAGCCTGCCTGAGGTGCAACCGTGCCCTCCCAGCCAACTTCCCATGCGTGGCGGCAACTGACGGAGCCTCCGCACTGACTCGATCACATTCACCCGATCGAGTGGGATCGACGAAGGGGACTCTTCCGGCTTGCCCGCCGAGGGGCGAAGGGCACCGATACCGGAGCCGCGTCGACCGGCGGCCTCCAGGTCGTCGGCGAGTGGGCACGGTCAGAGTCGCCGGGAAGAGAGATGAAGACGTCGAAGCGCCCGCAGGCGACCTGCGGGGTGACCCGGCGGGCGAACAGGCTGTCGACGATGACGACGGAGGTCGTGGCCAGCGCGGTGTCGGTGTCATGGTTGAGGCGCCCGAGGTCCCCGACCGGGGATCGCCCACGTCCAGCCGCGGGATTCCCGCCTCATCCGGCATCCACACCCCCGTGTTCGGGGGTGTCGAAGTAGTAGTCGTCGCCGTGAAGCACCCGCACGGGGGCCCGGGAAGCGGTGGCGGCCAGCGCGACAGCCAGCGTTGTCTCCCCCGCGCCGGCCCCTCCGGTCAGCGTCACCAGCATCCGGCCCGCCCCTTTCCCGCACACGTCATGAGGCTGGACGATCGCATACTGCCCTGTGGCTCACGCCACCAGGGCCGGGGCGTTCCACGAGGTGCCTGCCCTCGAAGCGGGCTCCCACGCGGACCAGGGCCATGAGATGCGGCGAGTTGACCGCGCGCCAGCGGGCCTGGGCGTGGCGTGGTGAGATTCAGCGGCGCGTCGCGGGCTTGCGTCGTCGGCGCCATCTCGGGACTGTCCATCAAGCTCACTGGGCCCGCACTCGGGTGAGTGCGGGCCCAGTGGTGCATGGGGTGCGAGCGTTACAACTGCCGGTCCCCCTGCCAGGTGACCGACGCCAGCGCGGCCAGGCCCCCATTGGCCAGGCCCTTGTAGGTCACCGTCCGGGCGGGACCCAGCTCGTGTGCGAGCCGCTTCGCCAGGTCCATCCCCTCCTGGAACAGCCGCTCCCACTCGGCGTCGTACTTGCCCTCCTCCCGGTCCCGCAGGTGCAGGTTCAGCGTGGTGTCGATGCTCTTCGCCCACGTGTACAGGTCGGCGATGAGGTTGTCGGACAGGTCCAGCGCGGCAGCGGGATCGTCCGGGAAGAAGTCCCCGAACCCTTCGGCGCGCAGCGGACCGAAGGCGTACTCGCCCTCGACCGTGACGTCGACCGGATGCGGGGGCGTGTCGTGGTCGTCGCGCTCCCAGTGCAGTCGGTCGCAGCCCCAACACAGCCACTTCGCCGTCCGGTGGCGCTCGTCCCAGTAGCGCACGGACCAGGACGACCCGAGCCGCCGGGCTAGTCGCTGGGCGGTCGCCAGTCCCTGCTTGACGTGCTTGCGCAGGTCCGGGCGAGAGGTGAACCCCCCCGCCGGGCGGGACAGCGACCAGGCACGCAATGCGTCCGCCAGGTCGGCCGGGAGGGCCAGCCGCTCGTCGTCCAGCGGGACGGTGCGGGTGTAGGCGCCGAGGTCGTCGTAAGCCGCGGGGTCTTCGGGCTCGTACAGCGGGGACGGCTCGCCCTGGGCCTGCACGAGCACGGGGCGCGGTTGTTCGGCTGTCATACGGGATTGGCTCCGATCACATATCCGTTGTCGCCTACGCTAATGGCCAGACGCTGGGTCTTGCCCTGGAAGGTGACCTCGTAGATCGTCCTGCTGGCCCCCTGGGTGCCGACCCGCGTGCCCTCGGTCAGTGCCGTCTTCACGAGGGCCGGGATGTCCTCCACCCTGACTCCCGCGGTCGCGAACTCTCCCGCGTGCCGGAACACGATGTGGATCAGGCCCGAGTGGACGTCGCCCTTTTCCAGCCAGGCGAGGGGCACACCGGGCTTGGAGAACTCGGCGATCCAGATCGTGTTCGTCTTGTCGAACTTCACCCCGGCGTCCGTGAGCCTCTCGAGCAGCTTCGAGTCGAGGGCGGGCCGGTGGATCTTGGCTCGCTCCGTCACACCGGCCGCGATACGCAGCCCCAGGCCCGCCGCGCTCGTGGCGTCGCCGACCTGGGCGGCGCCCTTCTCCCCGTAGATCTTCTTCAGATCCGCGAGAACCTGCGCGGCGTCCTCACCGGTCTTGATGGCTTGTTCGGCCCGTACGGCGAGCTTGGCCGCTTCGGCGAGTTTCTCGACCATCGTGGGCGGTACGAGCGTCGCGGCGGCCCAGGCGCAGCTGGACTTGTCGCCGTGGTAGCACCGGACGGCGTCGCCCAGCACGATCTCGTACAGGACCGCGCCGGCCTTGTCTCCGAAGAGGTTCTGCCAGCCGATCCGGGTGATGTCACCGAAGCTGAAGTGGTGGGTCCAGTTGTTCGTCTGGTTCTTGAGCGTCTCCGTGCCGAGGAACAACGTGTCTAGCTGCGGGCAGCCGGCCTCGGTGGCGGGGACGTCGGGATTGAGGCAGTAGTAGTAGCTGACCGTGACATCGAGGTGCAGCTCGTACGTCACTGTGCAGCCCTGAGGCACGTAGTCGCACTCGTTGAGTTGCTTGGCCGGTCCCGCCTCCGTGACCTTGTCGACGACGTAGAAGACACGGTCGACGCCGGTTCCGGCGCCCGTCGAGACCTGCTTGTTCGCGTCCCCGCGCTCGGTCTGTTCGGCTGCCTGCTGCGCGGATTCCGCGTGCTTCTGCGCTTCCTTGGCCGCTTCTTCGGCGGCGGTGGCGTCCACGTCCGCACGGTTGGCTGCTTCACGGGCGTCGTTGGCGGCACGTTCCGCTGCATCGGCGGCCTGGCGGGCTGCCTCGGCATCGAGGGCCGCTTCGTCGGCGGAGTCGCGGGCGTCCTTGGCGTAGCCCTCGGCCCGGCCGGCTGCCGCGTCGGCCGCTGCGGCGTCCTCCGTGGCCTGCCGGTCGTATGCGATCGTGCGTGTCAGGGATTGCGCGGCCTTGGACGCGGCGTCAGCGGCGTCGGCCGAGTAGTTGAGTGCTTCGTTGGCGTAACCGCGGGCTTCTGATGCGTAGTTGGCGGCGTTGGCGGCGCTTTGGTAGGCGGTCTTGGTGTCTTCGGCGGCCTTGTCGGCAAGGCTCTGGGCGAGTGCTGCTTCCTTCTTGGCGTTCTTGGCGTGCGCCTCGGCCACAGCGGCCTGTTGCTCGGCGATGGTCTTCGAACCTTGGCCGGAGAGCACCACCAGGGGGGCCGCGGAGTCGGTGGTGATGTAGGGCGAGCCCAGTTGGATGGCGTCGTTGGCCGGCTTGGCGACCTGCGCTGCCGCCTGACGGGCGTCGGCGGCTGCCTGGGCGGTGGCATAAGCGAAGCCGGCAGCCTTTGCCGCTGCTGCCCGGGCATTGTTGGTCTCCTTCTGCGCCTCGTCAGCATGGGACTTGGCGTCTTTGGCGTGCTGTTCGGCCTCGTCGGCGTCCTTGACGGCGGCGTTGGCCTCGGCGGCGGCGTGCTGGGATGCGGTGATGGCGTCCGCGGCGGCGCTGGTGGCCGTCCTTACCGCGGCGTCGGCCTTGAGCTTGTCGGCCTGGGCCGCGTCGGAAGCAGCTCGGGCCCTGGTTGCGGCGGCTTCGGCACGAGTGGCTGCGGCATCCGCGTCCGCTGCGGCCTGTGTAGCCGCGTTGGCTTCACTGCGTGCCGACTTGGCCGCTGATTCGGCGGTGTCGGCTGCGTGGTCTGCGGCGTCGGCTGCGGCGCGGGCCTCGGTGGCATTGTCGTCGGCGTCGTGCGCGTCGGCGTACGCGTCCTTCGCGTCCGCCTTGGCGCGTGCGGCATCCGCGTTCTGTTCGGCGTCCCAGGCATCATCCCGCTTGCCCTTGGCGTTGTCGCGGGCTGCCTCCGCCGCTTGACGCTTTTGGGAGGCGGTGGTGGCCGCAGCGTCAGCCTTCTTCTTGGCTTCTTCCGCCGTGGACTGGTAGCCCTGGGCGTTGCGTTTGTGCTCGGCGGCTTCCGCCTTCTTCGCGTCGGCTCTCTCCTTCTGCGCCTTGGCGGTCTTTTCCTCGGCCTCCGCTGTCAGCCGCTTGGCGTGCGCATCGGCCGCGGCGGCCTTGGCGTCGGCCTCGGCCTTGAGGGCCTCTTGCAGCTTGCTTTCGGCGGTCTCCTTGTCCTTTTTCGCGTTGTCGCGGTGCTCCTTCGCGGAGGCGGCGGAGGCTTTGGCCTGCTGCTCGGCGAACTGTGCTGCCTCTTTGCGGAACTCCGCCTTCGACTGGGCGGCCTGTGCCAGCGCGCGCTGCGCGATCGTCGCGCTGTCGGAGGCCGAAGCGTGCGTGGCCGCCTCCGCGGTCTGCGCGGCGATGACCATTGCGTCCAGTGCGGCTGCCGTGCCATGGGTGACCTGTGCCTTTTGCTGGGCGACCAGCAACCCACGCCCGCGCGGGGCCCCGTTGGTGTCGGCGATGGTGTAGGCGGCCTGTTCGGCGGTGTCGGTGGTGGTGACGGCCCGCTTTGCCGCGGCTGCCTGCTGCTTCAACAGGATCAGCTGAGACTTCGTCACTGACTGGGCACTGGCCAGGCTCTTCTTGGCCTTGTCGAACTGCGCCGCATCGGGCTTGGTGGGCTTGCTGCTGCCAGCCCCGCCGGGTGACCAGTAGGACTGCCACCGGGCGACATGGTCGGCCACCCAGGAATTGCCCAGCATGTTGCCGAGGATCTTCGCCCCGGAAGCAAGAGCCTTGGTCGCGTTGGTGTTGGCGTCCAGAATCTGGTTGCGCTGTGTGGCCTGCGAGGTGACCTCCTGCTGCCACTCCTCGGCCGCGGTGCTCACTTCGTTGCCGAGGACCTTGTCGGGGTCGATCGGGTCGCGCCATGTGCACGCGGCGAAGCGGTTCTTGAGGTTCTCGACCGCGATACGGAACTCGGCGCTGTCCGGCTCCGGCGCCGACTTGGGAAAGCCTCCCGATTCCAGGAAGATCCGGGCGTTGTCGGCGCCCATCGGCTCTACCGTCTGGTTCAACAGGTATTCGTACGCGTCGTGCTCGGCCAGGGCACGGTTCCACTCATCCCGTGGCAGGCTCGGGTCCGGGTCGTTGGCGTACAGCGGGCCGCCCTGGGCCGCCACCGCGTTCCTCGTGGACTTGTCGGCGGACGCGGTGGGGTCCTCGTAGAACGTGTCCTCTTGCTGCCAGAAGAGGCCGGCATACCACTGCCCGAGGCCGGTCTGAGCGTAGAAATCCTTCTTCCCGTCGCCCGGGGAACCGGGCGGCCAGTGGAAGTCGGAGTCCACGAAGGCAGCCCGCGACGCAGCCCCGGCGCGGCCCCGCTCGCCCCAGGCGTCCGCAGCGCGGGCTGCGGTCTTCGGCATGTTCGCCATCGACACCCAGGGCAACCTCTACTCCTACGCGCCCGACAACACCCAGGTCCTCGCTCCCCGCGAGCTCCTCGCCACCGACTACAAGGACGTACGGACAGCCAGTAGTGCCGACGACGACGGGGACGGCGTCGCCGACGACACCTGGGTCTGGACGACTGACGGCGGAATGTCCAGTAGCTATGGGTATGTTGGAAGCGGCTGGAACATCTACGACACAGTCTTCTCGCCAGGCAACCTCGGCGGCGCCCCCGGCTACGACGTGCTCGGCCGAGACTCATCCGGTGTCCTGTGGCTGTACTTGGGCTACGGCGACGGCACCCTCACCGCCCGCCGCAAGGTCGGCGGCGGCTGGGACGCATACACGCAGATAGTCGGCAAGGGCGATCTCACCGGAGACGGCTGGCCTGACATCGTCGCCCGCGACACCTCCGGAGTCCTCTGGCTCTACCAGGGCACCGGAGACCCCGATGCCCCCTTCGCGGCACGCACGGAGATCGGGAGCGGCTGGAACGCCTACGACGCCCTGGTTGCCACAGGCGACATGGACCTCGACGGCAAAGCCGACCTCATCGCCCGCCAGCCCAACGGCGACCTCTACTTCTATAAGGGCACCGGAAACCCAGCCGCCCCCTTTGAACCGAAGCGGAACGTCGGCCACGGCTACCAGACCTACCGCGTGATGTTCTCCTGACCAGCCAGACCCATGGTCTTCACGGCCAACAGTGGATCTCCACTCGGAAGTGCGCCTGATGGCACAGTGTAGTCACAGTGCCTGCTGCGGTGACTGAGCGGATCCCAGACGGGCGGTGACGAAATCAGCTCCAAGCGCGAGAACTTCGGAAGCAGCTTGTTGCTTCTTCCTCCGCACACGCCCCAGCTCGAGACTGACGAACAGCCGCTGCGCTGCTGGTCGTTTACCCTCCGCTGGCGAGCCCGGTTGAGGCACGCCTTGAACTCCAGGCATCGGGCCTCGAACCACTTCGCTAACGATGGAGTCCCTTTCGGTCTCGGGGCGGTCCACGCTGAACCAGTAGGCCAGCACGTCGTGCGTGGTCCCGTGGCGGATATGGACGAGCGTAGCCAGGGGCTGGTCGACGAAGACCAGCTGGTGCTTCGCGCCAGCGCCCACGCCCCGCTTCCGGGGTCGTGACGCAAGCCCGGCCCTGATGGCGATTCGTGAAAACGGTTCAGGCAAGATTCTTGTGGAGGGTGATGGAGCGTCACATGGATCAGGCGAGGAGCACTCGCTTGCGTAGTAACGGGAGTCCGGCCTGGTTGAACATCTGGCGCTTCAGGGTCTTGAGTCTATTGACGTGCCCCTCGACCCTGCCGGAGCTGTAGTCCATGGTCAGTCCGGCCAGCACCGCGTCGAGGTCCTGGCGCAGGAACCCCGCGAAGCTCTTGATCGGTGGCGGTGCAGTCCGCTCGGCCTGGCGGATCCACTCCTCCAGCAGGAAGCCACGGCGAGGGCGGAACAGGTCGGTGAACGCGCGGGCGAAGTTGCAGGCTGCCGTGATGTCCGGGCAGGCCACCCGTACTTCTCCAAGCCCTTCGGCGCTGCGTGACGACAGGTTCTCGCGGTCTTGCATGATCCAGCCGGTGATTCTGCGAGGACTCGGTACCTCGGCAGGCGCCGGGGGCGCGGACCCGGCACGCACCGTGCGCAGATAGCGGGTGAGGGTGGAGTAGCCGCCACGGTATCCCTGCTCGCGCAGGCGTTGGAGCAGCTCGGTGCCGCTGGTGCGACCGGCCGCGAACTCGGCCTGCAGGAACGGCTTGAAGCGGTCGAGGGGACGCTGCGGCGGTCGCGGGCGGAGGCGAGCAGGGTGTCGAGATCGGTGTCACGGTAGTGACGCACGGTCTTGCGGTCGAGGCCGAGGCGGCGAGCGATCTCGCTGATCGGGTAGCCGGCGGCAACCATGCGGTTGATCTCCTCGTGCCGGTCCAGGACACGCTGGACGATCAGAGTCGGAGGCAGGGCGTCGAGCAGGGGCATCTGCACGGGCTGGTCCCGTCCGCGCTCGGCATGCTTCTTCAGGCAGCCGCGGTGCTGGTGACAGACCTGCTCGACGGCCCGGGACAGGCTCTGGAGCAGGTGCCAGCGATCAGCGATTTGGACCGCGTCCGGGCAGGCCGTGGTCGCGGCGCGGCTGTAACTGCTGTCGCGGTCACGGCAGATGATCTCGGCACCAGGGTGCTCGGCGAGCCACGCGATGAGGGTGTCGGAGGAACGGTCGGGCAGCAGGTCGATCACCGTCGAGGCATCGACGTCGACCAGGATCGTGCCGTAGGTCTTGCCCTCGCGGAAGGCGAAGTCGTCCACCCCCAGTACCCGCGGGCTGCGTGCTGAGCTGGTGGCGGGAGGGTCGGGCAGGGCCATCAGCATGCTGATCAGCGTCACCCGGCTGACGGCCACCGCGAGCACTGCCGCCATCCGGGCTCCGGCCCGGCCGGCCAGAGCCAGCGCGAGGGCCAGCAACAGGTGGTACAACAGCGGGGTCGCTTACCGCTGGCCGAACTGCGGCGCGTGCTGACTCCCGACGGCCGGCTGATCGTGTCCGTTGATCACCCCTCCATCGGCCTGGTGCAGCCGGGCACCGACTACTTCGCGACGTACCAGCACTCCGAGGAATGGACCCTCGGCGGGCACACCGCCCTGATGACCTTCTGGCATCGGCCGCTGCACGCGATGACCGACGCCTTCACCGCGGCCGGCTTGCGGATCAACATCATCAGCGAACCGTTCCCCGCACCGGGCGCCCGCGAGCTGTTCCCCGACATCTTCGTGGACAGGCCCTCGGGGGCCTTCGTGTGCTTCCTGCTCTTCGTCCTGCAGGCCGACTGATGCCGTATCAGGCCACGTTGGCCTTGGCGACGACGGCCCGGAGGCGGCGGTCGTCGGCATGGCGGTTCCCCCGGATCAGGTAGCGGCGGATCATGCTGCCCTGCTCTTTATGGCTGGCGTGGTCGGTGCCGTCCAGGGCGAAGTAGCGCAGGGCGGTGAACTGGGCCTCGATGCGGTTGGGCCAGGAGGAGTTGGTCGGGGTGTAGGCGATCTCGACGTTGCTGGCCGCCGCCCAGGTACCGACCCGCTGGCACCGTTTCGTGGCCAGGTGCGGGGAAAGGTTGTCGCCAAGTTCAAGCGATCCACGGCAAGTTGTCTTCGGCGCGGCCGAAGGGGGCCAAGACGCGTACCGTCGACATGTCCTCCTCGGTGCCTGGAGAGGTGAAGCGTCACGTGGCGGCGTTCCCGCCCGTAGAGGTGGAGCTTCCGTGGGGGAAGCCGGAGGCGGACGGGTGGGGGAGGAAAGTGTCTCTTCTGCTCACTACGCGATTCGGCAACGCGGTTGGGCATGCCAGTCGAAACTCCCCGGATTTTCCCCAGGGCTGAGAGCGGCGTCCCTGTTTTCTCCGTGGGGCGCGGCCTGACCGGGGGGACGGAAGACGGCCCGACGGCGTGGCCGTCGGGCCGTGGTGAAGCCACTCGCCCCTCAGCTTCCAGCAGACGTCAGCCGTCGTTCTCCGAGGACGGAAGGTACGCGCCCGGCACATCCTGCGGCGCGAAGATCTTGTTCTCGCCCGGGTACGGCCTGTTCCAGTTGTGGGTCTCGTACCAGGTGAGGTGGTTCATCTGGGCGGGGTTGGCGTAGTCGGGGACGGCGTGGGGGCCGGTCAGGCGCTGCTTGGACTTCCACCTGTCCCAGGTTGCCGCCAGGTCCTGCTTGTCCGCGGGTACCGTCGCGGGCGAGACGGCCGCTGCCCTGGGGCTCTGCGCTGCCGGGTTGTCCGAGCCGCAGAGCGGCTGGGTCTTCAGACCGTCGGTGAGGGGGACGCGGTTGGGCTGCGCCTTGAACGGGGTGGTGTCCGGGTGGGCGGTGAAGGCGCCGCTCATGGGGCTGGCCGCGCTGTCCTTCTGGTTCATCGGGTGGATCCCGAGGATCTGCTCGATGGTCCGGATCATCGTGATCTGGGTGTAGTAGTGGCTGTCGGTCCTGCCGTGCCGTGCCCAGGGGCTGATGATCTGGATCGGGGCCCGGTGCCCGTCCACGTGGTCGAGGCCGGCCTGGGAGTCGTCCTCAACGACGAAGATGGCCGAGTCCTTCCAGTACTTGCTGTGCGAGATCTTGTCGACCATCTTGCCGACCGCGAGGTCGTTGTCCGCGACCTGGGCGGACGGGCTCGCGGGACCACCGGTGTGGTCGTTGGAGAACCAGAACATGTTCAGGTTCGCCGGCCCGTTCTTCTCGAAGTCCTGCTTCCAGATCTGGTACTTGTAGACGTCCGGGACGTCGAGGTCGAACATCGGGAAGCCGGGCACCGACACCTCGTTGAGCGAGGGGATCGCCGACCCGGTCTTGATGGGGTAGGCCGTGGGCTTCCCGGTTGCGTCCATGGTCCTGGCGTCGCAGTACAGGTTCTGCCAGGACGCTCCGGACGGCTTGCTCTCCACCGACTGGAACTCACCGAAGTCCTTGACGGACTTGCCCACAGCCTGCGCACCGGTCCACAGGAAACCGGACTTCTGGTGGCCGAGCGCGTCGTTCTCGGTGTCGTAGCTGCGTTGGTACTCACCGGCCGAGGACTCGGTGTACTCCGGATTGTCGCTCTGCATCAGCCAGTTGTGACCCTCGGCGGAGTTGGTGCCGATGTCGTAGGTGTTGTCGTACAGCCCGAACTGCTTGGCCAGCGCATGCTGGTTCGGCGTCACGTTCTCGCCGAACTGCGTCAGCTTCGGATCGCCGTTGCCCTGCGGAAGGTCGCCGAAGACCTGGTCGTAGGTCCGGTTCTCCTTGACGATCAGGAAGACGTGCTTGATCGTCGAGGGGTCGCCGAGCCGCTTCGGGACCGCTGTCGGCTTCGCGTGGCTGGTGCCGTCGGTCTTCTTGACCGAGTCGCCCGTCCAGCCGTTCTGCTTGAAGACCTTGGCCGTCTCGGACCTGATGACGCTGTCGTCGGGCAGGGTGAACCGCTGCAGGCTGGAGGTGGTGTCGTGGGTGCCGTGCGCACCGCTTGTGTTGGGGCGGCGGGCGTCGATTCCACGGGTGTTGGAGACCAGCACCTGCTTGCCGACGGTGGCGATCTCCGAGGGGAAGTAGTCCGTGGGGAGCAGTCCGACGTAGCTGACCGGCTCCTGCGGGCTCTTGTACTTGTATACGGCGACCGCGTTGGCGCGGCCGAGCGTCACCAGCAGATGACCGTCGTCGGTGAGCGTCACCGCGTTGGGCTCGTAACCCACCGATGCCTCCGGCCACGGACGGGTGGCGATGGTCTGCACGACTTTGTCGCCGGTGGTGCTGATGACCGACACGTCGTTGGTGGCGGTGTTGGTGACGAACAGTGCCCCGCCCTTGGCGTACAGGGCGGTCGGGTGCAGACCGACGTCGAGGCTCTTGACGGCAGCACCCGGCTTCGCCAGGTCGATGACGCTGACCGTGCCGGTGGTGGTGGCACCGGTCTTCGGGTCGGCGGGCACCTGGGTGTCGTAGGAGTTGATCGTGGGCTCGCCGGGCTTGGCCGGACGGCCGCCCTCGTTGCTGACGTAGAGCTTGTGGCCGACCTTGACCATGCCCCGCGGGGCGTTGCCCACGGCCCAGCTGTGCTTGACGGCACCGGTCGCCGCATCGAGGGCGACCACCTTGTTCTGGCCGTTGACCGCGGCGTACACGGTGGAGCCGTCGGACGAGAACACCGGCTCGCCCACCAGCGCGTGCTTGGCGCCGTCCGCCGGGATCTTGATGAACGTCGGGTTGCTGACGCTGCCGTCCGGGTTCACCGTGAACTTGGTGTAGCCGTCGGTCTGGCCCAGCCACAGCTGCTTGCCGTCGGGCGAGTACGTGGGGCCTTCCTGGCCCACTGAGTTGCTGCTGATGCGCGGGGTCGACGAAGCGGAGGCGCCGACGAACTGCTGCACCTTCCAGTTCTTGCGGTCGACGATGGCCAGCGCCGCCCCGCCGTCGGTAAGCGAGGCCGCGACGTGGGTGCCGTCCGGGCTGACCGAGGACGACATGATCTTGCCGTTGTCGATGACGAGGCGGTCGCCGTACGGGGCGATGTACTGGTCGCTGGAGACGACCTGGCCGTCAGCCGTCTTCTGGCCGACACGGGCGGTGCCGAACTGGTGCGTCTGGGCATAACCGATGCCGGCGGTGGCGGCGAGGACGACCGCGGTGGCCGTGGCCAGGGTGCCGCGGCGGCTGAAACGTCTGCGGAGATTGCCGGCACGGTCGTTCTCGTCATGCCGACGGCGGCGTATGACCTGCATGGAGTTATCCCTTCGAGGTGGCGAGCAGCGCGACATTGCCGTCGAACTGCCATAGCGGGTTGGGTGCGTCGCCCTGCGGGGTCCGCACCAGGAAGTAGCCGTTGACTTCCTTCGGTCCATCGCCATCGGCCATGAACCGCCCGTCCGGGGTCACGTCGAGCTGATAGATGGCCTGGCCGGTGGCGTCGACGCCGGGGAGGTGCCAGGAGACGACGCAGCGCCAGTCGTTGCCCGCCCCTTGCGCGGCAGTCTGGAGGCTGCCCTTGGTGCACGTCGCCTCGGCTTTCAGCTGGGCTTCGGTGACGTGGGGCCGGTGGAGCTGCTCGGTCTGCATGCGGTACAGGTGGGCGAATGCCGTGGCGACCGAGCGCTGCACCTTGTCCTGCTCGATCCCGGAGCCGGTGGCCGTGGCCGTGGCCGACGTGGTGAGGACCGCCACCGTCACGGCGACCAGCCCGGCCAGCGGCAGGACTCCGACGGTGACCGTGTGGCGCCCCGAGCCGTCGTAGCTCAGGTTCGTGAAGTCGCGCCGCAGGAACAGCAGGTAGGCCAGCGCCGTCGCCAGCACGGCCCACGCCAGGCTGACACCGGTGCCGATCAGGAGCGGGGCGAGCTGGGCCGGGCCGGTGAACAGACCGTTCCAGGCGATGAAGGCGCAGCTGGGCAGGGCGAGGCGGACGGCGACCGGCAGTGGCATCACCTGGGCGAGCTGCATCGCGAGGGCGACGAGGACGGGCAGCAGCAGTCCCATCGGGGAGCGCCCCAGCGCGACGGATCCGAGCAGTCCGATCCCGGCGAGGGAGAGAGCCGGAGCGAGGACGCAGACCCAGGCGAGCAGGACCTTGACGGCGGCGTCCGCCGGCGTCAGCAGGTGGCCGTCGAGGCCGACCAGCGGCTGGTTGCCGACCGCCACGACCCCACCGGCCGCGCTGGAACAGGCCAGCCCGGCCACGAGCAGCAGCAGGACGGTGAGGCTGGCGAACACCTTTGCGGCGAAGATCCGCCTGGGCGACCGGACCGCCACGAGCAGGTGGCGCCAGGTGCCGAGTCGGTCCTCGGCGGCGAACACGTCGCCGGCGACCACCGAGGTCAGCAGCGGAAGTGCCCAGGTGCCCGCGAAACCGAGCGTCACCAGCGGTCCGGCCCATCCGGTGGCGTGCATCCAGCGGCCGAAAAGGGTGTCGACTGGGAGCGTGCTCTGTTGGCTCACCGCGGCGACGAAGAGCGCCGGCGCGATCCAGCAGGCGAGAACCAGCAGGCGGATCCGCCACTGCGAGACCAGCTTGACCAGCTCGAAGCGGTAGCCACGCGCCACCGAGGCGCGGCGGGTACCGGCACCGTGGGGCCGGGCGTGGGCGTGAGTGAGGGGCGCGTTCATCGCCCGGCCTCCTCAGGTTCGGTGAGGGCGAGGAACGCTGCTTCGAGCGGCGACACCACGGGGGAGAGCTCGCGTACCGCGATGCCCGCCCGCACCAGTCGCACCACCAGTTCGTCGAGGGCAGGCACCGGCGCGCGCACGACGAGCACCTGCGCGTCGCGCCGTGCCCCGGCGTCGTCGACGAGGCGGATCCCGGCTGTTTCGGCGGCCAGGCGGCGGGCGGCGGGCGCGTCGGAGGTGCGTACGCGGTAGTCGAGTTCCCGCTCCTCGGCGGCCAGTTTGCTCAACGGCCCGGAGAAGACGACCCGCCCGGCGGCGAGGATGCTGACGTCGGAGCACAGGGCCTCGACGTCGTCCATGCGGTGACTGGAGAGCACGACGCCGGTGCCGTCCGTCGCGAGCCGGGTCAGGACACCGTGCACGTGCTTCTTGCCGGCCGGGTCCAGGCCGTTGGACGGCTCGTCGAGCACGAGCAGCCGGGGCTTGGTGAGCAGCGCCGCGGCCAGCCCCAACCGCTGTCGCATGCCGAGGGAGAAGCCGCGAGCCCGGTCGTCGGCGACATCGGTGAGCCCGACCTGCGCAAGTGCGTCGTCGATCGCCGTGGTCCGCGCGTCGTCACCGCGGAGAGCGGCCAGCGCGGCGAGGTTCTGCCGGGCGGTGAGCGAGGGGTAGAGGCCGGGTCCGTCCACGAAGCCCGCGACACCGTCGGGAGCGTCGAGCGCCCGCCCGACCGGCGTACCCAGGATCTGGAGGCTGCCGCTGTCGGCGACGGCCAGACCCAGCAGAAGGCCGAGCAAGGTCGTCTTGCCGGCGCCGTTCGGTCCGACCAGGCCGTGAATCTGCCCCTGCGTCACATCCAGGTCGACGCCGTCGAGCGCGACGACATCGCCGAACCACTTGGTGATCCCGCGAGCCCGGACTGCGAGGAGTGCGTCCATGAGTCCCTTCCTTCGAGAGCCTCAAGGACCGTAGATGCGGTGCGCGGCAACGTTCAGGAGCAGTCAGCTGAATGCTCAAGAAACGGTTGACGACCGGTATGCGCCGTGACGAAGCCCGGGCGGGCGCCGAGGAGCGCAGGGGTGTCGGCGTCCCGTAAGCCTCGGTCAGTTGACGGATGTAACGGCACATGGCGGCCCGTACGTTGACACCGCCGCAGCAGGCCGCAGCAGGCCGCAGCCGGGGGCGGAGTGCTTCCCCGCCTCCATTTCGGAACGGCTTGCTGCGTTACTGCGGCACAAGGGCGGTCATCGAACCCGCCCCGCAGTCAAGAACCGCCGAAGGAGAACAGACCAATCATGATCACCGAGTCGCCCCCCCACGGGCCGGTGCGGCGGACGATGGCCGCATGCGCCGCGGTCGCCTTCGCCACGCTCGCCGCATCGGTGTCTCCGCTGACGACCGGAGCGGTCCATGCGGACACTCCCGCACTGGCGGGCCTGTCCCAGTCACCGCGGTTGACCCAGGCGGACGGCCTCGCGCCGTCGCCAGGGTCGGTGCGCAATGCCTCGACCCCGCCCACCGGTCGGCCGACCGGGACGTCCAGGTCGGAGCCGCCTCGGTCGAACCCACCACCGGCAGGATCGTCGCGGTCTACGGCGGCCCCGGCTACGACCACGCCCACTACGCCGACAGCGCCGACACCTCCGGCGTCCCGGTGGGCTCGACGTTCAAACCCGTCGTCCTCGCCGCCGCGCTCCAGCACCGGGCCGTGATGCAACCGGGCCGGCCCCCGGCGCAGATCACCCCGGCCAGTACGTTCAACGGCGACGACGGCGTCACGATCAAGAACAAGCAGAGCGACAACGTCACCGACGACAAAGACCCCACTGGCCTCCTCCACCAACACAACGACACCCCCAGCGCTGGGGCTACATCTCCCTGCGCACGGCGATGGAGCAGTCGGTCAACACGCCGTACGTGCAACAGGGAGAAGACGTCGGCTACGGAACGTGACGGGGGCAGCACAGGACCTCGGCCTGCGCCCCGACAGCCTCGCCGCCCCCAGCGCCGGCTTCTCCATCGGTACCTCCACACCGAGCGCCATCCGCATGGCCCGCGCCTACTCGACCTTCGCCGCCTCCGCCATGCGGGCCACCCCCTACTCGGTCACCAAGGTGACCCACAACGGCTCCGCCCTCCCCGGCTTTACCGCTCCCGTCCCGATACGGGCGCTGCCGACAGCGATCGCCGACAACGTGACGGACGTCCTCCGGGGCGTCATAGCCCGGGCACCGGCACCAAGGCCAAGGCCCTCGGCAGGACGGCCGCCGGCAAGACCGGTACCACCGACGACTACCGTTCGGCCTGGTTCGTCGGCTACACCCCCAACTGGCCACTTCGGTGGTCCTCTTCCGCGAGGACGCGGCCCACCCCCAGCTGTATCCCTGGTGGGGTGTCGGCGGCCTGCAGAAGGCGTTCGGCGGCGACATCCCCACCGACATCTGGACCCGATACATGGGTGACGCCCTCGCCGGCCTCCCCGACGCCGCTTTCCACCCCCCCCCGGGCCGCGTGCCCTGGCAAGGAGCCTCAAGTGCGGCCACCACAAGTGCCGGTGACCGCGAGCGGACACGGGCGGACCAGCTCCCGATATCGCCCGGCCGATCGGACAGGCGGCCAAGGTGCTCGCTCCGCCTTCTGATCTCAGGGGCGGGCAGTTCGCCGGCCGTTCGGACGCACAACGGCGACGACAAGAGCAGCCGCCGACACGACAGTCGCGTGCAATCGCTGATCTTCGCGACGTCGGGATCGCAGGCCGTACGTGGTGGTCTGGGGCCCGGCCTCAACCGTGGCACTGAGATCGGTGGCCTTGACCACGGCGGTGGGCACATCCGGCGTCGCGAACTGCGGCGCGGCGGAGTACGGCCGGTCGGTGACGCCGGTGTCGTGGATGTGGTTCCACTCGAAGGCGTCCGCGTAGAACTACTTCGACGCCTCGACGCCTCGACGCCTCGACGTCGGCCGTGCCGATCTCGAACCAGCCCGGGGAGCCGGGCAGCGGCACGTCAGAACGGTCACAGTGCGCCTACTGCATGCTGGCCTCTCCTGCAGCACGCGCTCGGGCGGCGGTCGGCATGGCCACGGACCTGGTAATCCTGATGGACACCGGTGCCTGCGCAGCGCGTGGGTCGGGATCCGTACGGCGCGAGGTGTGGCGGTAGGCGGCGATGGGACGGCACGCCTGGCCCCGGCGTTCTCAGCAGGCGGTTCAGCGCACGGATTCGACGTCACCGTCGCGTGGTGATCGCCGCAGGGGCGATGTTGCTCGTGTGCTGCGGTGTTCTTGGTCGAGGTGTGACCGACCCGCTGTCCAGTGAGGGCGGTGCCCCGGACAACGGGGCTCCGGTCTTCGTCAACGGGCAGATCGCCCGGGCCCGGTAGCCCCGCAGTCCAGGCGTTCGACGGCACATGGCCATAGCGGAGATGGCCGACTTCGGCCCTGACCCCGGAGTGTGGATACCGGAGACACTTGGATCTTGCTGGTTCAGGAGGACGGAGTCGCCGCGGGGATGAAGCACTACCCCGCCGAGTTCAAGGCGGACGCGGTCGCGTTGTACCGGTCCCGTCCAGGCATGACGATCAAGTCGATCGCTGCCGATCTCGGAGTGAACACCGAGACGCTGCGCAACTGGATTCGGGCGGCCAGGACCTGCCGTCCGATGCGACCGGTCTCGGTGAAGTTCTCCGTGACGATGCCGTCGGCCCGGATGACCTGTTCACGGGTGGTCTGGAGGGCGATGGTGAACCCGCAGCGGTCCGGGTCGGTGCCCGGAAGGGATTCGGCTGCATCGACCATGACCGTCCGCAGGGCCTGGTAGAGCGTCAGCAGCGACCACATCTCCTGTTCGACGCCGGCCCGGTCGCCGGAGCGCAGAATGCGCCCGGCCATGAGTGTGTGGCGGAGCGCGTAGTACGCCGATTCGTGTTCCCACCGCTGGTGATAGAGGTTGGCCAGTGCGGCGGCGGGATAGCGGCGGGCATCGGTCAGGCTCGTGGCCAGGCGGTATGAGCCGGTGAAGGCGGTGCCGTCGGCGCAGGTCACGGTGACGTGCGCGTCGATGACCCGTACTTTCACGGTGCCGATCACCGACAGGTACGAGCCGTCGGCAAGACGCGTGAGGACCGGGGTGCGGCCGTCAGCTCGCCCAGATGGCCGGGCGCGAACCGGCCCGCGGCAACGGTGACCGTACGGGTGATGGCCACCACCGGGGCAGGCAGGACAAGATGAGACGGTAACGGAGTTCCTCGGATACAAGCTGTCTTGGTCGACTGCCTGTACCAACGAGCTCCGTTGCTCTACGTCGGAAATCCTTCAACGGGCTTGCGTGACCTGCGAAAACGCTAACTACCCGGCCTTGGGGAAAGCCCCCCGCCCTCTTCGCCCGAGGATGGAGCCGCGCGGCTGACTTGCAGATCAGCCGCCTGCTCACAGCATAGCTCGCCACGCACCTGCTTTGCGCTTCCTCCCCAGGACGCCGGGTGCAGGCTCAGGGCAGCCGTCGCAGGATGAGGAGAAGGTTCCAGGTGGCGAATTCTCGTATGCCTGGGAGACGGGGGATGGTCTCGGCGAAGAACGGAGCGTAGCGGGAACGGGCGGTCACCACGGCGACGTCGGCGCGGGCTCGGACGTGCCGCATGGTCGGGCCGATGTGGAGGGGGAAGAGGTTTTCGCCGAGTGTGTGCTTGGCCGGGCGGCCGGTGCGCCGTAGGTAGCGCCGGCGGGCACGAGCGGCGCCGAGATAGTGCCAGGGCGCTGTCTCGTGGCCGCCCCAGGGCGAGAGCCAGTTGGTGAATGCGCAGTAGATCAGCCCGTCGGGCCGGGTGACGCGGATCATTTCGTCGAGGAAGGTCCGCGGCGCTGCGACATGCTCCAGGACGTTGGAGGAGAAACAGACGTCGGCCGCGCCGTCGACGAAGGGGAGGCAGCAGCCGTCGGCCATCACCGCATTGTGGGGAGCGCGTCCATGGGCGGTCAGTTCGCGCAGGTCGGGTTCGACGAGGCAGGTGCGCGCGCCACGGCGCCGGAACTCCTCCGTGAAGTGACCGCCGCCACCGCCGATGTCGACCACGAGGGCATCGTTGAGGGTGATGTGGCGTTCGACCTGGTTGGCGGAGTCCCGGGCGAGCAGGCCGTAGCAGGACTCCGGGTCGGTCTGTTCGTGCCGAAAGGACCGGAAGAGGGCGAGGGAGCGTCGCAAGGACGGATCGCGCGCCGGCTGGTGGGGCGTCGAGTGTGCGAGGGTGGGTGAACTCACCGTGGTGTGACTCCCTTTGGGAGATGGCGGGACGAGATGCGCGAGCATCCGCCCCGCTGCGCGGCAGGCAGCGGGGCGGTCGCCTTGGGTCGTGACTACTGGATTGACGGCTGTATCACCGGTGGCCGTCCTCCAGCTCGGCCATGACCAGCACCTCGACCCATCCCCTGTACGCAAAGCTGGCGTCGCGTCGTGCGTCCATACGGGGGCTCAGCTGGGCACGAACCGTGACTTCGGCATCGCGCTGGTACAAGTTCGGCTCGATCGACAACGTGATCTCCTCAAGCCCGATCTCGAAATCCTCGGACCTGCCGTTCTGGGTGATCTCCAGGTGGAACGACCTGAGCGCGACGTCGATGATGGGACGGCTCTTGTCGTTCAGCCGGATCTTGCCCGCGAAGTCGACCCCCGCGGTGGCCGTTGCGGACTCATCGAGGCGGGTGGGGCTGATCTGGATTTTCTGCGGCTGAAAGGCGATCATGCGGAAATTCCCTCCAAGGAAAGTCGGCGAGACAGGCCGTCGGCCCCTTTGGTTCCCGTAGGGCGGTTCGGCCGCGTTCCTGGGCGGCACGTACCACTCGGTCCGGTCGGCGGAGTCGGGGGAGGCGGCAGGCCGCGGCAGGACTGTGGGGCGGTGTGTTCGCGCGAGGAGCACAGGGGATACGGGCGATGCCGCCGCACCGGGTTGCCGTGGCGCGGTGGCAACGTGATCTGCGTACCGCTGTGGGCATTGCCCCGGATCAGCGGTGGCCGTCCTCCAACTCGGCGATGACCAGAGCCGTCACTGTCCCGGTGAACAGCCAGTCCCGGTTCGGAGACGCCGGTCGCAAGTTCAGCCTCGCCGCGACCGTGCCGTTCCGGCTGCCGCCCGAGGTCACCTCCACCTCAAGCTCTTCACGCCCGATGACCGCCTCTTTGGGGTTCTTGTACTCAAGGGCGAAGGCACTGATCGCCGCGTTGATGATGGGCACACCGTCGTCGTCCCGCCGGATCTTTCCCGGGATGGCGAAATTGCCGGTCCCCAGACTTCCGTCCACGCAGTTACCGTTCACGTCAATCGTGACGCGATCGAAGAAGAGTGCCATGGCTTCGTTCTCCTGTTCGGATAGATGCCGTTGCTGCGCCTGTGGCGCGTCGAGGTCTTGACGAGCCGATCTCCGGTAGTCGACTGCGGGCGCCGCCAACGGACTTCAGTTCCGACCCGCCGTCGGTGACGTCGGGGAACCACTCCGAAAACCTCGCCCCGGCGGAGTGGGGTTGCTACCTGGGTTCCTGCGGATTGAGGACACCGCGGCGGCATCCCGGTCCCTCGGGTCGGGCCAGTCTCGGGTGAGGAAAAGCGAGCGAGCAAGAAGGCGCCGAGGGAAATCCGCGTGGCGTTGGCTGAATTGCCATGCATCGGGAGCTGGGCGAACCGTTTGGTCGCGGATCCCGCAAGGCGACGCAGGCGATTCGAGATGGCTTGTTCTTGTTTTCCGGAGCGATCGCCGCATTCGAGCCGTAGTGCAGGATCAATGACTCCCTGGTCGTAGCGCATTGACGAGGTGCCGGCAAGGAGAGTACCGCGCGCCCGCGGCGCCATCGGCTGCTGCGAGGAAGCCTCGCCAGGGCGGTGGCCTGATGTGCTCGAACCTCAATGAAGAATAAACCTTTTTCGCGTCAGGTGATTTTGCCTCGGGTAGCGTCTCCTCTCATCCCAGCCCGACATGCGAGAGGGGACAGGTATGGGGTTCATCATTGCCCAGGGATTGCCGCTGCCGGTGAATCTGCAGCAGGGCGAGTACGGCTTCTTCTCGATCGATCTGTTACTGACACCTCACAGCGAGCCCATCAAGGGTGAGAAACTTGTGCTCGCCGTCACACTGCCCGAAGGAGTCACCTTCCCCGATGGCGGAAAGGTCTTCTACAACACCCCGGCCGTGGTCCGCCGAGAGCTGCACGTCCTCGACTACGACAAGGGACGTCGGTTCCTGCGGTTCGAGAACACCGTCCACCTCGAAGACGGTTCGCCGGAGGCCGGCGGGTTCTACGCGGTCGGTGTCAAGGTGCTCGACGACGCGATGCCCGGGTTGGTCTGGGGGCAGGTCGAGATCGGCGAGAGCAAGGCTCCGCTGCGTATCCAGATCACCCTCCCGCAGCCGTCCGAAAACCTGCTCGTGAACGGCGGGTTCGTTCATTACGAATTCGTGTCCGGGCAGGGGTGGTACGACAACAAGGGCACCGAGTACGCGAAGGGCCTCCGGCAGATCGGCTCCTGGAAGGTGGGCCAGTACGAGGGCAAGGGTGCCTGGCACGCCTCGGAGACCGGGGCGCCCGGCACGTTCATCGATCTGCTCAAGGGCGACACGATCGGAAACTTCCCGGAGGACACCGAGTTCCCCTTTGTCCCGCACGAGAACATCGTCGACATCAACGGGGCCAAGAGCTGTGGGTACATCAAGCAGACCGTCAAAGTGAGCCCCGGGTCCTGGTACGAGCTGTCGTTCTACACCGGCTACCACTGCTTGCGGGGCCCGCTCTCCGCACCCACCTACCTGCGGGCCGAAGTCCTCGTCGGAGATCCCTCCGCCGAAGGCAACGCCCTGGCCTGGGACGACTACATCCAGTACTACACCGGGCAGGGAGAAACCCCTGCCAAGGCGAAGATCAACGAACCGGGCTGGCGCAAGCGCCGGCTCCGCTTCCGGACTCCGGCCGGCATCGACCAGGTGACGGTGCGGTTCGCCAATCCAGGACGTGCGGGCTTCGACCACGAGCTCAGTGCCGACCCGGACGGTGACACCGGCATGCTCCTCGCGCACCTCCGCCTCAGCCCCGCACCGCCCGCCCCGTAAACGCGGGTACCAGGAGCCGGTGGTCTCTCCCGCCACGTCGACACGTGCGCGGCGGAGGCCACCGGCTCCGACGCGACCGCCCAGAACCCTCTGCCGTACCGCAGTACTGCAAGAGCCCCAGGGCATGGCAAGAAGGAGACCCCTGTAGTGCAAGCGCCCCAGGTGGCAGGCATAGGCGCCACTGTCCCGATACCGGCAACCGCTTCCGATCCGGCCGTCGGCTCCTGTGACCTCGAACTCGTCATCCCCGCCTACAACGAGGAGCACCGTCTGGCCCCCACCGTGCAAGCCCTCTCCGAGCATCTGCGCAGCCTGCCGCTGACCGCCGCGCTGCGCGTCATCGACAACGGCAGCAGCGACCGCACGGCCGAGTGCGTGGACCGGCTCTCCGCCTCGGGTATCCCCGTCACCGTCACCGGCTGCTCCCGGCGCGGCAAGGGAGCAGCCGTCTCCCGGGGCATGGTCACCACCCGCGCGACCCGATGGGTCGGCTTCTGCGACGCCGACCTGGCCACCCCCGCCGCCGCCATCGACGACGCACTCGCCCTCCTGAGGGACGGCTGGCAGGTCGTCCTCGGCTCCCGCCGCTGTCACGGAGCGCGCATCCCGGTGCCCCAGCCCGCCCTGCGGCGGCTCGGCAGCGCCGGCTTCCGGATGCTGACGCGCCGGATGTCCGGTCCGGTCGCCGACACCCAGTGCGGTTTCAAGTTCTTCCAGGCACAGGCCGCGCGCCGGCTCTTCGCCGATGTCACCGCCACCGGCTTCGCCTTCGACCTCGAAGTGATCGCACGGGCCCGAGCCCTTGAGCTCAGCGTGACCGAGTTCCCCGTCGTGTGGAACGACCAACAGGGCTCCACTTTCCGCCCGTTCACTGACGGCCGGCGGGTGGCCGCGGAGCTGTGGCGGCTGCACCGCACACTGCCCCGCATCCCGTCCCGCCTGTCCGAGGGAGCGGGATGAGCCAGGACGACGCCTCCGCCGCGGTCCGCGACTGGCGGGGCCGTCATGTGGTGGTGTGCAACTGGCGGGACAGTTGCCACCCCCAGGCCGGCGGCGCCGAGCTGTACTGCGAGGAGACCGCCCGAGAGCTGCACGCGGCCGGCGCCGAGGTCACCTTCCTGACGGCCCGCCCCCGCGGCTCGGCCCACCGCGAACGCACCGACTACGGCACCGTGGTGCGCGGCGGCGGCCGCTTCACCGTCTACCTCTTCGTCCTGCTGTGGCTGCTGCGCCACCGCCGCTCCGTGGACGGCGTGATCGACTCCCAGAACGGCATCCCCTTCTTCGCCCCTCTGGTGCTCCCGCGTCGAGCCCCCGTGGTGCTCCTCATCCACCACGTCCACCAAGGCCAGTTCGCCCTGTGGTTCCCGCGGCCCTTCGCTGCCGTTGGACGCTGGCTGGAGAACCGGGGCAGCTCTCTGGTGTACGGCCGCCGGGCGGTCTGCGCGGTCTCGCCTTCCACCCGAACCGAGGTCCGTGGACGGCTCACGCTGCGCGGCCCCGTACACTTCGCTCCCGCGGGCCTGGCTCCACGGCCCCCTGTCCCAAAGCCCACCACGGCCCTCGTGCCGCGGCAGCGCGCCCCCGCACCGCGGATCGTGTGTGTCGGCCGACTCGTCCGGCAGAAGCGCGTCGACCGCCTGGTCCGGGCCATGTTCGCGCTACGCCGCGAAGTACCGGACGCCGAACTGCACATCGTCGGCGACGGGGAGGCATACGACGGACTGCGCGCGCTCGTCGACGACCTCGGACTCGGCAAAGCGGTCGTCCTGCACGGCCGCGTGCCGCCACAACAGCGGGACGCGCTGGTCCGATCCGCGTGGATCACCGCCTCCGCCTCACGCGCCGAAGGATGGGGCCTGTCCGTGATGGAGGCCACGGCAGCCGGCATACCCGCCGTGGCCTACGACGTCCCAGGACTACGCGACACGATCCGGCAGGGCGTCACCGGCTGGCTCCTCGAACCCGAAGCGGACCTCGCAGCCGGTCTCGCCACGGCACTGCGCGCCGTCGAGACCCCGCCGGAGGCCGCGCGGTGGGAAGCGGACTGCCGGGCCTGGGCCGCCCGGTTCACCTGGACGGCCACCGCCGGCCACCTCCTCGCCGCGCTGACCGCCGAAGAGCACCGACTGCGCCGCGGCACCCGCACCGACCGCCGCACCGTCGCCGACACCTGCACCCTGGTCACCGCACCCGCCGCGCTGCTCCAACGCGCAGAACTCCGTGGGCTGCGCACCACCGACCTGGTGGACGCCACCGGCCCCAACCCCGGCCTGCTACTGCTCGGCGCCGACGAGCGGGACGCCGAGCGTGTCCTGGAGCGCATCGGACTGGACCCCGGCGACGACCGCATTGCGATACGCCTCGCCCGGCACAGCGACATCCTCGGCTGGCCCGCGCACCCCCCGTCCCCCCAGTCGGAACCCCAGCGCCCCCGCGCTCCGGACCACCCCGCTGCCCGGACGGCCCCGCGGACTGCCGCGCCCTGGCTCCCCCGCTCCCTCTGCGCCCTCTTAGCCCTCTTAGCCCTCTTCGTCCTCGCGCTGGCGCTGCGGCTGACCTTCGTCCAGCGTTCCTACGACGTGTTCGTCGACGAGGTCTACTACACCGTCATCAGCCACAACCTCGCCGACGGACACGGCCCGATGTTCGACGGGAAGTTCTTCGCCCTCCACCCACCCGCGGTCTTCGCACTGCTGGCAGCCGTCATGCGGACCACCGGTCTGGGCTCCGCCGACCTGCTGCACCTGGTCCTCCAGCTCCGACCGGTGCTCGCCGTCGTCGGATCGCTGGCCGTGGTCGCGGTGACGATGCTGCTGCGCCGCGCCGTCCGATGGCCCATCGCACTGACCGCCGGACTCTTCCTGGCGGTGGACCCGTTCCTCAACCGCTTCGACAGCCGGGTGCTCCTGGAGGCGCCGGCCGTGGCCGCCGCCGCATTCGGCTGGCTGGTCCTCGCCCGCCGACCGGCCACCTTCCGAGGCCGCATCGCCACGGGCGCGGGCGCGGGACTGCTGTTCGCGGCCGCGGTCACCTCCAAAGAGCCCTACGCCCTGGAGACCTTCGTACCCGTGACGCTCCTGGCCCTGGCCGGGCACCGCTCCGCCCGGAGCATGCGCCTGACCGCGGCCGCCGTCACCCTCGCCGGCTACGCGGTCTACGTCCTCTCCACCGTGGCCGCCGGGGCCTGGTCCGCATGGTGGGCGCAGAAGACCGACGGCATCGCCCGCGCCCTCGGCATCAAACAGATCAGCGGCTTCAACAGCGTCGACGGCTCGGTGAGCTTCACCGCACGGCTCATCGCCCAACTCGGCCAGTTCGCCGTCCCGTACGCGCTCATCACCCTCGGTTCGGCAGCCACGGCATGGCTCCTGTGGCTGCGGCTCCGGCGGCCCCGGCGCCTCGCTGGTCCGCCAGGACGTACACCGGTGATCGCCTGGGCCGTATGCACCCTGCTGCACCTGGCCTACGCGATGAGCCTCGGCACCCTGGAAGAGCAGATGTTCTACCCTCTGGTCGTCACCAACACGGCCGCGCTCGCCCTCACCGCCGACCTCGCCCTCACCGCGCGCACCCCCGCTTCCCCACCGCGCCGCCGCAAACGCACCGCGGCGGCCAGGCCACTCACCGCGCTCGCCGTAGTCGCGCTCACCGTGGACGCCCTCGTGTGGGCACGCGTCCACACCCGGCACGACGATGCCTTCCGGCGCACCCTGGCCTGGGTCCGCACACACCTGCCGCGCAACAGCGTCGTCGCGGCACAGGAGGAGACCGCGGACTTCCTCCTGCCCGGCACCCGCCTGGCCACCTGGCGGACACCCGCCGACCTGGCGCGCGCACACGCCGATTACGTCGTGCTCTCCACCGAATTACAGGCACAGGGATACGGCCGACTGGGGCGACGGTTGGCCGGCCAGCTGGAGCGCCGCGCTCGGCTCGTCCACAGCGAACCAGGACGGACAGCCGGCGAACTGCGCGTATACGACGTGCGCGAACTGGTCGCCAAGACCGCACGCGAGGACGGGACCGGGATCGGACACGGAAACGGGACGGGCACCGGGCGCGGGAACGGGGCAGGCACCGGAAGGGCGGGCGAACGGTGACCGTATCCCTCTCCCGCCCGTCGACCCCGCCCACGGCGCATCAGCCGGGAGGGAACGCGATACGCGGCGCCGCCCTGCTCACCCTCTCCGCCGTGCTCGTGGGAGTGAGCAACTACGGCCTCTCGCTCTTCCTCATCCGTCTTCTCCCCCCAGCCGAGTTCACGGTGTACTCCTCCGTCTCCTCGGTCCTGCTCAGCGTCGGGACGCTCGCCGGTGCCACCGTGCCCTGGGTACTGGCCCGCGAAGTGGCGATCACCTCGCCCGGCAGCGCGCGGCGTCGGTCGGCGGTGCGCTCCTGCCTGTGGCTATCGCTCGGGCTGTCCCTCCTGTGCGCCGCCGCCGCCTGCGGTGCGGTCGCCTCCTACGCGGGCCCGGGCCCACTCGCCGGACTCACGGCAGCATGTGTGACGGTCTGGCTCAACTCAGTGGGCGCCGGGCACCTCCAGGGAAGCCGCCGCTTCGCGGGCCTGGCCCTGCTGCGGGTGGTGGAAGTGATCGTACGGGTGGCCGTGACCCTCGGCGCGGTGCTGGCCGGCTGGGGCGGCGCGGGTGCCATCGGTGCCTTCGCCGTCGGTGCGGCCGTCACCTCGGCGGCCGGGCTCACCGCCGTAGGGAGGCAGGAGGCGGCGGGCAGGCGGAGGAGATCCCGACGACAGAATGGAGACCGGAACACAGGTCGCAGAGAGCAACGGAAGGAGAAGGGGGACCGGGACGACCGGGCGCCGTATGACGACGGGCTGTGGCGCCGGGCCCTGGCCATCGGCGGCATCCAGGTCCTGGCCTGTCTTCTGTTCACCCTCGACGTGGTGGTCGCCGCGGCGGTGCGGGGAGGCTCCGCCGAACTGGCGCCCTACCAGGCCCTGCTCGTCCTCACCAGGGTGCCGCTCTTCCTCACCACCGCCCTCGCCACGGTCGTCTTTCCCCGTCTGGCCGCAACCCACCCGCCCGCCAACGCCGCCCGCCACCGCAGTACGGACTTCCGGGAGACCGTCCGACTGCACTGGATCAGCGGAACCGCGGTAACCGCCACCGTCGCCACCTGCCCCGGGCCACTGCTCGGCCTGATCCTGCCCCAGCACTACGCCTCCTCCGCCGCGCTCCTGCCACCGCTCGCCCTGGCCGGCTTCGCGAGCGCCACCACGGTGCTGATGACCACCGTGTTCCAGGCATGGGGACCGGCTCGTACCGTCACCCTCACACTGGCCGCTGCCACCCTGAGCGGCGGGATCCTCTACGCCGCCCTCGCCACCGACCTCCATGCCCTGGCCTGGGCATCGGCCGGCATCACCGGCGTCATCGCACTCATCACGACGGCGCTCGCACGCCGCCGGATCGCCGGGCTCGGCCCGCTCGCCGGATCCCTCGCCCCATTGGCCACGGGCGCAGCGGCCGTCGCTGTACTACTGACGCTCCGCCCCTACCCCGCACTGTGGGCCGCAGCCGCACTGGCCACCGTGGGGTGTGCCGCCTGCGCCGCCCGGCCGCGGCGGCGCCGCCCGGGCCCCTACCGCGTGCTCCACCTGGGCTTCGAAGATCCCCAGCAGCCCGGCGCCGGCGGCGGAGCGATGCGGACGCACGAGGTCAACCGACGGCTGGCCGCACGCGGAGTCGAGATCACCGTCGTCTGCGCACCCTGGCCTGGCTGCTCCGCGACGGTGCGCGAGGGGGTCCGCTACGTGCCCCTGCCTGCCCGTCTCGGCCCGCTCGTCCACCGCCGCTTCGCGCCCCAACTCGCCTATTACGCAGCGGTCGTCACGACTCTCGGCCGCCTGGTCCGCCGCTACGACCCGGATCTCGTCGTAGAGGAGTTCGGCGTTCCGTTCTCATCCGCCTGCATTCCGCACCTGACCCGCAGGCCCGTCGTCGGCGTGGTGCAGGCGCTGGCTGCGCAGGCCAAGGCCCGCGAGTACGGGCTGCCCTTCGACGCCGTCGAACGGCGCGGCGTCGCCTCGCACAGCTCGCTCATCGCGGTCAGCGACGGCCTCGGCGCGGAACTGCGCCGCCGCAACGCCACGGCACACATCGCGGTCATCCCCAACGGCCTCGACCCGGCCGCCTTCGCCCGCCGTGCTGTTCCTCGCGGCGACCACCTACTGTTCCTGGGCCGCCTGGAGATGGCCTCGAAGGGCCTGGACCTGCTGCTGCACGCCTACACCAGGGCCGCCCCGGCCATTTCCGGTGACCTGTACATCGCCGGCGACGGCCCGCACGCCCAGCGCGCCCGCACTCTCGCCGACGAACTGGGCATCTCCGCCCGCGTCCACTGGCTCGGGCGGATCGACGGACCGAACCGTTTCGACCTCATCGCCTCGGCCCGCCTGGTCTGCATGCCCAGCCGCTACGAAACCTTCGGCATGGTCGCCGCCGAGTCCCTGGCCACCGGCACACCGGTGCTCGCCTTCGACATCCCTCACCTGCGCGACCTGGTCACCGACGACATCGGCGTCCGCGTTCCACTCGGCGACATCGACGCCTACGCAACGGCGCTGGCCGCCCTGGCGACCGACCCGGCCCGCTGCGCCGCCCTGGGCGCCAACGGTCCTTCCCGCGTACGCCACTTGGACTGGAACACCGCCGCAGCAGCCCAACTCAAGGTGTATCAAGGCGCTTCTGCCACACCGGACGTCAGGGACGGCGGACAAACGACACGCAAGCGGTAGCCGGACGTTGACTCTCCGCAAACGAGTCCTGCTGGCGTGACCGAGCAAGAGGCTCCGCCCCAATCCCCTCTCTGACAGTTTCGACTGAGACACCCGGTTTGTCGGGTTAGTCTGGATGGGCGAGACAGGAGATTCCTTCAGCATGGCCAGCACCCCCCGATACCTGCCGCCGGTGATGATCCGGCGCCGAAGCCGAAGCGGCGGACGTTTTCCGCGGAGTACAAGCTGCGGATCGTTGCCGAGTACGACGCCGCCCCGGCCGGGGAGAAGGGTGCGATCCTGCGGCGTGAGCGGCTGCACCACGCGCACGTCATCGAGTGGCGCCAGGCCCGGGAGGCCGGCGCGCTGGACGCCCTGGCCGACCGGCGGACCTCGGCGGCCCGGCCGAAGAAGGCGGCCGAGCAGGCCGAGCTGGAACGGCTGCGCAAGCAGGTCGCACGGCTGGAGAAGGACCTGGCCCGCAAGGACACGGCCCTGGAGGGCATGGGAAAAGCCAACGCGCTCTTGGAACTGCTCTCCGAGAGCGCGGGCTGAAGCACGCCGTCGCGCCCGTGATCGACGAGGCGTTCGTGGGTGTGCAGGGGGAGTTGGGGACCGCTGCGGCCTGCCGGCTGACCGGACGCTCGCGCGCCACTCACTACCGCCGCCTCAACCCCAAGCCGAAGCCCGTGCCGTCCCCGAGACCCGCGCCCGCCTCGGCCCTCTCACCGGCCGAACGGGCAGAGATCCTGGCGCTGTTGAACCGGCCGGAGTACGCCGACCTGCCGCCCGCGCAAGTCTGGGCGCGTGAGCTGGACGCCGGAATCTACTGGTGCTCACAGCGGACGATGTACCGGATCCTGTCCGCCGCCGGGCAGAACGGCGAACGGCGCCGCCAGGCCACCCACCCGGCCAGGACCTTCCCCGAGCTGGTGGCGACCGGTCCGTCGCAGGTCTTCACCTGGGACATCACCAAGCTGCCCGGCCCGGACAAGGGCATCTGGTACCACGCCTACGTGATCATCGACATCTTCAGTCGCTACGTCGTCGGCCAGACCGTGGAGAGGGCCGAAACAGCAGATCGGGCCGAGGAGTTGATCCGCGAGACGATCGAGTGCAAAGCGGGCCGGAGTGTCCCGGTCGTGGCTCTATGCCCAGCCGGACCTGTGGGCGGAGATCGAGCGACTGCGGGCGGCACACTATCGGGAGCGCAGATCGCGAGTTCCCGCACGTCAGCGTACCTCCGACGCTTCCTTGCTGCGGCGGCTCGAAGCCGCCAACGCCCGCATCCGGCGGCTTACCGAGGAGAACCAGCAACTGCGCGAGCAACTCGCCCGTGCGCTCGGCGAACACCGGGCGGTGACGACTCGCACCAGTCCACCACGGGCAGGAGCGGGTAGTGCACCCTAGATGAATGAGTCCGATGTTCGTGCTGGCCGCGACCATGACGAAGGGCGCCCGTTGGCTCGTGTGTGACTACCAGCCTGGACGCCCTTCTTA
>NZ_JBHVQS010000081.1:0-33214 GCF_042886435.1 Streptomyces sp. NPDC058000
GCGCAGAACCCTGCGCTCCGTACGGCCGCCGCGGCGTTGAGTGGCGAGCCCGGGGCCCGGGGCTACCCCAGGGCCCGGCCCAGGACGTAGACCGCCGGACCGGCGAGGGCCAGCGGCAGGGCGACGCCCGCGGTCATGTGCACGAAGCGGGAGGGGTAGTCGTAGCTGGCCACCCGCAGGCCGATCAGGGCGCAGCCGCCGGCGGCCAGGCCCAGCAGCGCGCCGGTGGTCCCCATGCCGGTCAGCTGGCCGGCCGCGATACCGCCACCGGCGCCCGCCACGAGGCCGAGCACCAGGGAGACCGGGCCGGGCAGCGGCAGCGCCCGGGCCAGGGTCGCCAGGGCGACCGCGGCGGCGCCGACCACCACCGCGTCCGCGTCGGCGGCCAGGTAGCCGGAGGCGAGCACCGCCAGTGCGGACGAGGTCAGGCCCGCGGTGAGCGCGTACATCCGCTCGTCCGCGCTGCTGCGGTTGCGCAGCTGGAGGACGAGCACGAGCAGGCACCAGACGCCGAGCGTGCCGATGGCGACCAGCGGCGCGTCCTCGCGCGGGGTGGCGAGCAGTCCGACGTCGGTGGCCAGACCGCCCAGGAAGGCCAGCGCGATGCCCTGGCGGGCCGGCCACATGCCGTTCAGCCGGAACCAGCCGGCGGCGGTGACGGCCTGGAGCAGTACCACCGGGACCGCCAGCACCAGGTGGGCGACCGGCGCGGCCAGCGCCAGCAGCAGGGCGAGCAGCGCGGTCAGGGCGGCCGGCTGGATCCCGGGCGGGATGATCGGCGAGCGGCCCTCGGCGCGGGCGATCTGGTTGGGCTTGAGCGGCGCGGCGGGGGCCGGCGCGGCGGCCGGGGGGCCGGCCGGCACCGGCTCGGCGGTGGCGGTGGTCCCGTGCGCGGTCCCGTAGGCGCCCTGGTGGGCTCCGTGGTGGGCGTCCTGGTGCGGGGCCGGGTGCGCGCTCTGGTGCTGTGCCGGGACCGGGGTGGCGTAACCGTCCTGCCCGTAGGAGTCCTGGCCTTGGCCGTAGCCGCCGTCCTGCCCGTAGGAGGCGGCGGGCTGGTGCTGCGGCTGCCCGTATGCCTCGTACCCGTAGGGCTGTTGGGGCTGCGCGGGCTGCTGGTGTGGTTGCTGTGTATAGGGGTCGTAGGGCTGCTGCCCGTACGGGGTGCCGTAGGCCGTCTGCGGGTCGTACGCAGGATGGGACTGCTGGTCATACGGGTTCTGGTGCTGTGGCTGGTTGTCGCTCATGGCCCTCTGCTCATCCTCCGGCGAACGGCGGCAGGACCTCGACGGTGCCGCCCTGGGACAGCGGCACCTCCGCATGATCGCGGGAGCCGACCTGGACGCCGTCCACCAGGAAGGAGCAGCGCAGCAGGACGCGGGCGAACTCCGGGTTCGCGGCGTGCGTGGTGCGCGCCGTGTCCAGTGCCTCGGCGAGCGTCGCCGCCGCGTACGGCTCCTCTGCCGCGCCGGCGGCGGCCTTGGCCGCGGCCCAGTAGCGCACGGTGCCAGTTGTTGTCACGGCGGCCTCTTCATGTCGGGGGGCTCTTGCCGCCTCCATGATGGCGTACGCGACGGCCGGCCCGAATCCGGGCAAGTTCGGGTAAAGACTTGTGGCGGTCCGGACCGATTCCTGCACGGTTCGGAGAAATTCGATTGCCGAAGGCAAGTGTTCGCATAGGCTCCGGCCTGTGTTGGTCCGACTCGCGCGGGCGCATCTGCGGCCCTACAGGCGCTCCATATCCCTGATCGTCCTGCTCCAGCTGATCCAGACGCTGGCGACGCTCTATCTGCCGAACCTCAACGCGGACATCATCGACGGCGGTGTCGTGCCGGGGGACACCGGCTACATCTTCCGCGTCGGCGGCTTCATGGTCGCGGTGACGCTGTTGCAGATCGTCTGCGCGATCGGCGCGGTCTACTTCGGCGCCCGCACGGCCATGGCGCTCGGCCGGGACGTCCGGGCCGCGGTCTTCGACCGGGTGCAGTCCTTCTCCGCCCGGGAGATGGGAGGCTTCGGCGCGCCCTCGCTGATCACCCGGACCACCAATGACGTCCAGCAGGTGCAGATGCTGGTCCTGATGACGTTCACGATGATGGTCTCGGCGCCGATCATGTGCGTCGGCGGCGTCATCATGGCGCTCAACCAGGACGTGCCGCTGTCGGCGCTCCTCCTGGTCATCGTCCCGGTCCTCGCGATCCTCGTCGCACTCATCGTGCGCCGGATGCGTCCGCTGTTCCGCGGGGTGCAGGAGCGCATCGACACCGTCAACCGCGTGCTGCGCGAGCAGATCACCGGTATCCGCGTCATCCGCGCCTTCGTCCGGGACCGGCACGAGCGCGAGCGGTTCGCCGGGGCCAACACCGAGCTGTACGACATCTCGATGCGCGCCGGCCGGCTGATGACGATGATGTTCCCGCTGGTCATGCTGATCGTGAACCTCTCCAGCGTGGCCGTGGTGTGGTTCGGCGGGCTGCGCATCGACAGCGAGCAGATGCAGATCGGGGCGTTGACGGCCTTCCTCAGCTACCTGATGTACATCCTGATGTCGATCATGATGGCGACGTTCATGGTGATGATGCTGCCGCGCGCCGAGGTCTGCGCCGAGCGCATCCAGGAGGTGCTGACGACCGAGTCCAGCGTCACCCCGCCGGCCGAGCCGGTCACGGTGCTGCACCGACACGGTGAACTGGAGCTCCGGAACGTGGAGTTCCGCTTCCCCGGTGCCGAGCAGCCGGTCCTCAAGGACATCTCCCTGATCGCCCGCCCCGGCGAGACCACCGCCGTCATCGGCTCCACCGGCGCCGGCAAGTCCACCCTCCTCGGGCTGGTGCCCCGGCTCTTCGACGCCACCGGCGGCGCCGTCCTGGTCAACGGCGTGGACGTGCGCACCCTCGCCCCGGAGACCCTGGCCTCCGTCATCGGCCTGGTGCCGCAGAAGCCGTACCTCTTCTCCGGGACGGTCGCCAGCAACCTGCGGTACGGCAATCCGGACGCCACCGACGAGGAGCTGTGGCAGGCGCTGCGGACCGCCCAGGCCCAGGACTTCGTGGCGCGGATGGAGGGCGGCCTGGCGGCGTCGATCGCGCAGGGCGGCTCCAACGTCTCCGGCGGCCAGCGGCAGCGGCTGGCGATCGCCCGCGCCCTGGTCCGCAAGCCGGAGATCTACCTCTTCGACGACTCCTTCTCCGCCCTGGACTACGCCACCGACGCGGCCCTGCGCGCCGCGCTGGCCGGCGAGACCGACCGGGCCACCGTGGTGATCGTCGCCCAGCGGGTCTCCACGATCCGTGGCGCCGACCGGATCGTGGTCCTCGACGAGGGCCGGATCGTGGGCACCGGCACCCACCGCGAGCTGATGGCCGGCAACGAGACCTACCGGGAGATCGTGCTCTCCCAGCTCACCGAGCAGGAGGCGGCATGACCACCGCGGACAAGCAGGGCCCGGCCGCCGACCGGGCCCCCGCCGGCACCGCCGAGCAGGCCCCCACCTCGGCGCCCCGCCGCGGCCCGGCCCCCAGCTCCGGCCCGATGGCCCGCATGATGGGCGGCCCGATCGACAAGTCCCTGAACTTCAAGGACTCCGGCAAGCGGCTGCTGGCCCATATGCGGCCGGAGCGCGGCATCATCGCGGTCGCGCTGCTGCTGGGCGTGCTGAGCGTGTCGCTGACCGTCGTCGGACCCAAGGTGCTGGGCCGGGCCACCGACCTGATCATGGCCGGTATCGTCGGCCGCCATCTGCCGGCGGGCCTGACCAAGGCGCAGGCCGCCGAGCAACTGCGGGCGCACGGCCAGGGCGGGCTCGCGGACCTGGTCGCCAGCATGCCGGTGGCCCCCAGCCCCCACATCGACTTCGGCGCGGTCGGCACGGTCCTGCTCTGGGTCACCCTGATCTACGCGGCGTCCGCCGTCTTCGGCTTCGTCCAGTCCCGGATCGCCACCCGGGTGGTCCAGCGCACCGTCTTCCGGCTGCGCGAGCAGGTCGAGGAGAAGCTGGCGCGGCTGCCGCTGAGCTACTTCGACAAGCAGCAGCGCGGCGAGGTGCTCTCCCGCGCCACCAACGACATCGACAACATCCAGCAGACGCTCCAGCAGACCCTCAGCCAGATCGTGTCCTCGCTGCTGACCATCGTCGGCGTGCTGGCCATGATGTTCTGGATCTCGCCGCTGCTGGCGCTGGTCGCGCTGATCACCGTGCCGGTCTCGGTCGTGGTCGCCACCAAGGTCGGCAAGCGCGCCCAGCCGCAGTTCGTCCAGCAGTGGAAGACCACCGGCAAGCTCAACGCGCACATCGAGGAGATGTACACCGGCCACTCCCTGGTCAAGGTCTTCGGCCGGCAGAAGGAGTCCGCCGAGCTCTTCCGCGAGCAGAACGAGGCGCTCTACTCCGCGGGCTTCAAGGCCCAGTTCATCTCCGGCATCATCCAGCCCGCGATGATGTTCATCGGCAACCTCAACTACGTCCTGGTGGCCGTGGTCGGCGGCCTGCGCGTCGCCTCCGGCGCGCTGTCCATCGGCGACGTCCAGGCGTTCATCCAGTACAGCCGCCAGTTCAGCCAGCCGCTGACCCAGGTCGCCTCGATGGCCAACCTCGTCCAGTCCGGCGTCGCCTCCGCCGAGCGGGTCTTCGAACTCCTCGACGCCTCGGAGCAGGACCCGGACCCCGCGCGGCCGGCCCGTCCGGAGCAGGTCACCGGCCGGGTCGCCTTCGAGGACGTCTCCTTCCGCTACGACGAGAACAAGCCACTCATCGACGGCCTCTCGCTCGCCGTCCGCCCCGGTCAGACCGTCGCCATCGTCGGCCCCACCGGCGCCGGCAAGACCACCCTGGTCAACCTCCTGATGCGGTTCTACGAGGTGCGCGGGGGCCGGATCACCCTCGACGGCGTGGACATCGCCCAGATGTCCCGCGAGGAGCTGCGCGGCAACATCGGCATGGTCCTCCAGGACACCTGGCTCTTCGGCGGCACCATCGCCGAGAACATCGCCTACGGCGCCCCCGAGGGCACCTCCCTCGACAAGGTCGTCGCGGCGGCCAGGGCCACCCACGTCGACCGCTTCGTCCGCACCCTCCCCGACGGCTACGACACCGTCATCGACGAGGAGGGCGACAACGTCTCGGTGGGCGAGAAGCAGCTCATCACCATCGCCCGCGCCTTCCTCGCCGAACCGGCCATCCTGGTCCTGGACGAGGCCACCAGCTCGGTGGACACCCGCACCGAGGTCCTCATCCAGCACGCCATGGCCCAACTCCGCACCGGCCGCACCAGCTTCGTCATCGCCCACCGCCTCTCCACCATCCGCGACGCCGACGTCATCCTGGTGATGGAGAACGGCTCGATCGTCGAACAGGGCACCCACGACACGCTCCTGGCCGTCGACGGCGCCTACGCCCGCCTGTACGCGGCCCAGTTCGCGGAGGCGGTGGTGGAGGCCGAGTAGGACACGGGCGGCGGGCCGGTCCGCAACTCCCGCCGCCCGCCGGCCCGTTGCGGGGTTTCCCGTGGCGCGGAGATTCCTGTGAAGATCAGACCGTCGTGCCACTAGGGTGTGTGGCGCATGTGACGCACGACGGCACCGTGCCCTCCGACGGCACCGTGACGTGGGGGTTTCAGGATCGCCTGGAAGCCGCTGCCCGTAAGGGAGTTGAGGAGCGGCGTGTCGCTTGCGGTGAGTGTGCGCCTCGTACGAGGGCTGATCCTCCGCAGTGCGGCATTCCCGTACGACCGCCGGGCGACGCCTGTGCGTGGTGACGAGAGGGTGCCTGCCACGCCTCGCGGCAGCGGGAGAGGGAGTCCGGACGATGGCGTCCGGACGGCGGTCCCAGCGAGCGCGCCCGTATGGAGTGGGCCTCCATGGCCACCAGCGACTCCGCCGCACCGGTGCGGCTGGTCTACGTCGACGACGGCGGCGACGCCCGCACGATCACGGCCTTCGCCGCGTTGTCCCTCCGGCTGGACGAGCTCGAAGCCGCCAAACGCGCGCTGATGTCCTTCCGGGCCACCCTGGAGACGGACCTGGGCATTCCGGTCGACGCCTCCCTGCACGCCCAGGACCTCGTCGCCGGACGCGGCCGGCACGTCTACCGCCCCGACCTGCCAGATCCGGCGGCCCGCGCCGCCCACCTCACGAACTGCCGCGAGGTGATCCACCGTCAACTCCGGGTCATCGCCGAGCTGCCCGGGGCCCAGGTGACCGCCGTCCACCGCGAGACCGACGACTACGGGCGCGACCGCCCCGCCCTGTACCGGGCCTGGCTGGCGCGCACCAACGCCCGGCTCGCCGCGTCGGGCGAACACGCCGTGGTCGTCCTCGACGGCGACGGCAGCGAGCGCGCCCTGGTCCGCGCCCACCGCGAACTGCCGGACGCCGACCGGCGCATCCAGGGCGACCCGGTGTTCCTGTCCGCCCGGCTCAACTACTTCCTCCAGGCCGCCGACGTGCTCGCGTTCGCCGCGTACCAGAGCGTCGCCAAGCGCCCGGAACGCGCCTTCATGCACGACTGGTTCGGCACCGCGCTGCCGACCGCGGACGGGCCCGGTGCGCTGTGACGAGCGGTCCCGTTCCCCGATCACCCCAGAGCGCCCGATCACCCCATCACGACGGAGGGTCCATGCCGAAGTCCGAGGTCCAGCAGCCGATCACGGTGGAGTGGGGCAGGGAACAGGTCCTGGTCTCCGATGTGGCGGGGGAACTGCCCGAAGGGTCGGACACCGACGCCCGGGCGAAGCTCGTCAAACACGGTCGGGAGAGCGGCCTCGCCACGCTCCCCGAGGACGCCTGGTACGCGGTGGCCCGGGCCTCGGTCGCCCCGGAGCTGGTCGCCCTGCAACTCCGCGGCGCCGGCGACGCGGACGGCAGCCTGCTGCTGGAGGAGCACGTCGACGGGGCCACGCTCCGGTCCGTGCACACCCGGGTCTGGCTGTCCGAGCTGTTCCCCGGCATCCAGCCGCGGACCGGGCAGCAGGTGCTGGACGTGGACGATCCGCAGGTCTCCGGCACGGCGGAGGACGGCCGTCCGCAGGCGTTCCTGCGCTACCGCTACCGCGATCTGGACCACCTGCGGAAGCACATCCACCAGACCGTCCACGCCACGTTGCAGATGAACTCCTACGAGGAGTCCATCCTGGCCCGCCGGGTGACCCGGGCGCTGATCGTCCACCCCGTCGTCCTCGACTTCGACGACGAGGACACGGAGTCGGTGCACGTCCTGGTCGCCCGGGACGGCATCACGCGGCTGGCCAGCGCCTGGAAGGTGCTCGCCGGCCCGGGCGCGGTCAAGGACGAGGCGGCCACGCTGGCCATGGAGACGCTGGTCGCCGAGCTCCCGCAGCCGGCCAACGAGCCGCTGAAGCCGCGCACCCAGCGCTGGGGGCTGGGCCGGGAGCGGAAGCGGGAGCTGCTGCGGGAGGAGTTCGCGAAGGAGGCGGCCGGTGAGCAGCCCTCGCGCCGGGCGATCCAGATCGCCCAGACCTTCGTCGTGCCGGCGCACATCGCGGTGGGGGTGCGGGCGCACACCAGCGGCGCGCTCCCGGCCGCGGACGTCTTCGACGACGCGCTGCGCTCGATCCTGGCCTCGGTGCACGTGGAGTTCAAACCGTGGGACGCCACGGCGCAGAACCTCGAAGTGGCCACCCGCGCCCTGAAACTCGTCGTCCAGACCCGGGCCCGCGAGTGGGGCAAGGAGGAGGAGTTGGGCGAGGTCTACGCACTCGCGGTGGGGCGCCGGCCGGCCGCGGACACCCCCGCGGTCTTCCGGGACCCCCGGATCCCGCAGACCCCCCTCTGGCGGGCCGTCTCCCTGCTCCACGTCCTGACCAGGCCCGATCTCTTCGCCGAACTCCACAGCCGGGCGAAGGAGATCAAGAACGAGCGCCGGATGTCCACGAAGGGCTACGCCGGTCTGCTGGGGCCCGTAGTGGACCAGCCCTGGCGCTCGGAGAAGAAGACCGCGCTCACCCAGGCGCGCAAGGCGTGGACCAACGGCGGTGTGCTGTGTGCCGACGTCCTGAAGGGCAACTGGGTCCCGGTGCCGACCGACGACTTCACCAGCCTGGTCGGGCCCGCGCTCGCCGGCGACCTCGACGCCCGCTGCACGCTGGCCCTGGCGGGCGGCACCGCCCTGATCGCGGACAAGCTGCTGACCAGCAACGTCGGATCGTCCCTGGGGACCGAGCGGGAACCCGGCAAGGTGCCGTTCCGCGCCGATGCCCATGTCGTCGTCGGCGGGCTGGCCAGGGAGGGCAACGAGCTCGGGCTCTGGACGCTGGCGCTCGCGGCCCAGCGGTTCGAGTCGGGGCGGATGCCGCGCAACGCCAGCTCCCGGCACGATCTCGGCCTGCCGGAGGAGGACACGGGGGCGGCGCGGTACCAGCACGTGAAGGTGGACCTGGGCGCCCCGGACCGGATCAGCCGGGTCGGCGACGCGGAGGAGCCCCTGCTGGAGTGGGACGTGGTCCACGCGTCGGACGTGGCGCGGGCCACGCGCACGATCGAGGCGGCCCGGCCGTCCGCTCCGGCGCCCGCGTCCGGCGGGTCGGCGGCGGGGTCGGGGGCGGGGCAGCCGTCCGGCGGGGCGGGTGCCGGCGCCGGGCAGGGCGGCTCGCCGACGGGCTCGGCGTCGGCGACCGAGGTGCCGCTCGCGACGCGGATCGCCGAACAGATCCGGGAGTTGGCCCGGGCCCTGGCCGGGGCGGAGAGCGCGCTGATCAAGCTGGACGAGCTGGGCCAGGGCATCACCTCCCCGGTGTTCGACGACCTCGACCAGTGGCAGGAGCTGCGCGAAACCGCCATCCGCGCCCAGAACCGCATCCACGCCCACAAACCGCCGGTGGACGACGAGGAGGAGGACGAGCCCGCCGAGGACGCCGAGGCCGGGTGACGTCAGGCCGCCCGCGCCACCACCCACGCCACCACGCACGCCCCGATCCGCCGCGGCGGCTCCGCCCCCGCGGCGTTCTCCGTGTTCCCGAAGCCTGGTTCGAGCCAGGGTGCGGTGGTGGCGGGGTCGGCGGCGGACATCAGCATGCGACGCGGGAGACCGGGCGTCCGGCGGGGCGCGTGACGGCCCAGTGGAGGCGCCGCATCGACGCCGTGCCCCGGTGGTACCACCAGGCGGGAGCACTGACCGCGACCACGACATCGGGGGACGCATCCGTGCGCTCCCCGTGCTCCCCCCACCCGCGATCCGTCCGCTGCCGGCCGTGCGGGGCGGCCTGGCGGAGGACCACCGAGCCGCCCATGGAGCAGCCGGCGGTGGCGATCCGGCGGTGCCCCGGGGAGCGGGCCCGGCGGACGGTGGCGGGTCAGGTCGTGGAGCTCGCGGTCGCCGACCGCGGAGCGGCCGCCGGAGCCGCCGTGCCCCCGGTAGGAGAACGTGATCACGTCCGCATGCTGGGACAACGCGGCGGCTGCGCGGCGGAGCGCGGGCCGTTGGAGGGAGCCGGTGAAGCCGTGGCGAGGACGCTGGCGAGGTCGGCCGCGGGGGCGGGGAAGAGCCCGGGCGAGGGCGCGGAAAGCCCTTAGGGAAGCGGATTCCGGGGGTGTGGGCGGCCTAGATGCGGACGCCGCCGTCCGTCAACAGGGTCGCCCGGTGACCACTCGAAGTGATCGACGGAACACAAGAACGTGCAAAATCGGCCTCGGGTCCGCAACTCATGTGAGCTATTCTGCTGGGCAAGAAGGATCCGGGCAGCGTCGCCCCCGGGTCCTTTTGTGCTTTCACGCACGCGAAGAGTGTGAGCGGAAGCACTCCGTACGAAGCAGTGCCGCAGACTCCCCCGGCCTAGCCGGGTGGTGCCCCCGTCGCAGGGACCGAGGAGGAACCAGACGTCATGGGCAAGCGAAGCGTGCAGGACAGCGAGCCGCACAGGACGAAGCTCGCCGGAAACCGGGTAGGTGGTCGGAAGTGAGTTCACTTCTGCTGCTGACCAATGCTCTCCAGCCATCGACGGAGGTGCTTCCGGCGCTCGGCTTGCTGCTGCACAGCGTCCGGGTGGCCCCCGCCGAGGGTCCGGCCCTGATCGACACCCCCGGGGCCGACGTCATACTGATCGACGGCCGCCGCGACCTTCCGCACGTGCGGTCCTTGTGCCAGCTGCTGCGGTCCACCGGGCCCGGCTGTCCGCTGGTGCTGGTGGTCACCGAGGGCGGACTGGCCGCCGTCACCGCCGACTGGGGCGTCGACGACGTCATGCTGGACACCGCCGGGCCGGCCGAGGTGGAGGCGCGGCTGCGGCTGGCGATGGGCCGCCAGCAGATCTCCACCGACAACGGCCCCACGGAGATCCGCACCGGTGATCTCTCGGTGGACGAGGCCACCTACAGCGCCAAGCTGAAGGGCCGGGTCCTGGACCTGACCTTCAAGGAGTTCGAGCTGCTGAAGTACCTGGCGCAGCACCCGGGCCGGGTCTTCACCCGCGCCCAGCTCCTCCAGGAGGTGTGGGGCTACGACTACTTCGGCGGTACGCGGACGGTGGACGTGCACGTCCGGCGACTGCGCGCCAAGCTCGGCCCCGAGCACGAGTCGCTGATCGGCACGGTCCGGAACGTCGGCTACCGCTTCGTGGTGCCGGAGAAGGTGGAGCGGGCGGCGGCGGAGGCCAAGGCCCAGGGCCACACCGCGAAGGCTCCGAAGGACGGGGACGGGGGCAACCCGGCCGACGGGCGGGCGCCCACGCGTTCGTCCTCGTCGGACGCCGGATCCACGTCCACACAGCCTGCCCGCCGGTAGGGCCACCCGCGTAGACTGCCGCGCGTGGCCAAGGTGACGCGGGATGATGTGGCAAAACTGGCGGGGACATCCACCGCCGTCGTCAGTTACGTCATCAACAACGGACCGAGGCCGGTTGCCCCGGCCACGCGCGAGCGGGTACTCGCCGCCATCAAGGAGCTCGGCTACCGGCCCGACCGGGTCGCGCAGGCGATGGCGTCCCGCCGTACCGACCTCATAGGTCTGATCGTCCCGGACACCCGGCAGCCGTTCTTCGCGGAGATGGCGCACGCCGTCGAACAGGCCGCCTCCGAGCGCGGCAAGATGGTGCTGGTCGGCAACGCCAACTACCTCGACGAGCGCGAGGTGCACTATCTGCGCGCGTTCCTCGGGATGCGGGTCTCCGGCCTGATCCTGATCAGCCAGGGGCCCAGCGAGCACGCCGCCGCGGAGATCGACGCCTGGGACGCCCGGGTGGTGCTGCTGCACCGCCGGCCGGACGCCATCGACGACGTCGCGGTGATGACCGACGACATCTGGGGCGCCCAGCTGGCGACCCGGCACCTCCTTGAGCACGGCCACGAGTACGTCGCCTTCCTGGGCGGCACCGAGGAGACCCCGAAGTCCGGCGACCCGGTCACCGACCACGTGGAGGGCTGGCGGCGGGCCATGCAGGAGTCCGGGCGGTCGCCGGAGGGGCGCTACTTCCAGGCGCCCTACAACCGCTACGACGCCTACCAGGTCGCGCTGGACGTGCTGGCCGGGCCGGACCGGCCGCCGGCCATCATGTGCGCCACCGACGACCAGGCGATCGGCGTGCTGCGGGCCGCCCGCGAGCTGCGGATCGACGTCCCGGGCGAGCTGGCGGTGGCCGGCTTCGACGATGTGAAGGAGGCCGGGCTCACCGATCCGCCGCTGACGACGGTGGCCTCGGACCGGCAGGCGATGGCCCGGGCGGCGGTCGACCTGGTGTTGGACGACGGGCTGCGGGTGGTCGGCTCGCGCCGCGAGCGGCTGCGGCAGTTCCCGTCGCGGCTGGTGGTGCGGCGGTCGTGCGGGTGCGGGGGCTGAGCGCGTCCGGCCGCTGAACGGCGCCGGAACGGGGGCCGGACGGGGGCGTCCTTATACCGGGCATACCCACTTCTGCCGGGTCTCTCAGGGCGTTCTCAGACGGTTCTCATACAGGGGCCGCAGAGTCATGGGTATGACCGAGAGCTACCGCCGCAGCGGCGATGAAATGCCCCAGGACCGGCCGTACTCCTACGGCTCCGAATACGGCACCGGCCACAGCAGCGACCACGGCGCGGACCGGGCGCGCGGCGACGTACCGCCGCCGCCCCCGTTCACGCCGGGCATGCCGGACGCGGGCGGAGCCGGCGCGCCGGAGCCGGGGCGCCGGGCCCGGCGGCCGATCGCGCTGATCGCGGCGGTGGCACTGGCCTCGGGTCTGATCGGCGGCGGCAGCGCGGCGCTGATCGCCAGCGCCACGCAGCAGAGCACCACATCCGGTGGCGTCTCCACTCCGCTCGTCAACGCCGGGCAGAGCACCGGCGGCGGCACCGGGGTCGCCGGGGTGGCCAAGGCGGTCAGCCCGGCCATCGTGGAGATCCAGGCGCGGACGTCGGGCGGCCAGTCCACCGGCTCGGGCGTGGTGATCACCAGCAGCGGCGAGATCGTCACCAACAACCACGTGGTGGCCGGTGCGCGCAAGGTGAGCGTCGCCTTCAGCGACGGCAGCAAGAAGACCGCGACGGTCGTCGGCACCGACCCGGACAAGGACCTGGCGCTGATCAAGGTCGAGGGCGCCAAGGGGCTGACGCACGCGGTGCTCGGTGACTCCAGCAAGCTCGTGGTCGGCGACCCGGTCGTCGCGATCGGCTCGCCGGAGGGTCTCACCGGCTCGGTGACCAGCGGCATCGTCTCGTCGCTCAACCGCGATGTCTCGGTCCCCAAGGAGGACGGCCAGAGCCAGGACCAGGGGCAGGGCCAGGGCCAGGGCCAGGGTCGCGGCTTCGGTGGCGGCGGCTGGCCGTTCGAGTTCGGCGGCAACCAGTACAACGGCGACACCGGCTCGTCCAAGACCACCTACAAGGCGATACAGACCGACGCCGCGCTCAACCCGGGCAACTCCGGCGGCGCCCTGATCGACATGCAGGGGCAGATCATCGGCATCAACTCGGCCATGTACTCGCCGAGTTCGTCGGACAGCAGCCAGGCGGGCAGCGTCGGCCTCGGCTTCGCGATACCGATCAACACCGTCAAGGCCGACCTCGACGCGCTGCGCGGCGGGGGCAGCGGCGGCGGGAACAGCGGGGTCTGAGCGGGTTCCGAGCGGAATTCGGCTGGCCCTCGGCTGGCCCGCGCCCGGGCTTCGGCTGGTCTGCGGACGGAGCGCCGGGCAGTCTCCCGGGCGGCCTCCGGGCGGGGGCCGTCGCCGGGCAGCGGTTGTCCACAGGCGGTTGTCCACAGGGCGTCCGCCGGTGCGGTATCCGTGTCAGGCTGAAGCCAGGAAAGGTCCAGTCGGTCGTTCGTCACGCAATCCGAGGTAGTCACGCACATGAGCCCCGCCGAGCACGGTGATCACCCCGCCCGCATCCTGATCGTCGACGACGAGCCCGCGGTCCGCGAGGCGCTCCAGCGTTCGCTCGCCTTCGAGGGGTACGGGACCGAGCAGGCCGTCGACGGTCTGGACGCGGTGGAGAAGGTCGCCGCCTACGACCCCGAACTGATCGTGCTGGACGTGCTGATGCCCCGGATGGACGGCCTGACCGCCGCCCGCCGACTGCGGGCGGGCGGGGTGACCGTCCCGATCCTGATGCTGACCGCCCGGGACACCGTCGGCGACCGGGTCACCGGCCTGGACGCCGGCGCCGACGACTACCTCGTCAAGCCCTTCGAGCTGGACGAACTGCTGGCCCGGATCCGCGCACTGCTCCGCCGCAGCTCCTACGCCACGGCCGCCGGCACCGCCCGGCCCGACGAGAGCGAGTTGTTGACCTTCGCCGACCTGCGGATGAATCTCGCCACCCGCGAGGTCACCCGCGGCAACCGCCCCGTCGAGCTGACCCGCACGGAGTTCACGCTCCTGGAGATGTTCCTGGCCCATCCGCGGCAGGTCCTCACCCGCGAGCAGATCCTCAAGGCCGTCTGGGGCTTCGACTTCGAGCCCACCTCCAACTCCCTGGACGTCTACGTGATGTACCTGCGCCGCAAAACCGAGGCGGGCGGCGAACCGCGGCTGGTCCACACCGTGCGCGGGGTGGGCTATGTGCTGAGGCTGGAGGGCGGCGCGGAATGAGCGGCACCGGCGACGCCCATGAGGCGCACGCCCATGAGGCGCACGGCGCGGCCGGCCTCCAGGGCGGCGCGGCCCGCTTCGGCGGCGGCCCCGTCGGCGACGGCGGCCCGGACGCCCAGGGCCCGGGCGGAGCAGGCCCGTCCGGCGGCTCCTTCGGCCTGACCAGGTTCCACCAGCTGCCGCTGCGTTCCCGGCTGGCGCTGCTCATCGCGGTCGCGGTGGCCTTCGCGGTGGCACTGTCGGCCGCCGCCTGCTGGCTGATCACCCGGGACCGGCTCACCGAGCAGCTCGACACCAGCCTGAGCACCGTCGAGGTGAACTCCGACTACGTCCAGGCGATCAGCGCCCGTTGCGCCGGCAGCCCGCTGAACGTCCGCTTCCAGCCCACGCCGTACACCATCCAGCTGGTCTCCCCGAGCGGCTACGTCTGCACCTCGCCCAACAAGGCGCCCATCCGCGCGCAGCGCGTGGACCAGGCGGTCGCCGACGGGCAGTTGGCCAGCGCCGTCCACACCACCAAGGACGAGAACGGCGCCGAGATGCGGGTCTCGACCGTCCCCTACCGCGGCCCGATCGCCGAAGCCCAGGGCACCCGGCTGGCGATCTCGGTGGCCGCGCCGATGGACCAGGTCACCGACCCGCTCAACCACCTCGCGCTGGTGCTGCTGGTCGTCGCCGGCGTCGGGGTGCTGGGCGCGGCGACCGCCGGCCTGTGGGTGGCCCGGGCGGCCCTCAAACCGGTCGACCGGTTGACCGCCGCCGTCGAGCACGTCGCCCGCACCCAGGACCTCACCATCCGGATCCCCACCGACGGCGAGGACGAAATCGCCCGCCTGTCCCGGTCGTTCAACGCGATGACCGCCGCGCTGGCCGCCTCCCGCGACCTCCAGCAGCAGCTGATCGCCGACGCCGGCCACGAGCTCCGCACGCCCCTGACGTCGCTGCGGACCAACATCGACCTCCTGGAGCGCAGCGAGCGCACCGGCCGGCAGATCCCGGCCGCGGACAAGGAGGCCCTGCTCGTGTCGGTGAAGGCCCAGATGGGAGAGCTGGCGGCGCTGATCGGCGACCTCCAGGTGCTCTCCCGCACACCGGAGGCGAGCTCCGGCGGTGCGTCGGCGCTCCGAGTGGTCGCCCTCCACGACATCGTCGGCACCGCCCTCGAACGGGCCCGGTTGCGCGGCCCGTCGCTCACCATCACCGCCGACCTCGGCCCCTGGTACGTCCGCGCCGAGCCGGCCGTGCTGGAGCGGGCGGTGGTCAACCTCTTGGACAACGCGGTGAAGTTCAGCCCGTCCGGCGGCACGGTCGAGGTCCGGCTGGCCGGCGGTGCGCTGACCGTCCGCGACCACGGCCCCGGCATCCCGCCCGACGAACTCCCGCACGTCTTCGAACGCTTCTGGCGCTCCCCCTCCGCCCGCAGCCTCCCCGGCAGCGGTCTGGGCCTGTCCATCGTGGCCCGCACGGCGGAACAGTCCGGCGGCGGCGTACGCCTGCGGAACGCCCCCGGCGGCGGCACGGAAGCCCTGCTGACCCTGCCGGGCGCGCCCACTCCGCCCCCGGACATACCGGGGGGCGCGGGCGCCGCGCCGGGTCGGGCGGCGACGTCGCGGCAGGAGACCGGCCCTGGGGAGAGAGCCGCTCCTGGGGAGCGGACCGCACCGGGGAAGCAGGCCGATCCGGGGGAGCAGGGGGCGCCGGAGGCATAGGCCCGGTTCCCCGCCCCGGGCCCTGCTTCCCTTCCCCGGGCCCTACTTCCCCTTCGCGGCGTCGCCGAACGGCAGGTTCGAGCCGGTGAGATCGGCGTGGATGCCGTCGCTCTCCACGGTGATGTTGCGCAGCCGCACATCGCCCGGGGTCTTGGGGAGCTGGAAGGAGAGCGACAGCCGGTCGGCGAGCTGAGGCTTCGTCAGTTCGGTCAGGGCGCCGAGCATCTTCGCGTCGATGCCGACCTTCTGGAGCAGCCAGGGGTGCTCCATCACCACGTCGACGAGGTTGACGTTCATCAGCTGATGGACGAAGCGCGGCGAGCCGATCAGGTCGTGCAGCTTGTCGTCGCTGCGCAGGGCGGCGTCGATGTACTCGCGGGGAATGCCGATCCGCTCGGCGATGGCCGGAATGCTGAGCATCGCCTTGACCTTGGCGGCCTGCCGGCTGAGTTCGGCGGCGCCCTTCTGGGTCAGCCGCAGGCCCTCCTCCGTGCCGGTGCCCGGGCGGTAGACCGCCACGTCGCCGATGTCCAGCCGCATCTGCCCGATGTCGGTGGAGATCCCCCGCTCACCGTTGCGCTGGATGCGCGCCTCGGCCTGTACGCGCAAGGTGTGTCCGGCGATCGGCAGTTCGCCGACGGCGCGCACCCCGTTGCGCCCCACCCCGCTGAACTTCACCTGGGAAGCGCCCAGTTCGCGGTTCATATCGTCGAAGGCGAGCAGCACACTGCCGTGCATCTCGCCGATGGTGGCGCCCTTGATGGCGGTCGGCAGATCGCCGTCGAGCCGGATGTTCCGGGCGGACGCCTCCACCTTCGCCAGCGAGACCCGGTCCGCGGCGACGTCCGGGATCACCACGTCGACCTGGTCGAGCTGCTTGTCGAAGACCTGGGTGAGGAAGGGGAAGCCGTGGATGTCCACCTCGGGCCGGGCGTGCAGGTGCAGGGCGGTCTTCACCTGCTCCTCGGCCTTGTTCTGCGCGTACAGCACGGCGAACCGGTCGGCGAGGGTCAGCGTCCCCGCGCAGGCCGCCAGCGCGACCAGCAGCTTGAGCGTGCGCGGAACGGCCGCGAAGCGGCTGATGCCCCGCTTCAGCTTCCGGTGGTTCGGGGGCGACCAGGCGTCCGCGCCGTCCTCGTCGTCCGAGCGCAGGCCCAGGCCCAGCGGATCGTCGTTGTGGTCGTCCCGCTCGTTGAGGTAGCCGCGCTGCCGGGCCGAGGGGGTGTACTCCGCCCCGAATTCCAGGCCGTCCCCATGACCGCTCGACTGCGCTCCGGACTGAGCTCCGGGCGGTGTTCCGAACTGCGCTCCCGACCGGATTCCGGACGGGGCTCCCGCTGCCGGGCCCGGTTCCGGATCGGCGAGGTCGGCCAGGTCCGCGTACGGATTGACCGGCTGGAGCTCTCTGGTGTCACCCTGCGGATCGTCCGGGCGCCCGGCTATGTGGGGCTGGTCGCCGGCTTCGGAAGCGGAACCGGAAGCGGCGGCCCGGTGGGAAGGTGGGGACGAGGGTGAAGCTATGCGTGTGGGGGTTCGCATCCGCACATCCCACCACGAGCGGGACCCGGGAGCGCAAGTCGTGCTCACGGAATGTGAGATACGCGAAAGTTGTCCGGCCGTCCTTGGCAAAATCTTGCCGCGTCCGTGGGGTGGCCTGAACTACCGTCATCCTCCCCGGCGCGATTCCGCCGCCGCGTCCCTCGGGAGGAGCCCCCATGATCGTGGTAACCGGAGCAACCGGCAATATCGGCCGCCGTCTTGTCGATCGCCTTGTGGAAGAGGGTGTTCCAGTTCGTGCGTTGACTCGCGACCCGGCCCGCGCCGGACTTCCCGCCCAGGTCGAGGCGGTGCGCGCGGACCTCACCGAGGACGCCGACCCCGCCCCGCTGCTCGCCGAAGCCGACGCCCTCTTCCTCAACCTCGCGGCCGGTGGCGGCGAGTCCGTGGAACGGTTGATCGACGCCGCCGTGAAGGCCGACGTCTCCCGGATCGTCCTCAACTCCTCCCTCGCGGTGACCGGTACGCCCGCCGACGAGACCAACTTCATCGCCCGCTCGCACGCCCTCGTGGAGCGCGTGATCCGCGATTCCGGCCTGGAGTGGACCTTCCTCCGCGGCGGCAACTACGCCACCAACGCGTTCAATTGGGCCCCGGCGATCCGCGAGAACGGTGTGGTCCGCGACCCGCACCCGGGTGCTCAGAGCGTGCCCGTCCACGAGGCCGACCTCGCGGACGTCGCCGCCCTCGCGCTCCTGGACCGCACCGGCACCCACGTCGGACAGGTCTACGAGCTCACCGGCCCGGAGGTGCTGACCAACGCCCAGCAGGTCGCCGCCATCGGCGAGGCCATCGGCCGGCCGACGCGCATCGAGCAGATCTCGGAGGACGAGGCCGCCGAGGCGATGGCCGGCCCGCACTTCCCCGTGGCGGCAGCCCGCGAACTCATCCGCCTCTTCGGCCGGTCGGTGGACGCGCCCCTCTTCGCGGGGACGGACACCGTCGAACGCGTCACCGGCCACCCGGCCCGCACCTTCGCCCAGTGGGCGCGCGACCACGCGGGGGACTTCTCCTGAGGCGCCGGCCCGCGGCCGGGCCCGTACGAGTGGGGAGGGCCGCCGAGGATCCGTCCGGCGGCCCGCGCACTGGGACGACTGCGACGACTGCGACGACTACGTCAGCGTCGCCCGTCTCGCCGGTGCGTCACCACAGCGTCGGCACCGGCATGGCGGATACGTCAGGCCGAGGGGGTCGGGAACTGCCCGCTTTCCGACCACGACCTGCACTTCGCCCCTTGCCGCGGTGACGACGCCACACCGATTGACCGTGTAGACGCGCAGGGTCATACGGGGCCGCTCCGGCGCCTGCCCGTCCTCGTTACCGTTCACCGGCCGGCCGCCGTGAGTCCCATCAGCCGGGTCAGTGCCGCCCGGTCGCGGTGGCGCTGCCGCTCCTCGTACGCGACGACGTAGGGCCGCACCAGCGGGACCGCATCACTGTTCAGCGGCTCCTCGGGCCCGCGTGTCGTACCGGCCGCACTGGGTCGAGGGTGCCGGGGCACCTCCGTCGTGCAGGCGCGGGCCAGAGGCTGGTGCGTCCGGCTTCGCGCGTGCCGCCCCTGTGCTACGGGCGGCACGACGAACTGCCATACCCACACGAGGCAACGGGAGATAGGGTCGAGCACTGTCATCGGCTCCTTCGGATTGGCTGGTGGCCATCCCCCGGGACGGGTGCCTCCGTTGCCGGGGTCCTGCTTTTTGACCTCTGTGGCCGGGTGCCTTCGGTGGCTTGGTCAAGCGATGGCGGTGTGCTGGGCGACGTAGGGTCGCGACACCTCGATGAGGGCCGTACGCGCGAGGACGTATGCGTTGCCGTCGGCGAACTGGAGCCGCTTGCGGAAGCCGGCCAGCTCGCGGGTGTCGATCACGGTGTGCGGATTGCCGCCGATGGACACGACGTCCCGGGGGCGGACTTCGGCCCCGCGAACGGTCAGCGCGACGATCACGAGTGCGCTTCCTGAAGATGCCGCCGCAACATGACGTTGCAGTCCGTCTCGGCGCTGCGGTCGCACTGCTGGCGGGCGGTGTCGCGGCGGTTGTCGAGGTCAGCACAGTGCGCGCAGCCGGGCCGCGGCTGGGGCGGGGCGGGCCAGGGGGCTGGAGTGAAAGGGGGTGGACTCGGCATGGGGGTGCCCTTCTGCGATGGTGGTTCGCTTGGTCGCCATGACTGCAGTGCGCAGTCGCCTGGACGCGGAGAGCGACGGCATGTGTCAGCGTGCCGGTCGGTCAGCGGAATCAGCAAGACTTCTCTTCGAGGATTCGAGACTGATTGTTCGAACTGGAGACCGTCATTGCGGACGGAGTGTCAGGCTGTTTCCATTTCGGGTGTCGGGGGTCCTTCGAACTGCATGCAGGAGGTGGGCTCGTGACCGATGGGCCTACGGGGTCGACGGTGCCGAGGCGTCAACTGGGCCGGCATTTACGGGACTTGCGCACTAAGTCCCGGTTCACGGTGCGCGCTGCGGCCCGCAAGCTGGAGTGGTCGGAAGCCAAGATGTGGCGCATCGAGACGGGCCAGGTTTCGTTACGCAGCCACGACGTTCAGACGATGTGCACGGTTTACGGAGCACCTCCAGACCTCACCGAGGTGCTGATGGCGCTTGCGAAGGAGACCAAGGCGCGGGGTTGGTGGCATGCGTACGGGGACGTGATCCCGGAGGGGTTCCACCTGTACGTAGGCTTGTCCGAAGCAGCGGTGAGCGTTTCCCTGTACCAAAGCGAGCTTGTACCGGGACAACTACAGACCGAGGACTACGCGCGAGCGATCATCCGTGGTCATCTCCGTGACATCAGCGAGGAAAACCTTGAAGGACGGGTGCGCTTGCGCATGGAGCGCCAAGCGATTCTCACCCGGACCACTGATCCGTTGAAGTTCCGCGTGGTGCTGAACGAGACGGTACTGCGGCGTCCCATCGGCGGACCCGAGGTGATGGCACGGCAACTCGCCCACCTCGTCTACATGTCAGAGCTGCCAAACATCGAAATCTGCGTCGTGCCGTTTGCCAACGGTATGCATCTAGGGGCCGCATCCGGTGGATTCAACCTTCTACGCTTCCCTCTCAACGCGGATGGGAGCGAGTCAGAACCCGCGACTGTCTACGTGGAGGGGTTCACAGGGAGTTTGTACCTGGACAAGCCGAAGGAAGTAGACGAGTACGACGCGGCGTTCCGAGACATCTGGGAGACGGCGCTCGATGGTTCGGCGTCGCGGCACCTGATCGCTGAAGTGGCAGGAGAGTATGAGCAAGGTTGAGCAAGGCGGCGCAGCGTGGTTCAAGTCGAGCTATAGCGCGGGGAATGGCGATTGCGTCGAGGTGGCCAACCTCGGCGCCGCAGTCGCCACGCGCGACAGCAAGCATCAGTCCGGCCCGGTCGTGACCAGCTCTGTCGAGGGATGGCGCGCATTCATCGCCGGTGTCGTCAATGGCACATTCGGCGAGCGGTAGCGGTACATAGTCAACGACGCCAGTGATGCCCCCTGCACAGCCTGTGCAGGGGGCATCGGCACGTCCTACTGCGTCACTTCAAGAGCGTGATCCGGTCCGCCTTCGGCGGGGCCAGGGGGCTGGTCGGGGTGGAGTGCGCCGTCAGGTAGGCGGTGAGGGCGTCCAGGTCCGACGGGCCGACGTACTTGTTGGTGCCCTGCTTGAGGGCGGGGAAGCCGTCGCCGCCGCCGGCCAGGAACTCGTTCATGGCGACGCGGTAGGTCTTGGCGGGGTCGAGCGGCGAGCCGGCCACCTTGATCGAGTCGGTGACGACGCGGGCGGCGCCCTGCTTGGTCATGTCCAGGGTGTAGGTCAGGCCCCGGGAGATCTGGAGGACCTTGGGGGACGCCTCGTTGGGGCCGCTGACCTGCTGCTGGAGGGCGGCCAGGAGCTGAGCGCCGGTCAGGTCCACGACGTTGGTCATGTTGGTGAACGGCTGGACGGTGAACGCCTCGGCGTAGGTGACGACGCCGTCGCCCTCGGCGCCGGACGCCTTGTAGGCGAGGTCGGAGCGGATACCGCCGGGGTTCATCAGCGCGAGCTGGGCGCCGCCCTTGCCGGCGTCCTGGGTGGCCGCCAACTGGGCGTCGGCGATCAGATCGCCCAGGGGCTCTTCGGGGGTGCCGGCGCCGCGGCCGTTGATGTCGGCGGAGATATAGCCGACGGGCTTGTTGGCGACGGGGGCGGCGAGCTTGTTCCAGCGGGCGATCAGGGACGTCATGTCCGGCGCCTTCGGCTGGGTGCGGTCGACCACGTGGTTGGTGGCGTGCGGGCCGTGGACCGCGGTGCGGACGATGTCGTGGGTCCGGCGGTCGTAGGTGAGCGTGGTGTCGGTGTAGAGGCGGCCGTAGGACGCGGCCGAGGTGACCGTGCGGGGGTGGCCGGCCGGGTCGGGGATGGTGCAGGTGTAGGACTGGTGGGTGTGGCCGGTGACGAGGGCGTCCACCTGGGGGCTGACGTGCTTGGCGATGTCCACGATCGGGCCGGAGATGCCGGCGCCCGGGCCGGGGCTGTCGCAGTCGTAGTTGTACGAGGTGGAGGCGGGCAGGCCGCCCTCGTGGATCAGCGCGACGATCGCCTTGACGCCCTGGCGGTCGAGGACCTTGGCGTACTTGTTGATCGTGGCGACCTCGTCGTGGAACGTCAGGTCCTTGACGCCGTCGGCGTTGACGATGTCCGGGGTGCCCTTGAGCGTCACACCGATGAAGCCGATCTTGACGCCCTTGTGCTGCCAGACCGTGTACGGCTTGAGGATCGGCTTGCCGGTCCTGTCGTCGGTGACGTTGGCGGCCAGGTAGGGGAAGTCGGCGCCCTGGAAGGTCTTGCCCTTCTCGTAGCAGCCGTCCTTGGGGTGGCAGCCGCCGCGCTGCATCCGCGTCAACTCGGTGCGGCCCTCGTCGAATTCGTGGTTGCCGACGGAGGTGACGTCGAGGCCGAGCTTGTTCATCGCCTCGATGGTCGGCTCGTCGTGGAAGAGGCCGGAGAGCAGCGGGCTGGCGCCGATCATGTCGCCGGCCGCCGCGGTGACGGAGTACGGGTGGCCCTTGCGGGCGGTGCGGAGGGACTGCGCCAGGTACTCGACGCCGCCGGCCGGGACGGTCTTCTTGGTGCCGTCGGCCTGGAGCTCCTCGACGGTGCCGGAGGAGCCCTGCGGCGGTTCGAGGTTGCCGTGGAAGTCGTTGAAGGAGAGCAACTGGACGTCGACCGTGCCGGCGGGCCGGTGGGCGCGGCCGCTGTCGGCGCCGGCGGGCGGCGCGGTGGCGGTCAGGGTGACGCCCGCGGCGGTGGCGAGCACGGCGGCGCCGGCGGCCAATCTGCGGGCCAGACGGCGCCGTTGAGGTGTCGGTGGCATGGTTCCCCTCCGTGGATGGTGCTGAGCGGACGGCAGCATATTGTCGACGCGCGTAGAGGGATAGGGGTCGGCGGCTTACGACTCGGTGGCCGGGCGGTGGCCGGGCGGATCGCGGCGGCGTCCGCGGCACCCCCGTGACGTCGCGGCAGCGTCGTACGCTTCAGACATGACTGACGCTGCACAGGAGATGGGCCGGACCGGCCGCAGGATCCAGGTGGTCGACGAGCTCGCGCCGGAAGGGGCCGCGGCCGTCCTTGAGCTGATCGAACGGGCCGCGCGGACGGACGGGCAGCCGGCCGTGTCCGAGCAGGGGCGGCTCCAGCTGCGGGGCGGCCGGCGGGACGGCGTACGGCATGTGCTGGTGTTCGCGCCGGGGGAGGCCGCCGAGGAACTGGTCGGGTACGGGCAACTGGAGGACACCGACCCGGTGGAGGCGCCGGCCGCCGAGCTGGTCGTCCACCCGGGCTACCGCGGTCGGGGCCACGGACGGGCGCTGGGCGGTGAACTCCTCGTCCAGTCCGGGCGCCGGCTGCGGGTGTGGGCGCACGGCGGGCACCCGGCGGCCCGGCACCTGGCGCAGACGCTGGGGCTGACGATGTTCCGTGAGCTGCGGCAGATGCGGCGGGCGCTGGCCGACCTGGACCTGTCGGAGCCGGTGCTCGCGGAGGGGGTGACGGTGCGGACCTTCCAGCCGGACACCGACGACGCGGCCTGGCTGGAGATCAACGCGGCGGCCTTCGCGCACCACCCCGAGCAGGGCTCGCTGACCCAGCGCGACCTGGACGACCGCAAGGGCGAGCCGTGGTTCGACCCCAAGGGCTTCTTCCTCGCCGAGAAGGACGACCGGCTGGTCGGCTTCCACTGGACGAAGGTGCACGCCGAGGAGGGCCTGGGTGAGGTCTACGTCCTCGGGGTGCGGCCGGGCGCGCAGGGCGGCGGCCTGGGCAAGGCGCTCACCGCGATCGGGCTGCGGCACCTGGCGGCGCAGGGCCTGGCGACCGCGATGCTCTACGTGGACGCGGACAACGTGGCCGCGGTGACGGTGTACGAGCGGCTGGGCTTCGTCACGCACGAGACGGACCTGATGTACCGGTCGGAGACGTGACCGGTGTGACGGGTGTGACCGGCGTGACCGGTGTGCGGGGAGTGGCCGGCGGCCGGTGAGCGGTGGATGGCCGGTGATGGTGTGCGGCGGGGCGGGCCAGGGTGCCCGCCCCGCCGCTGTCGTCACGCCGTCGGGGGCTGCTCCTGCTGCTCGCGCCACTCGCGCGCCAGGATCGCGTAGATCACCTCGTCGCTCCATTCGCCGTCGAGGAACTCGTTCTCCCGCAGCTGGCCCTCGCGGCGCATGCCCAGGCGCTCCAGCAGCTTGGCGGAGGCGGTGTTGCGGCCGTCCAACTCGGCCTGGATGCGGTGCAGTCCGAGCCCCTCGAAGCCCAGCTTCAGCAGGGCGCGGGAGGCTTCGGTGGCGTAGCCGTGGCCGGCGTGGTCGGGGTGGAAGACGTAGCCGATGCCGCCCTGGCGGTGTTCGCGGTGGGTGTAGACGAAGGTGACGTCGCCGACCAGGGTGCCCGTCTCGTGGACGACGACGGCGAGCTGGAGGATGTCGCCGGACTCCCGCAGGGTCGTGCGGGTGACCTTGTCGGCGACGGAGGCGCGGGAGCCGGCCTCGTCGTGCGGGCCCCAGTAGAGGTAACGGCAGACCTCAGGGAGGCGCTGGTAGGCGTAGACGGCGTCGAAGTCGTCGTGGCGCACCGGGCGGAGGTCCAGCCGCTCGGTCCGCAGTGGGTAGTCGGGGGTGAACGGGAGTGGGGGCAGCGGCGGTATGGGTGGTGTGGAAGGTCTGGGCACGCGCTCAGCGTAGGCAGCGGGGGCGGGCGGCGCCGGGGAGTTTTCCGGATGCGCGTGCGGTGCCGGCCCGGCTTCCGGCGCTTCGCCCGGATTGGCGGATGTGAAGATCGCGGGGCGGTGAGCCGACCGGGAAATACCCGGGAGTAGTTTCCCGCTTGCCTGGTCGCCATGTTCGCGTTACCGGCGGTTCAAGATCTCTTGCAAACATCACTGAATGCAGCCCGCTGTGCCGAACGTCCCGAACCCGCGGCTCGAAATCGTGCCGCCGCCTCCTGGCGCGCCTGGAAGCGCCCGAGCGCGGAAGAATAAGGACATGAACCAGCAGCGCGGCGCTCAGGCCCCGGCCCAGCCCGAGATGCCGTCCCAGGAATCGCCGAGGGTGGCAGACTCCTCGGTGCAGCAGCCCTCGGTGCAGCCGTCGGTGGGCTCGATCGCCGCGCACCGCCCGAACGCGGTCCGGCGCGCCCTCTCCGGGCTGGAGCCCGACCTCGACGCCGATCCGGATGCCTACGAGGACCGCGGCGTCCCGGGTGCGAACGGCGAGGAGCTGCCCAGCGGGCGCTTCCTGGACCGGGAGCGCAGTTGGCTGGGGTTCAACGAGCGGGTGCTGGAGCTGGCCGAGGACCCGGGCACCCCGCTCCTCGAACGGGCGAACTTCCTTGCGATTTTCGCCAGCAACCTGGACGAGTTCTTCATGGTCCGGGTCGCCGGCCTCAAGCGGCGGATCGCGACCGGGGTCGCCACCCGCTCCGCCTCCGGGCTCCAGCCCCGGGAGGTGCTGGACCAGATCTGGACCCGGTCCCGGGAGCTGATGGCGCGGCACGCCGCCTGCTTCCAGCAGGACGTCGCACCGGAACTCGCCGACCAGGGCATTCACCTGATCCGCTGGCCCGATCTGACCGAGAAGGAGCAGGCCCGGCTGTTCACGCTGTTCCGGCAGCAGATCTTCCCGGTGCTCACGCCGCTGGCGGTCGACCCGGCGCACCCCTTCCCGTACATCTCCGGGCTGTCGCTGAATCTGGCCGTGGTCGTCCGCAATCCGGTCAGCGGGCACGATCACTTTGCGCGAGTGAAGGTCCCGCCGTTGCTCTCCCGCTTCCTGGAGGCGTCCCCGCAGCGGTACGTGCCCATCGAGGACGTGATCGCCGCCCACCTGGAGGAGCTGTTCCCGGGGATGGAGGTGCGGGCGCACCACATGTTCCGGGTGACCCGCAACGAGGACCTGGAGGTGGAGGAGGACGACGCCGAGAACCTCCTCCAGGCCCTGGAGAAGGAGCTGATGCGGCGGCGCTTCGGGCCGCCCGTCCGCCTGGAGGTCGAGGAGTCCATCGACCCGTCCGTCCTGGACCTGCTGGTCCAGGAGCTGAAGGTCTCCGAGGCCGAGGTCTACCCGCTGCCCGGCCCGCTCGACCTGACCGGACTGTTCGGCATAGGGGCGCTGGACCGGCCGGAGCTGAAGTACCCCAAGTTCGTGGCGGGCACCCACCGCGACCTGGCGGAGGTGGAGTCGGCGTCCGCACCCGACGTCTTCGCCGCGCTGCGCGCCCGCGACGTGCTGCTGCACCACCCCTACGACTCGTTCTCCACCTCCGTGCAGGCGTTCCTGGAGCAGGCCGCCGCCGACCCGAACGTGCTCGCCATCAAGCAGACCCTCTACCGCACCTCCGACCACTCCCCGATCGTGGACGCCCTGATAGACGCCGCCGAGTCCGGCAAGCAGGTGCTGGTCCTCGTGGAGATCAAGGCGCGCTTCGACGAGCAGGCCAACATCAAGTGGGCACGGAAGCTGGAGGAGGCCGGCTGCCACGTCGTCTACGGCCTGGTGGGGCTGAAGACGCACTGCAAGCTGTCCCTGGTGGTCCGCCAGGAGGGCGAGACCCTGCGCCGGTACTCCCACGTGGGGACCGGCAACTACCACCCCAAGACGGCCAGGTTGTACGAGGACCTGGGGCTGCTGACCGCGGACCCCCAGGTAGGAGCTGACCTCTCCGACCTCTTCAACCGGCTCAGCGGCTACTCCCGGCGGGAGACCTACCGCCGACTGCTGGTGGCGCCCACCTCGCTGCGCGACGGGCTGATCCAGCGGATCAACAAGGAAGCCGCGCACCACCGGGCGGGCCGTCCCGCCTACGTCCGCATCAAGGTCAACTCGATGGTCGACGAGGCGGTCGTCGACGCGCTCTACCGGGCCTCGCAGGCCGGGGTGCCCGTCGACGTCTGGGTACGCGGCATCTGTGCGCTGCGCCCCGGGGTCGCCGGGCTGAGCGAGAACATCCGGGTCCGCAGCATCCTCGGCCGCTTCCTGGAGCACTCCCGGGTCTTCGCCTTCGGCAACGGCGGCGAGCCCGAGGTGTGGCTGGGCAGCGCCGACATGATGCACCGCAACCTCGACCGGCGGATCGAGGCACTGGTGCGGGTCACCGACCCGGCCCACCGGGCGGCCCTCAACCGGCTGCTGGAAACCGGGACGTCGGACTCGACCTCGTCCTGGCACCTGGGCCCGGACGGCAACTGGACCCGGCGCGCGGTGGACGCGGACGGCACCCCGCTGCGGAACGTACAGGAAATGCTCATCGACGCCCGGAGGCGCCGGCGTGGCCCAGCGACATGACCAGCCGGCCGGGGGGCCGTGGCCCGGTCTCCTCGGTACCGGCACGGGGATCAGTAGCGGAATCGGAAGCGGAATCGGATACGAGCCCGGCCGGACGCCGGGGGCCCGTGCAGCGGTAGTGGACGGGCCGGGGGACGGTGTGTACGGGGACAGGGCGTACGGGGAGATGCTGAGGCACGGGGCGGACGACGGTCCCTACGGGGCGGCGGGCGGCAATTACGCCACGGCGGGCGGGAACTACCGGGGGGAAGGCGGGAGCTACGCGGCCGGGGTGCCGTACGGGCCCGATGACGACCCGGCCGGGCCCGGGCTCGCCGGGCGGACGGCCGAGGAGGTGCTGGCCGGCTACCTCCACTGGCACGCCGCGGAATTCCTGCGCAGTCTGCGGCTCCACCGGGAGGCCGGCCCGGATGCGGCGGGCGCCGGCGAGGCGGCCCGGCAACTGCGTCGCGCCGCCCGCCGGATCAGCGCCACGCTGCACACCTTCCGGCCGCTGACCGAAGAGCTCTGGGCCGATCAACTCCGCGCCGAACTCGGCTGGTTGAGCGGCACGCTGGCCCGTGAGCAGGCGTGCACGGCGCGCCGCGACCGGCTGATGGGGGCGTTGCAGCGGCTCACCGGGCGCGCCGAGCGGATCGAACGGCCGGCGGAGCGGGGCGGACGGGGGAGCCGGAGCGCCCGGGACGGCCGCCCGGCCGCGTCCGGCAGCGCCGCCACGGCCACCGTCCCGGCCGCCGCCACCGAACCGGACCGGGAGAGCGCGCTCGCCGCCGGGGCCGCCCGGGCCGGGGCGCTGCTCGACCGGCAACTCACCCTGGCCCGTACGCGGGCCCACTCCGCGGCCCTCCAGGCGCTCGGCTCGTCCCGCTTCCACGCCGTCGCGGACGCGGTCGCGGTGCTCGCCTCGGAGGCGCCGCTGGCCCGCCGGGCCGGCGAGGTGTCCGCCGCGGAGGCCCTGCCGCCGCTCGCCGAGCAGGCGCACCGGCGGCTCGCCGAGGCGGTCGCCACCCTGCCGCTGGCCCGCGCCGGCCACCCGTACAACGCCGCCGCGCTCGCCGTCGACCACCACCACCAGGACGCGCCCTGGCACCAGGTGCGGCTGCTGGTCCGGCTGAGCAACTACGCCCAGGAGGTGGTCGCCCCCGAGACGGTCGACCCCCGGCTGACCGAATCCGGCCGGGCCCTGGAGCACCACCGTGACGCCGCCGAGGCGGCCGGCGCGGCCGCCGCCGCGGCCCGTACCCCGCGGATCGCGCCGGCCACCGCGTACGCGCTGGGCGTGCTCCACGCCGACCAGCGTCACGAGGTCGAGGCGGCGCGGTACGCCTTCGGCCTGGTGTGGCTGCCCGGCCCGGCCGCCGAGCGCACCGCCTGAGCGGGCCGGAAAACGGAACCGGAAAAGGAACCGGAAACCGGAAAAGGGGAGAGATGGGCAGGACGGCGGGCCACAAGGGCGGCGGAGCGGCCGGCGCGCGGACACCGGTGGCCGGGCCGATCCGGGCGGCGGGCTGCGTGCTGTGGCGCCGGGCGCCGGGGGGCGACGGGATCGTGCTGGCCCTGGTGCACCGACCGAAGTGGGACGACTGGTCGTACCCCAAGGGCAAGCTGAAGCCGCGGGAGGACCCGCTGCGCGGCGCGCTGCGCGAGGTGCTGGAGGAGACCGGGGCGACCTGCGCACCCGGCCCGGAACTCCCCACCGTCCGCTATCGGGTCGGCGGCCGGCCCAAGGAGGTCCGCTACTGGGCCGCCGAGGCCACCGGCGGCGGGTTCATCCCCAACAAGGAGGTGGACCGCCTGCTGTGGGTGCCGCCGGACGTGGCCCGCGACCTGCTCACCCAGGACCGCGACAAGGACCTGGTGGCGGCCCTGCTGGCCGCGCTGCACGCACCGGGTGAGGCGCCGGACGGGAACGGCTGAGCGGCGCCGAGGCGTCAGCCCTCGCGCCGACCGGCGCATACTGGAGTGATGCTGCACGGGGAAATCGAGATCAGCGCCTTCCTCAAGGCGCGCCGTGCCGAGCTCGACCCGGCCGAGGTAGGTCTGCCCGACGGGTTCGGCCGGCGCCGGGTGCGCGGGCTGCGGCGCGAGGAGGTCGCCCAGCTCGCCGGGATCAGCGTGGACTACTACATCCGGATCGAGCAGGGCCGGGCGCCCGCCGTCTCCGACTCCGTCCTGGACGCCATCGCGCGGGCGCTGCGACTCTCGGATGGCGAAGTGACGTATCTGCGGAACGTCGCGATGCCGCGCCGCCGCCCCGCCGACGGGGCCGCCGGCTGCGTGCCCGGACCGGCACAGACCGTGCGGCCGGAGATCCGGCAGCTGCTGGCGGCCATGGACCGCACGGTCGCCGCCGTCGTGCTGGGCCGCGGCCTGGACATCCTGGCGTGGAACGACTCCGGCGCCCGGCTCTCCTTCGACCTCGCAGCGCTGGACCCCGACCGGCGGAACACCGCACTGCTGGTCTTCCTCGAACCGGCCGCCCGGGAGCGGTACCCGGACTGGGACAAGAAGGCCGAGGAGGTCGTCGGCAATCTGCGCGCCGACAGCGGCCGGCACCCGGACGATCCGCGGATCTGCGAGGTGGTGAGCGAACTCCTCGACCGCAGCCCGGAGTTCCGCCGGATGTGGGCGGCGCAAGGGGTGTACGAGTGCCTGCGCGGCACCAAGCGGATCCGGCACCCGGAGGCCGGGGAGCTGACCGTCACCTTCGAGAGCTTCCGGCTGGGCGCGGACCCGGACCAGGTGCTGGTGACGTACACCGCGTCGCCCGGGTCGGAGTCCGAGGCCCGGCTGCGCGGGCTGGCGGCCGGCACGGCGGTCCCGGTGGGGAGCGCGTCCTAGGTAGGGCCGGCCGGTCTGTCCGGCGCACCAGGGTCGGAGCGGCCGCGGCGGTGACCGTGGAACGGGCTCCGGCCGGGCGCACCGGTCAGCCGCCGCGCGGGGCCAGCGCCTCCCACCGCACCGTGACCTCGCCCTGGCGCCGCCGGCGGGGGTCCCCGGCCAGCGGCCAGTCCGTCGCCAGGGAGGCGACCGCGGCGCGCCACCGCTGCCGGGCGCCGAGCGCGCCGAGCGGGGCGGCGCTCGCCCAGGCACGGTCGAAGTCGCGCAGGAAGGCGTGTACCGGCTCGCCCGGCACATTGCGGTGGATCAGCGTCTTGGGGAGACGTTCGGCCAGGTCGGATGGGGTGTCGAGGGAGCCGAGCCGGGTTGCGAAGGTGACCGTGCGGGGGCCCTCGGGGCCCAGCGCGACCCAGACGTGGCGCCGCCCGATCTCGTCGCAGGTGCCCTCGACCAGGAGCCCGTCGGGCGCCAACCGGGCGCACAGCCGCGCCCAGACCGCGGCGACCTCGTCCTCGTCGTACTGGCGGAGTACGTTCGCGGCCCGGATGAGGACCGGCGCGCGGCCGGGCCCGCCGGGCAGCGGCACCTCGAAGCCGCCGTGGACGAAGTCCAGCCCGGCGCGGGCGTACGGCAGGGCCGCGGCGACCCGGGCCGGGTCGATCTCGATGCCGACGACCTGGGCGTCCGGCCGGACCGTACGCAGCCTCCCGAGCAGCTCCAGCGCGGTCCAAGGGGCGGCGCCGTAGCCCAGGTCGACCGCGACCGGGTCGGCGGTGCGGCGCAGTTCCGCGCCGTGCTCGGCGGCGATCCAGCGGTCCATGCGGCGCAGCCGGTTGGGGTTGGTGGTGCCGCGGGTGGCGTTTCCGACCGGCCGGGACGGCGCGGGGGCCGGTACGGCGGCGGTGCGGGAGGCGGAAACGGGGGAGCGGCGGGCCATGCAGCGAGGGTATCGAGGGTATGGGGCCGCGGCGGCCCGGCCGGTCGGGTGCCCTGACCAGGGCCGCGCCCCGGCCCGCGGTCACGCTTTGGCAAAGTACGAAGAAAGTTCGAAGACGACGGGCCGGACGGAAATGGATGGTGGTCCGGCGTTGTTGCAGGGGGGCGGAGGCGCGCCACCCGCCCTCGTCTAGGAGGTAGCTCGCAGTGAGCCAATATGTGTCCAGGCTCCGCAGCCGTCCCCACAGCCAGTTCGCGGTCCCGTCGCGACTGCGCCTGCCCGGAGGGGCCCGGCGCCCCCGCCGGGTGGCGATGCTCAGCGTGCACACCTCCCCGCTCCACCAACCCGGCACCGGCGACGCCGGCGGGATGAACGTCTACATCGTCGAGCTGGCCCGGAAGCTCGCCGCGCACGGCATCGAGGTGGAGATCTTCACCCGGGCCACCACCGCGGCCCTGCCGCCCGCCGTCGAGCTGGCGCCCGGCGTGCTGGTCCGGCACGTCGACGCGGGCCCGTACGAGGGGCTGGCCAAGGAGGAGCTGCCGGCCCAGCTGTGCGCCTTCACCCACGGCGTGATGCAGGCATGGGCGGGCCACCGCCCCGGCTACTACGACCTGGTGCACTCCCACTACTGGCTCTCCGGCCACGTCGGCTGGCTGGCCGCGGACCGCTGGCGGGTCCCCCTCGTGCACGCCATGCACACCATGGCGAAGGTCAAGAACGCCGCGCTGGCCGTCGGCGACGCCCTCGAGCCGCACGCCCGGGTGATCGGCGAGACCCAGATCGTCGAGGCCGCCGACCGCCTGATAGCCAACACCGCCGAGGAGGCGGCCGAGCTGGTCCGGCACTACGACGCCGATCCCGGCAAGGTCGCGGTGGTCCACCCCGGCGTCAACCTCGACCGCTTCCGGCCGCTGGTGGACGGCGGTGTGGGCGGTGTCGGCGGTGTTGATGGTGTTGATGGTGTCGACGACGTCGCGGCCAGCCGGGCCGCCGCCCGGGCCCGCCTCGGGCTGCCGCAGGACGCGGTCATCCCGCTCTTCGCCGGCCGCATACAGCCGCTGAAGGCCCCCGACATCCTGCTGCGCGCCGCCGCGGTGCTGGTCGACGGGGACCCCTCGCTGCGTTCCCGGCTGGTGGTCCCGGTGGTCGGCGGGCCCAGCGGCAGCGGCCTGGCCAAGCCCGAGGGCCTGCAGAAGCTGGCGGCCCGGCTGGGCATCGCCGATCTGGTGCGGTTCCGTCCGCCGGTCGGCCAGGAGCAGCTCGCCGACTGGTACCGCGCCGCGTCCGTGCTGGTCATGCCCTCGTACAGCGAATCGTTCGGGCTGGTGGCGATCGAGGCCCAGGCGTGCGGCACCCCGGTCGTGGCGGCCGCGGTCGGCGGGTTGCCGGTGGCGGTGCGGGACGGCGTCAGCGGCTTCCTGGTCGCCGGCCACGACCCGGCGGAATACGCCCGGGCGCTGCGCCGCTTCCTCGACGACCCGTCGCTGGCCGCCCGGATGGGCAGCGCCGCGGCCCGGCACGCCCAGTCCTTCGGCTGGGACACCGCCGCCGCCGCGACCGCCGACGTCTACACCGCCGCGATGCAGGAGCGCCGCCGTCACCTACGATCGCTGCATGGGTGAGGAACGGGAGCCCTCCGCGGGCCAGCGGCAGATGACGGATGCCGGTGCGGTGATCGAGCGCACCCTCAAGGACGCCGACCTGGAGTGGGAGTCGCCCGCCGCGGGCACCTACGTCGTCAAGCTGCCCGGCACCCGCAAGCTCTCCACGACCTGTTCGCTGATCGTGGGCCGCCACTCGCTCTCCCTCAACGCCTTCGTCGTCCGCCGGCCGGACGAGAACCACGAGGGGGTCCACCGCTGGCTCCTCGAACGCAACACCCGCCTCTACGGCGTCAGTTACGCGATCGACCAGCTCGGCGACATCTACCTCGTCGGCAAGCTCCCGCTGGCCGCCGTCACCCCCGCCGAACTGGACCGGATCCTCGGCACCGTCCTGGAGAACGCCGACGGCAGCTTCAACACCCTCTTGGAGATGGGCTTCGCCTCGGCGATCCGCAAGGAGTACGCCTGGCGGGTGGCGCGCGGCGAGTCCACCCGCAACCTGGCGGCCTTCGAGCGGCTGACACGGGGCGACGCGGAGGGGTAGCCGCCCCGCCACCCCGCCCACGGCCGCCCCGGCGAACTCGCCCCGGCAGCCGCTACGAGGCTCGGCGGGCCCCGGGGCCGGTCCGGTGGATCAGGATCGGACGCGTCCTAGCGGCGCCGGGCTAGTGTCCTGCGCCGGAGATTCGTCGGCAGAAACGGGCGAGGGAGTCGAGGATCTCCTCGGCCGTCTTGGTCCAGATGAATGGCTTGGGGTCC
>NZ_JBHVQS010000082.1:0-11307 GCF_042886435.1 Streptomyces sp. NPDC058000
GGGGTGTGCCGGACGTAAAGCGCAGCAGTCCGGCACACCCCAACCCCACAGGCCCGGCACCGCGGCCGAACAGCCCGCGCAGCGGACCCGGCTCGCCGCAGGCGAAACGGCGCCGCACCCGGCAACGTACGAGCCAGCCCCGCGCAGCGGACCGGCAGCGGACCCGCGCCGTGGGCGCAAGAACGCGAACTCCCGCGGTGGGGCGGCCGACAGCGTGCGGGGCCAGCCAAGCGCAGCGACAACGTGGGGAGCCGTCAGCGTTCGCTGTCCAGGTGGGACATTTGGGCCGCCGGGTAGCGGGCGCCGGCGGCGGCGCCGGCGGGGATGGCCTGTTCGATGGCGGTGAGGTCGGTGGGGGTCAGGGGGGCGTCGAGGGCGCCGAGGGCCTCGGTCAGGCGGTCGCGGCGGCGGGCGCCGATGAGGGGGACGATGTCCTCGCCGCGGGAGAGGACCCAGGCGATGGCGGTCTGGGCGACCGTGATGCCCTTCTCGTCGGAGATCTTGCGGAGGGCGTCGACCAGGTCGAGGTTGTGGTCGAGGTTCTCCCCCCGGAAGCGGGGGGACATGCCGCGGAAGTCGTTGGCGGCCAGCTTGCGGTCGCGGCTGAAGTGGCCGCTGATCAGACCGCGGGAGAGCACGCCGTATGCGGTGATGCCGATGCCCAGTTCGCGGGCGGTGGGCAGGATCGCGTCCTCGATGCCGCGGGAGAGGAGGGAGTACTCGATCTGGAGGTCGGAGATCGGGGCGACGGCGGCGGCTCGGCGCAGGGTGTCCGCGCTCACCTCGGAGAGGCCGATGTGGCGGACGTGGCCGGCCTCGACCAGTTCGGCGATGGCGCCGATGGTCTCCTCGATCGGGACGTCGGGGTCGACGCGGGCGATCCGGTAGATGTCGATGTGGTCGGTGCCCAGCCGCTGGAGGGAGTACGCGGCGAAGTTCTTCACCGCGGCGGGGCGGCCGTCGTATCCGCTGAAGCCGCCCTCGACGGTGCGCAAGGCGCCGAACTTCACGCTGGTCAGGGCCTTTTCGCGGGAGGCGGCGGGGGCCGTGCGGAGGGCTTCGTTGATGAGCAGTTCGTTGTGGCCCATGCCGTAGAAGTCGCCGGTGTCGAGCAGGGTGATGCCTGCTTCGAGGGCGGCGTGGAGGGTGGCGAGGGATTCGGCGCGGTCGGCGTCGCCGTAGAGGGCGGACATGCCCATGCAGCCGAGGCCGAGGGCGGAGGTCTGCGGGCCGCTGGTGCCGAGGGTGCGGGTCTGCACGTCGTGCTCCTGGGAGGAGAGGGGTGGGAGGAGGGAGGCCGGCGAGCTCGGGGGCTCGTCGTGCTGTGCATCCAGCTTCGCATGACGGCTGACAGATTTCAATATTTGTCATTCGTAAGGGTGAAGGGGGGTGCCGGCGGACCGTGTTTGGGGTGGCTTCGTTGCAGCTCAGCGCATGGTGCGGGGCAGGCGGAGGCCGAGCAGGGTGGTGCCCAGGACGATCACCAGCTGGGTCAGCAGGGCGGCGAGGAGCGCGTCACGGATACCGACGGAGGGCAGCAGGGAGAGGAAGAGCGTGCCGAGCGTTGCCACGCCCAGGGCCAGGCCCGACTGCTGGGTGGTGACCATCACGCCGCCGCCGACCCCCGCCTGCGCCACCGGCAGCTCGCTCAGCACGATCCGCATCACCACCGGCAGCAACAGCCCCTGGCCGATGCCCAGTACGGTCATGCTCGGGGCGAGTGCGGCGACCGGGATGGCGGGCCAGCCCGCCTGGACGGTCAGTGCCAGGGCGAGGAGTCCGGCGCCCTGGATCAGCGAGCCGGTGATCACCACCTTGCGCCCGAAGCGCTGCACCAGCCGGGGGCCGGCCAGCGAGGCGAGGAAGAAGGCGACGCAGAGCGGGAGCAGCGAGAGGCCCGCGGCCAGTGGCCCGTAGTGCAGTCCGCTCTGGAGGGCGACCGCCACCACGAACATGAAGCCGCCGAAGCCCAGCGAGAACGGGACCATCATGGTCAGGCCGCTGCGGACGGAGGGGATGCGGAAGAGCGAGAGCGGCACCAGCGGGGTCCGGCCGGTGCGTTCGGCACGGCGCTCCACGGCCACGAACGCCGCGGCGGCGAACGGGAAGACGGCCAGCAGCAGCCAGGACCACAGGGGCCAGCCGGCGGCCCGGCCCTCGGTCAGCGGCAGCAGCAGGGTGATCAGCGCGGTGGCGAGCAGGGCGGTGCCGGCGCCGTCCACGCGGCTGGGGTGCGGGGAGCGGCTCTCCGGCACCGTTCGGGCCGCGAGCAGCCAGGCCGCGGCGGCGATCGGGACGTTCACCAGGAACACCGCGCGCCAGCCGCTGCCCGCCAGGTTCACCGAGACCAGCAGCCCGCCGAGCACCTGGCCGACGGCGCTGGAGACCCCGGCCGTGCCGCCGTAGAGGCTGACGGCCTTGGCGCGCCGCTTGCCGGTGGTGGCGGCCTGGATGGTGGCGAGTACCTGGGGCAGCAGCAGTGCGGCCGCCGCTCCCTGGGCGACCCGGGCGGCCACCAGGGTCCAGGCGTCCGGGGCCAGCCCGCAGGCGAGCGAGGTCAGTCCGAAGGCGGCCAGTCCCCACAGGAACAGCCGGCGCCGGCCGGCCATGTCGCCGAGCCGGCCACCGAGCACCAGCAGGGTGGCGTAGGCGACGCCGTAGCCGGCCACGATCATCTCCAGCATCGCGGGGCCGGCGTACAGATCGCGGTCGATGGTCGGCAGGGCGACGTTGACGATGAAGAAGTCGATCATCGGGAGGGCCGCGCCCAGCAGGACGGTCAGCAGGCCCAGCGGCGTCAGCATCGGGGCGGCCGTCGGGCGGGTCGGGGCGGCTGCGGGCGGGAGGGTGGACGGGGTGGTGGGGATGGTGGAGGCTATGGGGGTTTCGCTCACGGAGATGAGCATCCTGGCTTACTCAGCCGGGTACCAGAGTGTCCTTATCCTGGTATCAGTGCTACCTGGCAACTGGCTTTGTACTGAGGCAGGCTGGACCCATGACCGTGGATGTGACCGAGGCCGTCAGGGCGGCCCAGCCGGGTGCCGGGGCGATGCCCACCAGGAGCACGACGGGGCCGGCGGGCGGCGCCGGGCACCGTGCCGACGACGCGGTCCGGCGGGTGGAGCTGGCCGCCTTCCTGCGCAGCCGGCGCGAGCGGATCACCCCCGAGCAGGTCGGGTTGCCGCGCGGCACCCGCCGCCGCACACCGGGGTTGCGCCGCGAGGAGGTCGCGCAGCTCGGCGCCGTCGGCGTCACCTGGTACACCTGGCTCGAACAGGGCCGGGACATCCACGTCTCCCCGCAGGTGCTGGATGCTGTCGCCCGCGCTCTGCTGTTGGACCGCGCCGAGCGCAGCCACCTCTTCGCCCTGGCCGGGGCGGTCGATCCGCTGCCGGGCAAGGAGTGCACCGGCATCCCCCGGGCGCTGCGGGAGATCATCGACGGGCTCGCGCCGTATCCGGCCGCCGTCCACAACAGCCGGTTCGACATCCTCGCCTACAACACCGCCTACGGGCAGCTGATGTGCGACCTGGACGCGCTGCCCGACGAGGACCGCAACTGCATGTGGCTGGCGTTCACCCATCCCGGGTGGCGGGCGATCCTGGTCGACCGGGAGGCCACGGTCCGCACGATGACCGCCAAGTTCCGCGCCTCGATGGCCGAGCACATCGCGGAGCCGGGGTGGAAGGCGCTGGTGGCCCGGCTGGCGGAGGCGTCGCCGGAGTTCCGCGAGATATGGGCGCAGCACGAGGTCGAGCGGCCGACCAGCGCGGTCAAGGTCTACCGGCACCCGGTCGTCGGCGTCCTCCAGCTGACCAGCACCAATCTGTGGCTGGGGCCCAACACCGGCTCGAAGGTGCTCACGTACACGCCGGTGGACGAGGCGTCCCGGGAGCGCCTCGTGGAGTTGGCGGAGTTGGCGCGCACGACGGTGCCCGCGGCGGCCGTGGCGCCGACCGCGTAGGACGCAGGACGATCCGCAGGGCCGGTCCGGGCGTCGTTACGAGCCGGTGCTCGCCCGGCTGTGGTCGTGCGCCGTCTCGTCCTCGAAGAGGGCGGCGGTGCGCTGGGCGGTGGCCGCGGCCCAGCGGCCGGTGGTCAGGGCGCCGAGGAGGAGGATGGCGCCGCCGCAGCCGGTGATGATCCACCAGGCCGGGTGGGCGGCGGCCAGGAACTCGGGGCGGGTGGCGCCGGCGTGTGCACCGCCCGCCAGTACGGCGCCGATCACCGCGACGCCCAGTGACTGCCCGACCTGCCGGCTGGTGGAGGCCACGGCCGCCGCGACGCCCGCCTGGGTGCGCGGCATGCCGGACACCGCGGTATTGGTGATCGGCGCGTTGACCAGGCCGAATCCGATGCCGAAGAGGACGTATCCGGTGAAGAGCAGGGCGGGGGCCGACTCGGTGTTGAAGGCCGCGAAGAGGGCGCCGCTGGCCGCCATCGCGCAGCCGGCCAGCAGGAGCGGAAGCCGTGGGCCGCGGCTGCCGACCAGCCGGCCGGAGAGCGGCGCGAAGACCAGCGTCATCCCGGCCATCGGCAGCATGTACAGGCCGGCGTCCAGGGCGGACAGGCCGCGGATGTTCTGGAGGTAGAGGGTGTTGACGAACAGGAAGCCGCCGAGCGCGGCGAATGCGCAGACCGCTATCACCGTCGCGCCGCCGAACGGCGCGCTGTGGAAGAACCGCAGGTCGATCAACGGCTCCCGGCGCCGCCGCTCGTAGCCGATCAGGGTGGCCAGGGAGACCATCGCCACCACCGTGAACGCCAGGATCTCCGCCGAGGTCCAGCCGGCCTCCGGGGCCTCGATGATCGCGTACGTCAGCGAGCCGAGCAGCGTGATCACCAGCAGTTGGCCCACCGGATCGACCCGGCGCGGCCGGGGGGCGCGGGACTCGGGCACGTAGCGGGAGGTGAGGAAGAGCGCCAGGGCGCCGATCGGCACGTTGATCCAGAAGATCGAGCGCCAGCCGACGCTCTGCACCAGCAGCCCGCCGATCACCGGCCCGGCGGCCATGCTGATGCCGACCACCCCGCCCCACACCCCGATGGCGCGGGCCCGCTCCCGGGGGTCGGTGAAGGTGTTGGTGATGATCGACATGGCGACCGGGTTGAGCATCGAACCGCCGACCGCCTGCACCATCCGGAACGCCACCAGCCACCCCAGGTCGGGTGCCAGGCTGCACAGCAGGGAGCCGAGCGAGAAGACCACCAGGCCGGCCATGAAGACCCGGCGGCGGCCCAGGCGGTCCGCGGTCGAGCCGGCGAGCATCAGGAGCGAGGCCAGCACCAGGGTGTAGGCGTCGATCGTCCACTGCATCCCGGAGACCGAGGCACCCAGTTCGTGCTGCATCGACGGCAGGGCGACGTTGAGGACGGTGTTGTCGAGGCTGACGATCAGCAGGCTCATGCAGCAGATCGCCAGGACGAGCAGACGCCGCCGACGGCTGAGGTCAGGCATGGTTGAACGCTACAACGATCCGGCCCGGACGGCCCCGGGCGGGGCCCCCGGCCGGGTGCGGGACAATGGGGACCATGAGTTCGCTGCAGATCGGTCCGCACACGGTGCAGCCCCCCGTGGTCCTGGCCCCCATGGCCGGTATCACCAACGCCCCGTTCCGGACGCTGTGCCGGGAGTTCAGCGGCGGCAAGGGCCTCTTCGTCAGCGAGATGATCACCACCCGGGCACTGGTCGAGCGCAACGAGAAGACCATGCAGCTGATCCACTTCGACGCCAGCGAGCGTCCGCGGTCGATCCAGCTGTACGGCGTCGACCCGGTCACCGTCGGCAAGGCCGTCCGCATGATCGTCGAAGAGGACCTGGCCGACCACATCGACCTCAACTTCGGCTGCCCGGTCCCCAAGGTCACCCGCAAGGGCGGCGGCTCCGCCCTCCCGTACAAGCGGCACCTGCTGCGCGCCATCCTCCGCGAGGCGGTCACCGGCGCCGGTGAGCTGCCGGTGACGATGAAGATGCGCAAGGGCATCGACGACGACCACCTCACCTACCTCGACGCCGGCCGGATCGCCGTCGAGGAGGGCGTCACCGCCATCGCCCTGCACGGCCGCACCACCGCCCAGCACTACGGCGGCACCGCCGACTGGGACGCCATCGCCCGCCTGAAGGAGCACGTCCCGGAGATCCCGGTGCTCGGCAACGGCGACATCTGGTCCGCGGACGACGCGGTGCGGATGATGCGGGAGACCGGCTGCGACGGCGTCGTGGTCGGCCGCGGCTGTCTTGGCCGCCCCTGGCTCTTCGGCGACCTGGTCGCCACCTTCGAGGGCACGGGCGCCCCCCAGGCACCTGGTCTGCGCGAGGTCGCGGCCGTCATGGTGCGGCACGCCACCCTGCTCGGGGAGTGGCTGGGCGACGAGGCCCGCGGCGTGATCGACTTCCGCAAGCACGTCGCCTGGTACCTCAAGGGCTTCGCGGTCGGCTCCGAGATGCGCAAGCGGCTGGCGATCAGCTCGTCGCTGGCCGAGCTGGCGGAGGGGCTGCACGAGCTCGACCTGGACCAGCCGTGGCCGATCGGCGCCGACGGCCCGCGCGGCCGGACCTCCGGCAACAACCGCGTGGTGCTCCCGGACGGCTGGCTGCGCGACCCGTACGACTGCGTCGGCGTCGGCGAGGACGCCGAGCTGGACACCTCCGGCGGCTGACGACCGGACCGTCGCGAGCGGGCCGTCGCGAGCGGGCCGTCGCGAGCGGGCCGGGCCGGGGCGCCGCAGCGGCGAGCCTGCGGACGATGAGTACCGGAAGGCCGTGGCCCGCGGCGGGCCACAACGCCCGCACCGCGGGGGGACGGTGACGGCGCTGCGCACCCTGGTCCTCGTGCCCGTCCCCCCGCCCCCGGGCCCCCGTCCCCCTGTCCACCGCCGGCCGCGTCGGCGAGCGGCTGGCCGAGCGGTGCCAGTGGCCCGATGAGCCGCTGGTCGCCCCGGCCGCTCGGTATACGACCCCGGGCATCGAGGTGACGTTCCCGCAGGCGGCGAACTATGGCCTGATACGGGCGCCCGGTGCGCCGTGGTCGGTCCGCCGCCGATCGACGCTCGGCACGCGCCTCTCGCCGCACGGGGCGACGCTCCCGGAACGCCCTCCCGGTACGCCCTCCCGGAGCCAACGCCGCAGGTGCTGCGGGTCCCCTTCGCCGGGGGCGATCCGGAGCTCCCGGTGCGGTCCGGTGCCGACCCGGAGCGGCGGGTGGCCGGATCGCGTGCCGAGCCGTCCGCCGTACGGGAACGGGCCCGCGTTTCGGTCGACGCGTTTCTTGATCACATCGCGGCGGAGGGTCCAAATGATGGACCGGCGTCACACATGAGCGCGTGATTCTCGCCACCCCTGATAGGGGTTGCGCTCAGATGAGCACTTGAGGGTGGGCTCCACCTCTCGCAAATGTGGCACCCGGTGCCACCCGCCATCCGTTCAATCCATCAAGTGAAACATGGCTTTCCGTAGTGATGCCCGCCCAGGCGACTGCGGAGCGCAATGATGCATTCAGGTAGTAAACGATGGTGGAAGTGCATGATCACATTGGATCTGCTGGCGGACGCCGGGTTACGCACGTATGTCGACCAAGTGGACGTACCCATACGCCTTCGATCTGGGTATGTTCCTCGCCGTCAGGGCAGCCCGTCGGCGAGGAGTCAGACCCGTGCCGGAAACACAAGATCCCCACGTAAGCCAGTCTTCTTCCGTGAAGTTCGTCTACGACTTCACCGAGGGCAACAAGGACCTCAAAGACCTCCTCGGTGGCAAGGGCGCCAACCTCGCGGAGATGACCAACCTGGGGCTTCCCGTCCCGCCCGGCTTCACGATCACCACTGAAGCCTGCAAGGTCTACCTGGAGAGCGGCAACGAGCCCGCGGCACTCCGTGCCGAGGTCTCCGAGCACCTCGCCGCCCTTGAGCAGAAGATGGGCAAGCGGCTCGGCCAGGCCGACGACCCCCTGCTGGTTTCGGTGCGTTCCGGGGCGAAGTTCTCCATGCCCGGCATGATGGACACCGTCCTCAACATCGGCCTCTCCGATGCGTCGGTTTCCGGCCTCGCCACGCAGGCCGGCGACGAGCGGTTCGCCTGGGACTCCTACCGCCGCCTGATCCAGATGTTCGGCAAGACCGTGCTGGGCGTCGACGGCGAACTCTTCGAGGAGGCCCTGGAGGACGCCAAGCACACCAAGGGCGTCACCGTCGACGTCGACCTGGACGCCGCCGACCTCCAGGCGCTGGTCGACAACTTCAAGCAGATCGTCACCAAGGAGACCGGCCGGGACTTCCCCCAGGACCCCCGCGAGCAGATGGACCTCGCCGTCCGCGCGGTCTTCGACTCCTGGAACACCGACCGCGCCAAGCTCTACCGCCGCCAGGAGCGCATCCCCGGCGACCTCGGCACCGCGGTCAACGTCTGCTCCATGGTCTTCGGCAACCTCGGCCCCGACTCCGGCACCGGCGTCGCCTTCACCCGCGACCCGGCCAGCGGCCACCAGGGCGTCTACGGCGACTACCTGCAGAACGCGCAGGGCGAGGACGTCGTCGCCGGCATCCGCAACACGGTCCCGCTCGCGGACCTGGAGTCGATCGACAAGGCGTCGTACGACGAGCTGATGCAGATCATGGAAACGCTCGAAACGCACTACAAGGACCTGTGCGACATCGAGTTCACCATCGAGCGCGGCAAGCTGTGGATGCTCCAGACCCGGGTCGGCAAGCGCACCGCCGGCGCCGCCTTCCGCATCGCCACCCAGCTCGTCGACCAGGGCCTGATCGACGAGGCCGAGGCCCTCCAGCGGGTCACCGGCGGGCAGCTCGCGCAGCTGATGTTCCCCCGCTTCGACCTGGACGCGAAGTCCGAGCTGATCGGCCGCGGCATCGCCGCCTCCCCGGGCGCGGCGGTCGGCAAGGCCGTCTTCGACTCCTACACGGCCGTCAAGTGGTCGCGCTCCGGCGAGAAGGTCATCCTGATCCGCCGCGAGACCAACCCCGACGACCTCAACGGCATGATCGCCGCCGAGGGCATCCTCACCTCCCGCGGCGGCAAGACCTCGCACGCCGCCGTCGTCGCCCGCGGTATGGGCAAGACCTGTGTCTGCGGTGCCGAGGAGCTGGAGGTCGACACCAAGACCCGCAAGCTGACCACCAAGGACGGCACCGTCATCGAGGAGGGTGACGTCGTCTCCGTCGACGGCTCCACCGGCAAGGTCTACGCCGGCGAGGTCCCGGTCGTGCCGTCCCCGGTCGTCGAGTACTTCGAGGGCCGGATGCACGCCGGTGCCGACGACGCCGACGAGCTCGTGCAGGCCGTGCACCGGGTCATGGCCTACGCCGACCGGGTCCGTCGCCTGCGGGTCCGCGCCAACGCCGACAACGCCGAGGACGCCGCCCGCGCCCGCCGGTTCGGCGCCCAGGGCATCGGCCTGTGCCGCACCGAGCACATGTTCCTCGGTGAGCGCCGCGAGATGGTCGAGCGGCTGATCCTGGCCGACACCGACGCCGACAAGGACGCCGCCCTCGCCGAGCTGCTGCCGCTCCAGAAGGCCGACTTCATCGAGCTGTTCGAGGCGATGGACGGCCTGCCGGTGACCGTCCGCCTCCTCGACCCGCCGCTGCACGAGTTCCTGCCCGACATCACCGACCTGTCGGTGCGCGTCGCGCTCGCCGAGGCCCGCCACGAGAAGCACGAGAACGACCTCCGGCTCCTCCAGGCCGTACACAAGCTGCACGAGCAGAACCCGATGCTGGGTCTGCGCGGCGTCCGCCTGGGCCTGGTCATCCCCGGCCTGTTCGCCATGCAGGTGCGGGCCATCGCCGAGGCCGCCGCCGAGCGCAAGAACGCCAAGGGCGACCCCCGGGCGGAGATCATGATCCCGCTGGTCGGCACCGTCCAGGAGCTGGAGATCGTCCGCGAGGAGGCCGAGCAGGTCATCGCCGAGGTCGAGCAGGCCCGCGGCGTCAACCTCAAGCTCACCCTCGGCACCATGATCGAGCTGCCCCGCGCCGCCCTCACGGCCGGTCAGATCGCCGAGTCCGCCGACTTCTTCTCCTTCGGCACCAACGACCTCACCCAGACCGTCTGGGGCTTCTCCCGCGACGACGTGGAGGCCAGCTTCTTCACCGCGTACCTGGAGAAGGGCATCTTCGGCGTCAGCCCGTTCGAGACCATCGACAAGGACGGCGTGGGCTCCCTGGTCCGCAGCGCCGCGGAGGCCGGCCGGGCCACCCGCCCCGACCTCAAGCTCGGCGTCTGCGGCGAGCACGGCGGCGACCCGGAATCGGTCCACTTCTTCCACGAGGTCGGCCTGGACTACGTCTCCTGCTCCCCGTTCCGCATCCCGGTCGCACGACTGGAAGCGGGCCGGGCGGCGGCCGAATCCCAGGGCAGCGACAGCCGCTGACCCTCGGGGCACAAGCCCCCACACCCCCGGAACCGGCGGCGGGCACACCCTGCGACCCTCAACGCCCGCCACCCACTCCGGCACCCCAACGAGGGCGGCACCTGTGCGGAGGTGCCGCCCTCGGTTTTGCGGTCTGTGACGATCCCCGAATGTGGCGCCTGACGTGCAGGAACTACTCGCAGTGATTGCCGTCGTTTTCGGGGTCTTCCTGGTCCTTGTGCCCTCGTTGTGCCCTGTGGCGCGGAGACAGGGCACACGAAGCCCCGGCCCGTCGCGGTGAGCGGCGGGCCGGGGCGTATCTGCTCGACGGTCGTCCAGCCGATTGGCCACGGGGCGTAGCCAACGTGCGGCACGATGCGATCCCGAACGAGAATGTGTCGCGAGGGGCGGTATCGCCCAGCAAGGCCGCTTCCGTTTTCCCTTCTGATCCGACCCAACGGCGGGCGTCCACCAGCACCCCTGGGGAGGTGTTGACCGCCTCCCCAGGGACTCTGTGAAGTCGAGAACTGAGTCTTGAGAACGCACAGTGCTCAGCTGGCGCCCTGTGCATGGGTCGCCGGCCGGTCTTTGCCGCGCGAACGATCGTCATTCCGCAGTCTGGTCGTGGCCACCGGCTCTGCTCTTCCAGTGGGCGACGTTGGAATGGGCAACGTGTGTGTGGGGATGGTCGGGGCCCAGCACACGCTCGGTGTCCTGGAGCAGCTCAGCGAACGCGAGCGCCGCCCCCGCCGCATCCCCGGCCTCGCCCCGAAAGGAAGCAAGGTGGGAGCGCACGGTGAGAGTGTGGGGGTGGTCCGGGCCCAACACCCCCAGCATGTCCGCAAGCAGCTTGGCCAACGCGGTCGCCGCCCCCGCTGCATCTCCGGCCTCCCCCCCGCCGGTAGGCCGCGTTGGAACGAGCGACGAGAGTGTCGGGGTG
>NZ_JBHVQS010000082.1:11406-32503 GCF_042886435.1 Streptomyces sp. NPDC058000
GGTTGGGGCCCAACACCCGCAGCATGTCGTCGAACAACTCAGCCAATGCGGTTGCCGCTCCCGCCGCATCCCCGGCCTCCCCCCGCCAGGAGGCCACGTTGGAACGGGCGACGAGAGTGTCGGGGTGGTCGGGGCCCAGCACACGCTCCCTGTCCGCAAGCAGCTCGGCGAAGGCGGTTGCCGCTCCCGCCGTATCCCCGGCCTCCCCCCGCCAGCGAGCCAGGTTGGAACGGGCAACGAGAGTGTCGGGGTGGTCAGGACCCAGCACACGCTCGGTGTCCCGGAGTAGCTCAGCGAACGCGAGCGCCACGCCCGCCTTATCTCCAGCCTCGCTCCGCCAAAAGGCCGCGTTGGAACGGGCGATGAGAGTGTCGGGGTGGTTGGGGCCCAACACCCGCAGCATGTCGTCGAACAACTCAGCCAATGCGGTTGCCGCTCCCGCCGCATCCCCGGCCTCCCCCCGCCAGGAGGCCAGGTGGGAACGAGCGAGGAGAGTGTCGGGGTGGTCGGGGCCCAGGCGGAACGTCGTCTGGGCGACCAAGTGCCGAAAGTGCTCAAGAGCGGCGGCGACTTGACCTGATGCGCCGATGCTCTTGCCGGTGCGGTACAGCACGCCGTGAGCTTCCGGCACGTACAAGGCATCTTCGGCGTGGCGGATCAAGACGTCGGTGTTGGCGCGCAGGGCTTGGGCGAGTTCGGTGTCGCGCTCGATCTTGGGCCAGGCGGCGGTCAGGGCGTCTGCGGCGGTACGGGCGAACTGATCGTGTTGGGCGGGTGTGAGGTCGTCACGAGTGGCGCGTTGGATGAGTTGGTGGACCCGGACGGTCGAGTACGGGTCGTCGGGGGTGTGGTCGATCAGGCTAAGGCGGTGCAAGGTCCTCAGGGCACCGGTCGCGTCCTCAGCCGTAGCCGTGGCCCGTTCCTGCGCGTTGGGGGTGCGGTGAGTGATGAGGTGGGCCAAGGCGGGTGTGCCGGTCAGGACGGTGCCGGGGGTGCCGTTGGAGTCGAGCATGGCGGCTAGCTGGAGCATGGGGCGGGCGAGGCGGGCGGGGCGGAGTTGGTCGGCGCGTTCGATGGACAGCGACCAGGTGGCAGCCACTGTGGAGGTCTGGTCGTCGGGGAGTGCGGTGGGCTCGGGGAACAGATCGGCTAGCTTCCTGACCCGGTCGCTCAGCCGGCGCCGGTAGTCGGCGCAGCTGAGGGCGGTGTCGATGAGGTAGGCAGCGGCTTGGGCGAGGGCGAGGGGCAGGTATCCCAGGTCGGCGGCGAGGGCCTCGATTTCGTCGGCGGGTTCGTGATAGCCGTGCGTGGTGAGGACGGTGGTGAGGACGGTGGTGAGGTAGGTGGCGGCCTCTTGGGGTGTGAACATGCCCACGTGTACGAGGCGTCGGCCTTCACCGGTCAGAGCGGCATCGCGGCGACGGGTGGTCACCAAGGTGCGGCCATGCCGGTTCGGTGGCCACAGTCCGCGCAGATCAGCAGGGTCAGCCAGGTCGTCCAGAATCACCAGCCACCGGCAGCGCGTCTGACCGCCCTTGGGCTCCAGCCAGGCCAGGAAGGCGCACGCTGCCTGCTCCGGGTCACCGGGGTCCGCGGCCAGCAGTTCCACGCCGGCCTGTGCGTATCTCTGCACGATGGCTTGGCGGCTGCTGGCGCTCACCCACACCAGCACGTCTACCGTGCCGTCATCCCAGACGGTGCGCGCGTAGTCGGCCGCCAATTGCGTCTTGCCCACTCCGCCGGTCCCGGTCAACACCTGGCTTAGCACCGCGATGCCCTCGCCCTCGACTGCCGCCCGCAGGCGATCGGCCTCGGCCCGGTGTTGGAATGACAATGCGCGGGAGGGGATCACGCCGACCTGGTGTGGCCAGGCCACCGCCGTACGGGGTGCGGCGACGTGGTGAACGTGCGTGGCAGAGCCGACGGCGAGGCCGCCGTGGTCCGCATAGACGCAGGTGGGGCTGCTGGGCGTGAGTGAAGTGGCTCCGGGTCGGCTCAGCCCTGGTGCGGACCCGGCTGGGGAGGGTTTCCCAGGGTCACGTTCCCCATGTTCCAGGCGGCCGCGGAGCCGTTATTGGCTTGGATGCGCACGTCCCCGGCAACGGCTTGTCCTCCGTTGCCGGCCGATGCCCCGCCGTTAGGGGTGTGCTGGGCCAGAACGGCACTCAGTTCCTCGGCAGCTTGGGTCCGCTCCGGTACATCCAGGCTCTCCAGCAGTGCCTCGATGCGGGTCTGCCAGGCCGCTCCCTGACGGACGCGTACCCGCTCCGCTCCAGCGCCCTCGGCATTCTCCAGCTCGCTTGCGGCCTGGTCCAGGCGCTCCAACTCCGCCCGTTCACGATGCGCGTCACCTCGGCCGAACCAACGTGCCACCGCTTGCCGCAGCCCGGTCCACGCGTCCGTCCCTGCGGCCTGCACCACCGCGGTCCCACCCGCTGCGGCCAACGTCTCCAACGCCTGCTCCAGCATCCCCGGTCTTCCCTCCCCAGAAAGTTCCGGCAGCACCGTAATGCCGCGGTCGATGCTCGCTCAGCATCATGAGCAAATTCGCATTGCGCCCTGCCGGATCAGCGGGTGGCGAACAACTCGTCCGCGGGGACGATCTCGCGGCCCAGGGGGAACAGGGTGAGCGGAATCATCTTGAAGTTGGGGGGCTTGGTGATCGTCACGCACTGTGCGATGCCCGTCGGTTCTCGAAGTCGCGTACCGGGACTGCGCCATCAGACAGCTGCACCCTTTCGATCAGGCCGCCGGCGCGTCCAAGACATCCCTCAGCTGCCCCGCACCCGGTGATGTCCGAATGGTCCTGTACAGCGCCAGCGCGCGGGTACGGGTCAGGCCCGTCCGGTAGGCCGGTGGTAGCTCTCCGAACGCCTGGGCGGCGACGCGTGCGGCTTCTTGCGGCTCTCCGTCGTGGGTCAAACACGAAGCTCGGTCGATGGAGATCAGCGCACGGGTCATCAGGCTCGGGCTGCGGGACAACTCCAGCGCGCGGGACTGAGTTGCGTAGGCGCGCTTCGTCTCGCCGAGGATGGTGAGCGCCTGGCTGAGATGCACGTGGTGTTTCTGCTCGGGGTAGCCGAACCAGGTGTCGGCGGCTTGCTGCGGGGTGAGGTGGTCCGTGAGGTGTTCAGCCTCGGACACGGCCGCCAGTGCGGCGTCGCGGTTACCTTGAGCAGCGTAGGCGCGGGCAGCGACGGCGCAGGCGAGCGCAGCCGCGGCTGATGGCTGGCCGCCCGCCAGGTGACGGGACTGATCGGCGAGGTTCGCAGCTGCGGCGGGGGCGCCGAAGTTGAGCGGCACCATGGCCTCACGGGCCAAGGCCCAGGCGTGAAGGCCGGTGTCACCGGACTCGCCGGCGGCACGCCGAGCGGTGTGGAACCAGGCGTGTGCCTCGCGATGGTCGCCGAGGTCGTGCAGGACGATTGCCGTCATGCCCACCATCTGCGCGGTCACATGACACAACCGGCCGCGCGACTTCATGGTTTGGGACTGCCGGAAGAGCGGCTTCATGTCGTCGAAGTCGAGGACCAGATCGGAGAGAAGCTTGGTCGGGGCCTTGCCGTTGTAGCCGTAGCCGTATCGCTCGGCTGTGGACTCCCAGTACGACAGGTCCGCGGTTTGGTGGTCGTCCAGAGCTGAGTCGAGGTCCTGCCGGGCAGCGGTGAGCGCGGTGGCACCGGCGCCGGTGAGGCCGGCGGCCAGGGCGCCGCGCAGGAGGTTGCGGCGTTTCATCCGGTCGTCTCCATCGTGGTCCTCCATACGGGCAGGGGAGGCCCGGTTGGGGCTCTCCCAGGGGCGCGCGGCTAAGCCCAAATGTCGCCCCGGAATGCGGAGTCCGTCCGCGATTCGTTCGATTGAGGCGAGCATGGTGACGGCTCCGTCTCCCCGAGCGAGCTTGCCGACCCGCTCCGCCTTGAGTCCACATGCTTCGGCAATTTTGTTGTAGCTGATCTCTGCCGCCTCGTGAGCTACGGCAAACACCGCTCCAAAATCGCGGAGTTGTAGGGCTTTCCGCAAGCATGGATCGGTGAGTAAAGCGTCCGGTAATGCCGCTGGTGACTGCGGGTATTCCATCCCACCCCCGAGACGATGATGAAAAAGTCAGCGACCTGCCCGGCGCGGAGCGTACTCCCACCCCCCTTGATGTGTACCCCTCGTGGGGCCCCTTGCGCGGGATTACAGCCACCCCGATGACGGGCGTTCACTGGGCTCACCACCGCGGCGCCCTGGCACCCGGATCTCTCCGGGGCCGGATTGGCCGCGGTGACGCAGCGGGGCTGCTCCTGCCGGCCTGCCCGTCCCTTGCGGGAGCAGCCCCCACACCAGCCTGATGGAGAGGGCCGTTGTCGTGTCCACTGCACAGAACTCGCGCCGTTCACCGACGAATCACGTGCGTAACCACATGCCGGCCAGGGGTGGTTGTGCCCCGAACTCGGCTGGTATCGGGCTCGTGCCGTCGGAAGTCCAGGACTTCTACACGCGGTATGGCGACCCGTGTCGCTGGAACGCGGACGTATTCAAGGCGTACTGCGAACTGGGCGGAATTTCGTGAGGAGAATGACGATCAAGGTCTATCGGGTCGATCCCCGCACGTTGACCCGTACGAGGGTCGGATCTGTCACGGTGTCGGCTGCGTCGGTCCAAGCGAAGCGGCCGTCCTCGGGCACTGCCTTCCCGCCGTGCAGCTGCGACCGGTGCCGCCGGCCTGCTACGCGATGCGGCACGGGAACGTTCGATGAGACACCGCAGGCATTGGGGCAACTGGCTGATGCGGCCGACGTCGATGGGTAAGAGGCGGCATCGGCTGCCCACGCCGGAGATGGACGCCGCACAGGCGGTATGGCATGTGCTCCAGTTCTTGACCGTTCTGACGATCGGCGCCGCGGTCGGAACTGATCTGGCCCGACCTGTAGTGGCTTCCGCGGCGACTCCGGACGCCGACCCGTCGGCAGCTAGCGACGACGGCCAGCGGAACCACAAGATGCACCGGGCCGATGTCCAGGCGTACTCGGTGGTGGGGTGCCGCGGTGAGCGGACGCAGTTACGAGCGGCAGCTGCGCTCGGTCGCATCGAGCGGCACATCGACCATCGGGGGTGGCAGTGATACGCCTGGACTGGTCCGTACCGCGCGAATCGGTCCGGCAAGTTCTTGATGCCGCTGGGCCGCCGGATGGCCGCTCACGCGCCCGCCTGCGGGTACACGCCGCCGTCTTGGTGCCCATCGTTCGCCAACGTCTTGGGGCCTGCGACGCCGAACCGGTGGCTCTGGCGCTGAAACACCTCACCGAGGCTCTGCGTGGCCGAACAGACGTGGGCCTGGCGCCGATGGCCGAGGCAGTCGAGGTCCTGCTCGACGTGGTCGACCTTCGCGGCTCACTCGGCCGCCCCTGAACCCCGGCGGCCCGTCGGGAGCTGAGGACAGCCCCAGCCGGCCGCCGGCACCACTCGAATCAACTCAACGAGAGGAGCACATCATGAGCACCAAAACCGTGGAACAGGTCGAACTCGGCAGGTTCCTGAAGGTCACCGCCCGGCAGTTCGACGCCGGGTGCACTGCCCCGGAGATGTTCTCTCCGGCCGTCGACGCCGAATGGCACCGTCTTCTCAACTCGCCGGACTATCAGGCGTTCTGCGTCGAGCACGCCGGGCGTCGGATCGAGCACGCGCCGAACATGGGAGCCGGTGAAATCTCCTGGGTCCGCGCCTACGAGGAGTTGTTCGGGCCGCTGCCCGAGATCTGGTTCACCGACCAGCACGGGCGCCTGGACCACGAGGGGTTGGCCCACTACCGCGAGACCGGGACCGTGGTTGCCGAATGGGACTGCTCGCCGGTCCCCGGAGATGGCGGCGATGAAGCTGCCTCCGTGCAGCAGACGGCGGCAGCAACCCTGTGACTGCCGTGCCCGTTGGAGGAGCGCTCCGGCCCAGTGCTGGGGCGCTCCGCCTCATCGCCCCCCGCACCACCACCCCAAGGGCGGACATCGCCGCCTACGCGCAGGCTGTGACCGCCCACTGCCCGTACCTCGCCCGGTCCCTCGATCGCGGCCTGACCGGCTGGACGCTCTACGAAGCCGTCGGCGCCCCCGTGGACGTCGAGGCCGAGGTGTTCCACGCCGCCGTGCAGGCCGCCGAATGGGTCCGGCCGCTGGCGATCCGTGCCCATGGCGCGCTCGTGTGTGAAAACGTCGCCATCCTGGGCGCCGGACGGGAAGTGTTGCAGTGGCCGCACTGGGCTCTGAAGCACCTTTACGGGCCGGTGGGGTTGATGATCGGCAAGTTCGCTGCAGGTGAGGAGCGCACTGACCACAAGGGCCGCAGTATCCCGCCACCACCGCTCTCGTTCCTCCCGGTAAGGGCCGCTGTTCGGCCCCGCGACGGGCGGTTCCTGCAACGCACCCCGAACCTGGCGGCTGACGTGGCGTCCGCGAGGGACGACGGCCGCGACGTGTTCGGCCATATCGGGCACGACTGGAAGGACATCAGACTATGGGCGCAGCACCTCCCGTCGAGGCAGTAGCAACTCTGGAGCAGTTGTTGGGGCCGGCCACCTGCGATCTGCTCAGTGACCGGCGGGGCTCCCGCGCATGGAAGGTCATCGGCCCTCGAGGTGCTGCTGCGTTGAAGGCCAACAGCACCGAGCCTGCACCTGGACGCGACAAGGCTGCTGAGATGGCCCAGGAAGACCGGCACCTCCTCGCCCTCACCGAGGCGGGCGCCCTCAGCCCCGAGTACCGGGTCGACGCCGGCGCATGGGAGGGCGGTCGGTGGCTGGCGGTCCGCTGGATCGACGGAACGCCCCTGTGGCGCACCCTCGCTCTGGCACGCGGCTCCGAGGGCGATCGTCCCTCGGTACGGCCGTGGCTCCTGGGCATCGCCCGAACCTGGGCGGAGCAGCTTGAACGCCTGCACGCCGTCGGTTGGGCTCACGCAGACGTACAGCCCACCAACACCCTCATCACCCCCGACGGCCGTGCCGCCCTCCTCGACTTCGCTCTGTCGTGCGGGCCCGACACGACAGGGCGTCTGCCGTACCGGGGCGCCTTGACCCACACCACCGCCCCAGAGATCGCCGACGCCATCCTGACCACACCCGCCGACACCCACATCCAGGCCCGACCACCGGCCGACATCTGGGGACTGGGAGCGTCCCTGTTCTGGTGCTGGACCGGACATCGCCCCGTTCCTTACGCCGACGACACCCCGCGGACGGACAAGCTCCGCGCCATCGCCGACGGACAAGCTCGGCGCCATCGCCGACGGACAGCGCCTCCAACTCGATGACGCCCGGCCGTGGTCCTTCCCCGTCCTCGAGGAGATCGTCACTGCATGCATGGCACCAGCCCCTGACGAGCGGCCCACCGCCGCCGATCTGGTCGCCATCGTCGAGGAGACCGAGTGATCGCGCTGCGGAACCTGGTTCCCGACGACGTCTTGGCCGTGCAGAGGATCTACAGCGGTGCTTCCGTCACCTTCACCCGCGGCCACAACATGACCCGCGGGGAGGCCACCACCTACGTCACTACCGCCATCACCCAGGCTCGGGTAACTCCCCGCGAACGGTGGTGTTTCGGCGTCACGGTCGGCGATGACCTGCTCGGGTTGATCAAGTTCCGGGACCGTGGCGCCGGCCACGCCACCTTGAGCTACATCCTGCGGGACGACAGTTGGGGGCGCGGCTACGGCACCGACGCCGTCCGACAGGTCATCGCGTACGTGTTCACCGCCACCCACTTGGACCGACTGAGCGCCAAGCATCACCCCGACAATCCCGCCTCCGGTCGGGTGCTGGCCAAGGCCGGGTTTACCTGCACCACTGTCTTCCAGGGCCGGGCGGACGGCGTGCCGGTGGCCTACCCGGTCTACGAGGTGCACCGCTCCTGAAAGAGGCACCCATGATGACCGATCAGCTCGTCTGGATGAAGGCGGGGGAGGTGGAGCGTCCTAGAGGCCATCCTCTGTACGCCCCTGACATGGTGGCGCCAATCCGAGGACGCGCAAGGCGCGGCTGATGTTCCTGAGCGAAGTGAACGCTCCGGTCCGTCGGGGGTCATGGGCCAAGACCTGGGCACGGACCGTGCGGCGGGCGAATCAGCTGCTGGAGGAGTGGGGGTCGCCGCTCCGCGTCCCCGAGGGGACCACGCTGCACGACCTACGACACTTCTTCGCCTCCGTGCTGATCAAGCACGGGGCTACGGTGAAGAAGGTTCAGCGGCTCCTCGGCCACGCGAAGCCCTCGATCACGTGGGAGCTCTACGCGCATCTGCGGGAGGACGACGAGGACGACACCGCGGACATCTATCGACGTGGTTCTGGCCTGATGTGTCCTCAGAGTGCCCTGCCGGCCCGTCAGTTCGGCATCTGTGCAGGTCACCCCAACGAGGGCGGCACCTGTGCGGAGGTGCCGCCCTCGGTTGTGTTCGGGGGCGGTGGGCCCCCGGGCGGGGTTCTTGAGCGGAACCGGGCCGCCCTACGCGGTCGTGTGTCTCAGGTCGAGGACCAGCACGTCGTGGAGAGCGGCGCCGGCCCCGGGGCGGGCCTCACCGACCTTGCGGTAGCCCCAGGAGCGGTAGGCCGCCTGTGCCGCCTCGCTCGCCGGATGGACGTTGAGCACCACCCGCTCGGCGTCGATGCCGTCGAGGAGTGTCTCGTGCAGGCGGCGCGCGATGCCGTGCCCGCGCCACGGCAGGCGTACGGCCAGCTCCATCAGCCCGAACGTGCGGTGGCCGTCCTCGCGCCGCATGTCGTCCGGCACGGGCTGGGTGAGCCCGTCCCACCAGTCGGTCCGCGGTCCCAGGGGGCAGCCGTACGCCATGCCGACCGGTGTGCCGTCCGTCGTGCGGGCCAGGGCGGCCCGGAACGTGCCTTTCCGGGTCCGGGAGCGGAAGCGCCGGAAGGCGGCTGCGACGCCGTCCGCGGTCTCGCAGTGGGGCGGCTCGGCGAACGCGTCGGCGTAGACGAGGGTGAAGTCGGCTTCGGCCTGCTCGGCGGCCGGGCCGTCCAGGCGTGCGACGGTGATGGCTGCGGGTCGGGTCATGTGGTGCCCCTCGGACGGTCTCGCGGAGGCGGTCGCCGCACTCGCGGGCGGCCGCCGTGTCGATTCCGGCACGGTGCACCGGAACGTCCGGATCGTGCCCAGCAATCGCGGCGGGAAGATCCCACCGCACGCCTCAAGTGCGGTGGCCACCCTGGCGCCTGCCTCCCCGGCTTCCCGGGCCGACCGCGCACCCCACCCGACGCCCGGCCTCCTTCTTGCGGAGGCCATCCCAGGCCACTGGCTCGATCACCCCCCTTGTGCGTGATGTCGCGCATACCTAGCGTGACGATCGTTCTCGTATGGTTCTCGCCCACTTATGTGGAGGTTGATTCGCCATGCCCGGAAAGTCCGAGTACGTCGAGCCCATCGAGCCCTCGGTCGCGGTAGCCGAGGCGAACCGGAAGGTCGCCGAGGCGATCAACGCCGCCGATGAGAAGGACGGCAAGGACTTCGCCGACGCCAGCCGCTTCCAGATCGCCCCGCCCGACGTCCCGGTGATCATGTCCCGCAAGAACCCGGAGAAGGTGGTCTGGGACTTCACCGCGTACGACTTCCTCGACCCGGAGCTGCGTGCGGAGATGCCGTCGGTCAACGGCAGCCTGCACCGGCAGGGCGAACTGGCCGCCATCGCCGGGCTGTTCCAGGTCACGTCCTGCCGCGAGTACCGCATCTACCAGGTGCGTGGCTACGACCTGTCCAACATGACGATCGTCGAGTCCGACTCGGGCCTGGTCATCATCGATCCGCTGGCCTGTTACGAGACCGCGCAGGCCGCGCTGAAGCTGTTCCGGGACAAGACGGAGCTGACCAAGGAGCAAAGGCCCGTCAAGGGGCTGATCTACACCCACTGCCACGTCGACCACTTCGGCGGCGCCCGCGGCATCTTCAGCGAGCTGGGCGACCCGTTGGAGCCGGGGGTGCCGGTCGTCGCGCCGGAGGGCTTCCTTGAGCACGCGATCAGCGAGAACGTCTACGCCGGTCCGGCGATGGCGCGGCGCGCGCAGTACATGTACGCGGCGGAGTTGGACAAGGGGCCGACGGGGCAGGTGGGTTCGGGGCTGGGCATGACGATCTCCACGGGTGAGGTGACGCTCGTTCCGCCGACCGTCTACCTCGGCGGGCCGGAGCACCAGCCGGTACGCAAGGATTCCTGGCAGAGCTCGTACGTCATCCCCTGGCGGCCGGGGCTGTACGCGTTCGAGGGCTTCGGCTTCCCGCTGGTCTTCCAGCTCACGCCGGGCACCGAGGCCCCGGCGGAGACGAACATCTACTTCCCGGATGCCAGGACGCTGTGCATCGCGGAGAACGCCACGCACACCATGCACAACATCCTCAGTCTGCGCGGCGCGCAGGTCCGGGACGCGCACGCCTGGTCGAAGTACCTCACCGAGGCGATCCAGACCTTCGGCAAGGACACCGACGTCCTGTTCGCCTCGCACCACTGGCCGATGTGGAGCGAGGTGCTGAACGAGGAGCCGGGCGCCGAGGTGAGCAACGAGCCCATCCTCGAATTCCTCAACAAGCAGCGCGACATGTACGGCTACCTCAACGACCAGTCGCTGCGGATGATCAACGCCGGCTATACCGGCATCGAGATCGCCGAACGGCTCCAGACCCTCCCGCCCGGCCTGCGCGACCACTGGTACAACCAGGGCTACTACGGCTCGATGAGCCACAACCTCAAGGCGGTCTACCAGCGCTACATGGGGTGGTACGACGGCAACCCGGCCCACCTGTGGGAACTTCCGCCCGTCCAGGCGGGCGCGGCCTACGTGGCGGCGATGGGCGGTGCCGAGGCCGTCGTCGACGCGGCCCAGCGCTCCTATGACGGCGACACCACGGACGGCTTCCGCTGGGCTGCCGAACTCCTCAACCACGTCATCTTCGCGGCGGCCGCCGAAGAGGGCAGCCCGCTCGCCGAACCGCAGGTCACCCGGGCCAAGGAGCTCCAGGCCAAGGTCTTCACCCAGCTCGGCTACGGCAGCGAGAACGGCACCTGGCGCAACGCCTACCTCACCGGCGCCCAGGAGGTCGTGGACGGCCCGCAGCCGCTGATCACCAGCCAGTCCTCCGCCGACCTGATCCGCAGCACCACTCTGGACCAGTACTTCTCCGCGCTCGCCCGCAGCGTGGACGGGCCGACGGCTGCCGAACAGCACCTTGCCCCGATCGCGCTCGACTGGGTCTTCACCGACGAGAAGGGCGCCGAGACCGGCGAGAAGTGCACCACGACGCTCCGCAACGGCGTACTGGTCCACGTCGAGGGCGGGGACCGCTTCGTCGAGGTGCCGGCAGCGACCATCAGGCTGAGCCGTCGGACGCTCAACGAGCTGGCGGAGTCCCCCGGTTTCAAGGAGCGCTTCAACAAGGCGGTGCGGGACGAGAAGATCGTCCTTGAGGGCGACAAGGCCCAGGCGGCGACGGATGCCGTCTTCGGCACGCTGACCCTGCCCGACCCGAAGTTCCCCATCGTCACCCCGCACAAGCAGAACTGACGGTCCGTCGGGACGACTTCGTCCGGAAGTCGGTCCGGTCCGTCCGCTGCGGACCGGGCGCCGGCCGTTTCCGGGCGCAGGCCGACCCGACGAGGGCGGCACCGGTGCGGAGGTGCCGCCCTCGGGCCCTTTGCGGGTGGGAGTGCGGGAGGTCCCGCCTAGCATGGGTGGGTGGACATTTCGCGACTTCCTGCTGAGGCGCGGCAGCGGCGCCGTGCCGAGATCCGTGCGTTCCTGCGGTCCCGGCGGGCCCGGATCACGCCCGCCGAGGTGGGGATGCCGACCGGCGGCGGGCGGCGTACCAGTGGGCTGCGGCGGGAGGAGGTCGCGGTGCTCGCCGGGGTCGGCGTGTCCTGGTACACGTGGCTGGAGCAGGGGCGTGAGATCAACGTTTCGGGTGAGGTGTTGGATGCCGTTGCGCGGGTGTTGCGGCTGGAGCCGGCCGAGCGTGCGCATCTGTACTTGCTCGCCGGGCTCAACCCGCCGCCGGCGGACGCCGGGCCGGACGCCGGGCCGGGGGGCGTGCCGGACGCGTTGCGGCGGGTGGTGGACGGCTGGTTGCCACGCCCCGCGTACCTCATCGACCGGCACTGGAACTTCGTCGCGGTCAACGACGCGGCCCGCGCGGTGTTCGGGTACGGCGCCGGTGACCACAACTGTCTGGTCAGCTTCTTCACCAGGGGCCCGGTGCCGGCGTCGCCGTGCCACTGGCAGGACGCGGCGCGTGCCCTCGTCGGACAGTTCCGGGCGGACGCCGCCCGCTACCCCGACGACCCGTGGTTCGGTCGGCTCGCCGCCGACATGTGTGCCGCCAGCCCGGCCTTCGCCGAACTGTGGGCGGAGCACCAAGTGGGCAGCGCGGCACAGGGGTTGAAGGCGTTGCGGCACGACACGGCGGGCGAGTTGGTCTTCGAGTACACCACGTTGCCGTTGCCGGATCTGCCCGGACACCGGCTGATGCTCTACACGCCCGCGCCGGGCAGTGACACGGGGGACCGGCTGGCCCGGTTGATGGAGACGGTTCGGCCGGTCACCGTCGAGGTCGGCGTGCGGCCGTAACCGGTCGGCGGTGGAGGCGCCCTGGGGGCCGTGCCGTCGAAAGTGGTGGTGGCAGACCCAGGTTTGTCCGGCACTCCCGCCGGCCGGCGGCCCGGCGGACGATCTCCGTATGCAGCGATTCACCAACAAGACCGTCCTGATCACCGGCGGTGGCCGCGCACGGGTGGTCCCCGCCGATGCCGCCGAACCCACCGACCCGGACCGGCGGGCCGGCCGGGGTGCCGGCTCCGTCGGGAGGCGGCCCGGTCGGGCTCCGCGTCCGGCGGTCACTGCGGCGGCGGTGCTGCTGACCCTGGTGATCCTGCCGACCTCGGTGACCGGCTCCGGGGTGGCGCTGCCGCACATCGGCCGGGACACCGGCGCACCGCTGGACACCCTCCAGTGGGTGGTGCACGCCTACAACCTCACCTTCGCCTGCGCCATGCTCGTCTGCGGCTCCCTGGCCGATCTGCTGGGCCGGCGCCGCCTGTTCGCGGCCGGGGCGGTGGTGTTCACGCTCGCGTCGCTGGCGAGCGCCGCGGGGCCCGGGGTGCTGCTGCTCGACGTGGAGCGGGCGCTGGCCGGTATCGGTGCGGCCGCCCTGCTGACCAGCGGCAGCTCCATCCTGGCCACCGCCTTCGAGGGCGCCGCCCGCACCCGGGTCTTCGCCGCGGTCGGCATCGCCACCGGCGGCGGCCTCGCGCTGGGCGCCACGGTCGCCGGCACGCTGGCCGACACGGTGGGCTGGCGCTGGTTCTTCGCCGCGCACGGTGTGCTGATGGTGGTGGTGCTGTGCGCCGTGCCGGTCATGCCGGAGTCGCGTCGGGCGGGCGCGAGCGGTCTCGACCTGCCCGGTACCGGGGCCTTCGTCACCGGCCTGTTCCTGCTGATGCTGGGCATGGTGGAGGGGCCGCAGTGGGGTTGGGGCAGCCCGCGGGTGCTGGGGCTGCTGGCCGGCGCGGTGCTGCTGGCGGTGGTCTTCGTCCGGGTGGAGCGCCGCAGCCGGCACCCGATGCTCGACCTGGGGCTGCTGCGCAACCGCCGCTTCCTGGCGCTGTGCCTGATCCCGGTGGCGGTCTCCTGCTCGTTCGTGATCCTGCTGCCGCTGCTGCCCAACTACCTGACGGTCGCGGACGGGATGACCAGCCGGGCCGCGGGCGGGGTGCTGCTGCTGATGACCGCGCCCGTGCTGTTCGCCCCGCCGCTGGCCGGGCGGCTGGTCGCCCGGGGGCTGTCGCAGCGCGCCGTGTTCTCGCTCAGCCTGGCCTGCCTGACGTCGGGCGTGGCCTGGCTCGCCGTGGTCCTGCGCCCCGGCGCCGGGCCGGGCGCCCTGGCGGCGCCGCTGCTGGTCCTCGGGGTGGGCCTGGGACTCAACTTCGGGCTGGTGGACGGGGCGGTGCTGACCGTGGTGGCACCGGACGCCACCGGCACCGCAGCCGGGCTCCTCAACACCCTCCGGCTGGGCAGCGAGGCGGTCGCCATCGCCGCCGCCGGCTCCGCCCTGACCGGCCTGACCCGGCTCCGGCTGGAGGACGGACTCGCGCGCTTCCCCGCCTATCGGGAGGGGGCCGCGGCCCTCGCCAACAGCGTCAACGCCGGTGATCTGAGCGGCCCGGCTTCGGCGGTACCGGCGGCCGTCCGGCCCGGCTTCACCGCCTTCGCCGCCCAGGGGTTCACCACCGCCTGGCAGCTCGTCCTCGGCGTCGCCGCGGTGCTCTGCGCACTGCTGTGGCTGGTGATCCACCGGATGCTGGCACCGTCCACGGCGGAAGCGACCACGCCGGGCCGGTCCGTAGCGGAGCCGCCCGTAGCGGAGCCGTGCGTACCGGAGCCGTCCGTAGCGGAGCCGTGCGTACCGGAGCTGTCCGTACCGGAGTCGTCGACAGGGGAATTGTCCGCGCCGGAATCCTGCGCGCCGGTATTGTCCGCACCCGAATCATTCGCACTCGAATCATCCGAACCCGAATTGTCCAATCCTCAATTGCCCGAACGTGAATCGTCCGAACGGGAACCATCCGTGGCGGAACTGTTCAACGGGCCGCGGGACAGTCGGTTGTCGGCCGATCTCGGGGATGCCGACGCGGGCGACCGGACGGTGCCGCGGCCCGCGGGATAGCCCCCGTCCGCCCCGGTACGGCAAGGGCGGCACCCGTGCGCACGGGTGCCGCCCTTGCTTTTCTCCGGACTCCCCCCTCGGGAGCTGCCGCCCTCCCAGTCGGCGTGGGAGGCGGCCTTCAACGGGGCTGTGCCCGGCCGGTTGTTTGCCCATCACCCCCCACGGGATCGAGCAATCCGGGCCGTGCACACCGTCGTTGAATTGCCTCCAGCATTCCGTCCGGGCGCGCCCCGCGCGACCCTTTTCAACTCTGGCCAAAAGGGCATGGTGACCGCGTGTGGTTGCGTGCATACTCAGGCGTGCCGGGGGCCGAGGGAGATAACCAAAGAGTGGGGGTTCGGTGTTACGCGTCCATTTCAGTGGACTCGATCTGGCCCGCGTGCGGATTGCCGCACGCCCGGATGCGCTGTGGGAGACGGTCTTAAGCTTTCACCGACTTCGTGACCGGCGTGACGATTCCACGTTCGGTGGTTGGCGATCGGAAACCCGCGGAAGGTTGAATGGCGAAACGCGTCTGCTGGCGCCGCTGGTGCCCACGCGCGGCTATTTCCCCGATTTCCTGACGCCCGCCGAGGGCCTGCTCGGCATGGACGAGGCGCTCGCCGCGCTGCGCGAGACCCCGGCCGGCCGGCTGCACGCCGAACTCTCCCGGCTGGCGCCCCCCGCGGGCCGCCCGCTCCCCAGCTGGATACGTGCCATGGCGGACGGCGAGACCCGCTCGCTGGGCCGGCTCGCCGGGATACTCCAGCGCTACCACGACGCGGCCGTCGCCCCCTACTGGCACCGCGTCCGGTGCCGGATAGAGGCCGACCGGGCGGCCCGCGGCCGGGCCCTGCTGGACGGCGGCGCGGACCGGCTGCTGGCGTCGCTGCCGCCGATGATGCGCTGGCGCTCGCCCGTCCTGGAGGCCGACTATCCGGTGGACCGGGACCTCCACCTCGGCGGCCGCGGGCTGCTCCTGCTGCCCTCGTACTTCTGCCGCCGCACCCCGGTCACCTTCCACAACCCGGACCTGACGCCGGTCCTGGTCTACCCGGTGGAGCACCCGGTGCCCCGCCCGGCCCCGCCGGTCCCGGCCGACCGCTCGCTGGGTCGGCTGGTCGGCCAGACCCGCTCGGCGATCCTGCACGGCATCGGCGTGGGCTGCACCACCAGCGAACTCGCCCGCCGCGTCGACGTCTCGCTGGCCTCCGCCAGCCAGCACGCCACCGTCCTGCGGGACGCCGGCCTGCTGTCCACCCTGCGCCAGGGCAACGCCGTGCTGCACACCCTGACGCCGCTGGGCGCCGCCCTGTTGCGCGGCGCCCATCTCGACGGGTCGACGGCCTTCTGACGGTGAGCCGCCGGTCGCCCGGGCCGGGCGACCGTGAGGGCCCCTCCGCCCCTGATCCACCGGACCGGCCCTAGTACGGCCGGTCCCCGGCGATCGCCACCCGTTCCGCGACCCGCCGCCGTGTCCCGTAGTCGCACACCGCGTAGTGCTGGGTGGCGCGGTTGTCCCAGAACGCGACGTCCCCGGCCCGCCAGTGGAACCGCACCTGGAACTCCGGCACGTGCGCCTGTTGGAACAGCAGGCGCAGCAGCCGGTCGCTCTCCGCCTCCGGCAGCCCCACGATCCGGGTGGTGAACGAGGCGTTGACGAACAGCATCCGCCGCCCGGTCTCCGGGTGCCGGCGCACCACCGGATGCTCCACTGGCGGGAACTCCCCTTGAAACGGCGCGAGTTGGGCTGCGGGGAAGAATCGGGAGAAGCCCGGGAGATAGTCGTGCACCGCCCGCGCCCCATCGATCCGCTCCCGGATTTTCAGTGGCAAATTGTCATACGCCGCGGCCATATCGGCCCACAGCGTGTCCCCGCCCGACGCCGGCACCTCGCGCAGCTGCAACACCGCGCCCATCGCGGGCCGCTCGCGGAAGGTTACGTCCGTGTGCCATACGTTCTCGAACGTCTGCGCGCCGGCGGCCGTCTTGTCAAACCGGACCACCTCCTTCGAGTCGCCCCGGGCGAGCAGTGGATTGGTCTCCAACTCCCCCCAATTGGCGGCGAATTGGCGTTGTGCGACGGGCGCCAGGTGCTGCCCACGGAAGAACAGCACCTTCCACTCCAGCAGGGCCCGGTTCAGCTCCGCCCGTAGCGCCGCGGACAGTGGACGCGACAGATCCAGCCCCCGGATCTCCGCCCCGATGGTGGCGGACTGCGGGACGACCTCGAACCGCTCGTACGGCCGGTCCGGCCAGTCGTCCGGGGTGCGGCGCAGGATCCGGCGGCCTTCGTAGAGGCCGTCGGCGGGGATGCGGTGGGGGCGCAGGGGCGCTGCGGGGGCGGGGGTGGACGCGTCGGCGGAAATCATCAACTGGTCCTCCATGAAGGGGAGTTGGGGAGGCGTGCGGCTGCGTCCGGGCGGCGGACGCGGGGGAGCGGAGCGGCGGGTGCCGGGGGTGGGGCGGGGGTGCGGGCGAGCCGGCGGGCGGCCCGGGGCGCGGGTCCTCAGGACACGCCGGGACAGCCGACCGGGGGAGAGCCCACCCGGCCGCGGCGGCGCAGGAAGCTCAGACCGCGGGGCGCGCACGCACCGTGAGGGCCGCGGTCGCGCGGCGCCGCCTCACGGGGACCCAGGTACGTGCACATGGCACGCACCGTACCGCATCCGTGGTCCGCTGCCCATGGTGCGCGGACCGCGCCCGCGCTCGGCCGCCGCTCTCAGTCGTCGATGCCGGTGCGCTCCACGCCCGCCACGATGTACCGCTGGAGCAGGAGGAAGACCACCACCAGCGGGACGATCGACACACCCGCCGCGACGAACAGTTTGTGCAGGTTGAGGTTCTGTGCGGTGGTGAACGTGGACAGCGCGACCTGCACCGTCCAGGCCGACTGGTCCTGGCCGATCACCAGCGGCCACAGGAAGGAGTTCCACGCCCCGATGAAGACGATGGTGCCGACCGCCGCGAACACCGGCCGCGCGTTGGGCACCACGATCCGCCAGTACGTCCGCCAGTACCCCAGACCGTCCACCCGCGCCGCGTCCTCCAACTCCTTGGGAAATCCAAGGAAGTACTGCCGGAAGACGAAACACGCGAAGGCGCTGAAGAGCGTCGGGATCACCAGGCCGCGCAGCGTCGAGATCCAGCCGAGCGTCGACACCAGGACGAAGCTCGGCACGAAGGTCACGGCCGCCGGGACCATCAGCGTGCCCAGGATCGCGTAGAAGACCACCGACGCGTGACGGTAGGGGATGCGCGCCAGGCCATAGCCGGCCATCGAGGCCAGCACCACCGTGCCCACGGTCGTCGATACCGCGATCACCGCCGAGTTGAGCAGGGACCGGGCGAGCGGCAGGTCCGGGTCGGTGAAGACCTCGGTCAGGTTCGACCAGTGCAGCTCGCGCGGGAAGAACGCCCAGGTGGGCGCGGTGATGTCGGCCTCGCTCGCCAGCCCGTTGCGGACCAGCAGGTAGAACGGGACGAGGAAGAGCAGCGCCAGCGCGACCAGCAGCACCACCCGCAGCGCCCGGCCGGCCCGGGTCAGGGCATCGTGCATTCCGCTCAGTCCTCCTTGCGGCCGAGCCCGAACCAGCGGGCCTGGACCACCGTCGCCACCGCGATGATCAGTGCCAGGATCACCGCACCCGCACTGCCCAACCCCAGGTTCTGGTCCCGCCCGAGCGCGGTGTAGTAGAGGTACACCAACGGGGGCCGGGCGTACGGCGGATAGCCGCGGGCGTCGCTCAGCAGGTTGTAGAACTCGTCGAACGCCTGGAAGGCGTTGATCACCAGGAGCAGCACCACCGCCACCGAGGTGGCCCGCAGCTGCGGGAAGGTGATGTACCGGAAGACCTGCCAGCCCGGCCGGGCCCCGTCCATCGCCGCCGCCTCGTACAACTGCGGGGAGATCCGCTGGAGTCCGGCGAGGAAGAGGATCATGTAGAAGCCGGCCTGGAGCCACAGCCGCACCGTCACGATGACCAGCCAGTACCACGGCGGACTGGTCGTCGACAGCCACGCCGTCTGGTCCAGCCCGAACCAGCCGAGCACGGTGTTCGCCAACCCGAACCGCACCCCGTTGAAAAGCGACAACTTCCAGATCAGCGACGCCACGACGTAGGAGCACGCGGTCGGCAGGAAGAACACCGACCGGAAGAACGCCTGCGCGAAACGCAGCCGGTTCACCATCAGCGCCAACGACAGCGACAGTGCGAACGTGGCCGGCACGATGAACGCGGTGAAGAGCAGGAAGGTGCCCAGACTTCCGAGGAAAGCGTCGTCCCGGAGCATCGCGGTGTAATTGCCCAGCCCGACGAATTCCGTCGGATTCACCGTGTTGTGGGCGTTGAAGAAACTGAGGTAGACGCTCCACAGCAGCGGAACGTAGGTGAACAGGGCCAGCCCGATCGCGAACGGCCCGACGAACACCCAGAACCACAGAGTGCGCCGCTGCGGGCCGAGCAGCCGGGCCGTGCGCGCGCTCACTTCTTCTTCGTCCGCTGCAACTCGGCGTTGACCGTCCGCAGGACGGACCTCAGCTCGGTCTCCGGGTTCGCCCCGCTCTTGATGATCCGGCTCAGCGCGTCCTGATAGGCGTTGCGGTCCGCGCTGTTCCACAGCAGCGGTTCGGCATAACCGTGCTCGCTGGCGAACCGCACCGCGTCCGCCGCGGCCCCCTGCTGGAGCTGCCCGGCCTTCTTCGCCAGCGAAATGCGCGCCGGAATATGGAATCCGTACGACAGCGCGAAATCCTGCTGGAAATCCGTCCGGTCGATCCACAACCATTTGGCGAATTCCTTCGCCGCCGCCCGGTGCTTGCTGCGGGTACTCACCGCGGACGCATACGCCCCCACCGGCACGGTCGGTTTTCCACCCGCGCCGTCCTTCGGAAACGGCAGTACCCCGAAATCGTCCCCCAGCGCCTTCTTGATCTGCGGCAGCGCCCACAGGCCCGACCACTGCATGGCGGTCAGCCCCTGAATGAAGGCCGCCGGGTCGGACCAGTCCGTGGGCGCGCCCAGCAGCAGCGACCCGTCGGCGTACAACTGCCGCACCTTCGCCAGCACCCGGGCCGCGGCCGGATCGTCGAACCCGGCCCGGCCGTCCTCGGTGATCAGGCTCAGCCCGGCGGCGAACAGCGGCGTCCCGCCGAGCACCCCGGCCCCGCCGTCGTTGCCGAGGAACACCCCCTTCACCTTGCCGGTGGTGAGTTTCTTCGCGGCGTCGACCAGTTCGTCGACGCTCTGCGGCGGCTGCACCCCGGCGTCTTTGAGCAGGCTCTTGCGGTAGTACAGCAGCTGCATGTCGGTGGCCTGGGGGATGCCCCAGATCTTGTCCTGCCAGATCTTCGGCGCGAGCACCGCCTGGTTGAAGTCGTCCTTGACGGGCGCGACCAGGTCGGTCAGGTCGGCCACCTGGCCGCCCTGGATCTGCTCCAGCAGCGGCCCGTTGACCTCGAAGACGTCGGGTCCGGAGTCGGTGAGCAGTGCCGCCGCGGTCTGCCGGTCGTAGTCGCCGGGCCGCCACTGGACGCTGACGTCCGCCTTCTTGTACGCGGCGGCGTACCGTTTCACCGCCTGCTGGGTGCCCGGTTCGCCGTACTGGTGGTACCACTGCGCCAGCGCCGGGCCCGAACCGCCGCCGCCCCGGCCGGTGTTGGAACCGCACGCCGCCAGCGCTCCCGCGAGCGCGATGCCGCCTCCGGCGGCGAGCAGCCGTCGTCTGTCGATCACCGTCATGGCAGTTACTTTGCCGTACCGGCGTGTCGCGCGCATTGCATCTTCACGAACCGGTCAGCCACGTTCGAACCATCCAGCCACGACGGCGCCACTGAAGGCCGCCCAGGACGCCGGGCCGAGGTGGAGTATGGGGCCGAGGGGGTCTTTGGAGTCGCGTATGGCGATCGTGTGAGCGATGTTCGTGGCCACCTCGACGCACTCGTCCTCGTGGTCGCTGTAGCTGGACTTCTGGTAGCTGAACCCGGGCATGGTTCATAGCCCTTCGCTGAGACTGTCGATGAACGTTCTTGAATCGCTCTCGCTGAGGGCGTGCTGTGCGATTCCTTCGAACAGTTCATCATGCTCGGCGGCTCCCTCGCCGCCTTCCCGCCACAGCGGTTGACGAGGTACCTGCACGTAGACCACGTCCATCGCGCCGGGGTCTGCGAACGAGAGGATGCTGAACCCGCAGCCCATACCCAGCTGGGCTCCTGCGCTGAACGGGAGCACCCGCACGCTGACGTTCCGGCGTTGGCCCACGACCGCGAGATGCTCAAGCTGCTTGCGCATCACGTCCACGCCGCCGACGAAATCGCGTGGAGGCCGGGGCGAGGGCCGGGCCGCTGTGTTTGTACCTGTCCCCCCACCGGGGTGGGCACCCTTCACGCGCGGGAGGGTTCGGGGGGTCGGGGGTGGGTGTTCGGACGTAAAG
>NZ_JBHVQS010000083.1:0-32338 GCF_042886435.1 Streptomyces sp. NPDC058000
AGCTACCTCGCCGGACTCCATCTCCGCGCAGCGACCATCTGGATCGGCAGTCTCCTGCAAGCCGATTGATCACAACCACAGACAGCCCCTAAGGGCCTGTCCGGAGTTGAGATCAACGCTGCTTCTGAGTGGGTGGAGCACTCGTGTGGTGAGACGTGAACTCGGCGGTGCCGAATGGGTGGTTGGTCGAGCCGTCCTGGCGATAGGGCCAGCGTGCGGATCTGCCGGGGCGACCTGTCACCCTCCTCATCATCGCCAGTGGTGGTCACCGACCGCTGCGGCTTCCGAGCCTCCGTCGGCGAAGATGACCTGACCGGTGACGAAGCGGTTGTCCGCGCTGGTCAGCCAGCAGATGAGCTCAGCGACCCATTCCGGTCGTCCCGGGAAACCGCCGAACGGTTGTGGTGCAGCGGTCTCGACAGCGGTGCGTACGGCTTCGTCGGCAAAGATCCAGGCTGCCGCGGGTGTGTCGACGACACCCGAGGCAACGACGTTGAGGGCAATGCCGGCGCCGGCCCACTCGGAGGTCGGGGCGGCCCTGCGCACCCAGCGATTCAACGCCCGCTTCGCGATTCCGTAGCCGCCAGTAGGGCCACCGAGCGAGGGGTCGGCTTCGAGACAGGCAACGGCGGCGGCCTCGTCACCGTCGAGACAGGCTTGCACTACACGCTCGTTGGCCGGTGCCAGCGATGAGGTCGACGATACGGCCACGGCTCGGGGCGCCGGGCTCTGTGCCAGCAGCGGCCGAAGACCCTCCAGCGTCGCCACGGCACCGAAATAGTTTGTTTCAAGCAAACCGGTCTTGCCGCCTCCCGCGATGGCGAGTACCGCGTCGATCGGCCCGTACTCGGTCACCTGGTCCACCAGCGACTGCCGGCCATCGGGTGTGGACAGATCGGCCTGGACCTCGGCACCATCGAGGTCGCACCCTATGACCTTGGCGTCACGCTCTCGCAGCAGCGCCGCAGTCGCGGCGCCGATACCGGATGCGGAACCGGTGACGACATACGTCCGCCCGGCGAACCCCGTGTGTGACGTCATTTCAGCCTCTCCTGCCAGTCGTCGGGCACCGCGCGACTGCCCTGACACTCCCGGTCGCCGGGCCACACCAGCACCAGAGGAACATACCGCTATGGCGGCATGTCCGGAACGGTGATCATCCGGTGGTGCCTCTTCCCGGAAACGGCCGTCCTCTGGGACGGCGGGTCGGCACACTGGCTCGGTGACTTCCTGGCCGCACCACCTCCACCGCGGAGGGCATCGCGCCCCGGGGCGCGTCGACGCCGGACACCTCGCCGTCGTTCATGCCCGCCCCCACGGGGTGTAGCCGAGCTCCAGGTGCTCCAGGCCCGACAGGCGTTGCACGGTCGCGACGAGGACCCTGGTGAACAGGCGCTGTGCTGAGTGTTCGCCGTATCGGGCAATGTGGTCGTGGACGATCTGGTGGTCGGCGGCGGCGCGGTTGCGCCAGTCCAGGAGCTGTTCGCGGGTCAGATCTTCGAGGACCAGCTCCTGGTCGTCGTCGATGCCCTCGAACTCCGACTCCTGCTCCGGCTCGGGAGCGACGGCGGCCGAGCGGGGCGCGGGCAAGACGACCGGTGCCGGCGCAACGACCGAGACGTTCTCCTCGGGCCGCGCGGCCGCGGCCGCGGCTTCGGCGCGGGCTGCGACGACCGCCTGCCAGGCTCGGACCTGTGCCCACTCCCGCTCGCGGGCCCACGCCCTGGCCATCACGTCCCGGTGCAACTGCCGCTCGGTAGCCGCCCGCCGCTCAGCCTCGGGGGCCCCGGGCATCGCAGCGTCGACGGAGGCCGCGACCGCGCAGCGCTGCGCACGACGGTCGAGCTGCCGGTCCTCGCACCGCGGGCCGTCCCGGCCCGAGCCCAGCAGCACGCCGTCGTCGCACCGCGGCTCAGCACAGTCCTGCCGACGCGGCAGCGCCCGACCCATCAGCCAACCCACCGGGTCCGCGATCGGGGCGCCCAGCCGCATCTGCTCACCCAGGCGCCGGGCGAGCCGGTCAGCAAGGACCGCCGCCCCATCGGCACGTCCCACGTGTCCCGCCACCCAGGCCAGTTCACGGCGCGCCGCAGCCTCCACCAGACGACGAGCCACCGGACGCTCCAGCCGCGCCCACACCAGGTCGACCGGAGCCAGAATGGCCCGCGGATCCTCCGGCGGCAGAGGCGCCCTCCCCCGCTGCTGCCTGCCCTGACCTGCCCTGGCTTTATCGAGCAGTTGAGTTTGGGAGGCACCAGGTCTCTTGCCGGGGCAGCGTCGAGATGCTCCTGGTGAAAGGTGCTGGTCATGCCGCAGATGTCGAAGAGCCGAGCTCGCCTTCCCTCTCGCTCAGCGGCCCATCAACCGCAGCAACCGGGCCTGCTGGGCTTCCCCGGTCAGGAGGGGAGTTCCTGGGGCTGCGAAGAAGCGGTGGGTGGTGTCGGCGGAGACGGGCGACTCCGCCAAGCCGGCGTAGATTTCGACGAGATGATCCTCGATCCAAGCGACGAGCCCCGGATCGAGTTCCTCGGGAGCGTTGATTGCCCGGGCCAGGTCCCAGGTGTGAATGGTCGCGTCCGTGGTCCGGATGGCGAGGGCCTGTTCACCAGTCACCGGGCCGAGGGGGTAGTCCAGGACCTGTTGGAGGGCGCCCGGCCTTCGGAACGCCGCGGCACATCTCCGCACCGAGCGGGTGTACGCGCCCACCGGATCGCCGCCCAGGGCGTCCTCGTCCCGGAGCCGGAGGAAGTGAGGTTGCCCCGGGTCATGTGGTTGACGAGGTGCCGGACCTCCCACTCGGTGCAGGGGGTGGCTGCCGTCCACTGTTCGGGCCGGACCGCGCACAACCTGCGGCCGAACTCGGAACTGGAGAGTAGATAGCGGTCGATGACGCCGGCGAAGCGGTAAGACATGATCCAAGCGTGCCGGGTACCGGAGGCGACGTGCCGGCGGAAATCGGCCGTCGAGCTCGTGCGGGGGAACCGACCTGGAAGTGGGACAGTCCACGCTGCAGATTGAGGAGCATGCTCGCCGGACACACGGGCGCCGCTGTGCCTGGACTTCCAGATCGGCACAATGGCTGTACTGCTTTCGTCCAGCAACACAGATCACACGGGCGCCGTTGGCGTTGGCATGAGGGTGCCGTCCATCGACCGCGGACCGGTCCCGGAACACAGCTTCCGACCAGCGCCCGCACCCCGGACAGGCCGCCCGCCCTGCGGTCGTACGGGCCTCGACCCGGATGACCGTGTCGATCACCTCGACCGATTCCGCCGACACGCCCTCGACCGAGGAAAGCAGCAGCTCGTTCAATTGCGGCAGCACTTCGTCCACGGCGAAGGACTGTCGACCACACCACCGTCCAGCCAGGCGATTTTCGGGCGAGCTTCAGTGGTCGTAGGCGGTCAGTGCGCGCATGGCCGGCTGGCCGCGCATGAACCTGGCTGCACTCATCAGGCCCCCTTGGAATCGATCATCCAGGGAACCGGGAGGTGCTCTACCGGCGGACCGCCGAGATCAGTGCGCCGGGCCGCTCCTCGTGCTGCGGCGGAGTGCTGATCGGGCGGCCGTAGGCGGCAGCGCGCTCGCGCAGGGTGTGACTGTCGGCCTCCCAGCCGTGCCCGGCCAGCCAGCCCACCGGGTCGTCGGGCATCTCCGAGACCCACATGGACGCCGCCGATCCCGGCGCGGCGTCCGCGCCGAAGCGCTCGATCACGCCGCGCGAGCCCAACGTCAGCCCCATCCGACTGCCTGCCGCCGACTGCGCGCTGATCCGGGCCAGCAGCAGCTCCACCGCGTCCTGGGGCAGATAGATCAGCAGTCCTTCGGCGATCCACACGGTCGGCACCGCCGGGTCGTGCCCTGCGGCGGCCAGCGCGCCTGGCCAGTCCTCACGCAGATCCACCGCGACGGTGATCCGCTCGCAGCGTGCGACGGCCCGCTCCTGGCGCAGCACCGAAGCCTTGAAGTCCAGTGGCGCGGCGGTGTCGACCTCGAACAGCCGGGTGCCCTCGGGCCAGTCGATCCGGAAGGCCCGGCTGTCCATGCCGGCGCCGAGCAGCACGACCTGCCGGACCCCGGACGCGGAGGCCTGCTGCAACAGGTCGTCGAGGAACTTCGTCCTGATGACGATGGAGTACGACACGGCCAGTCGGCGGCGTCGCGCGGCCTCGTCATCGGGCAGCGGCGGCGAGGAGGGCCACAGGCCGCCGGCGGTGGCGAAGGCCCGTGCCAGTGGGTCGCGGAACAGCGCGTTCTCCCGCTCGGTCTCCAGCGCCCGCACCCTGGCCACACCCACCGCCGTGGCCCACACTCCCGACGGCTGCACCCGCTCCTGCTCATCAGTCACCGCGCCAGCCTAGATGATCGATTCCAAGGGCCTGATGAGGGGAGCCAGGTTCATGCGCGACCAGCCAGCCATGCGCGCACTGACCGCCTGCGACCACTAGAACCACCATTAGGCGAAGACCAACAGTCACCCTGTGTACGCGACCACACGAAGTGGACCAGAGCCGGAACTCGTGAACAGAGCCACTTCGCGAACCACACCGACGACAACGTGCCGGACCGACCGCCGAGCACGGGCCCGATCACAAGGTCTTCGACAGAGCCCCGTTTTCCCCAAAGAAATAGTCGAGACCTGTGGATCAAGATCCTTTAGAGGGGCTTCGTCATGAACGTACTGTTCGAGTCGGGTTGGTGGTCCGCGAACGGCTCGCACCGGACGAGCCCGAACTTCTCGTACAGCTTCCTGGCGGGCAGAAAGAACTCGGCTGCGCCGGTCTCCGGGCTCAGCCGCGTGAATCCCATGCCGCTCTCCAGGCGGCGCGTACCCACCGCCGCACCTGTGCTCCCGTTCGCCAGGGAGAAGGACCTCACATCGTCCTGCCGTCTGTTCTGTCGAGCTTGTAGTCGTAGTAGTCGGTCGGTCCGGTGAGGACGGCCTGGAAGTACAGCGGTTCGCCGTCGGTATCGAGCGGTACCTCGTGTCCGGCTGTGCGGGTGAAGCCGAGTGAGAGACGGGGCACGACCCAGTAGCTGGGCTCGTCGTGCAGGACGGTGTAGCCCATGTCTTCGATCTGCCGGATCAGTTGGAGGGCCGGTGTGCGGAAGACGTCGATGCCGCGGAAGCGGACCGTGATCTCCTCGGGGCCGGGACGGGGGATCCACAGTTCGGCGTATTCGAGGGTTTTGGCGCCTTCCATGACGAAGTTGATCTCGAACTGAGGGTGCAGAGTGAGGATCCGCATGGGGTGGAAGAAGTCCGGGGCGTCCTCGTCCCGGACTTTGATCTCGCCCAGTTCCGCGGCTGCGGCTTTGACGGCTTCGGCCGGCATGCCCAGAGGGAAGCCTGTGATGCCGTTCGGCGGGTCCAGTTCGATTTCCATGGCGGTCATTGTAGGAGGCAGGTTCTGATCTTCCAGCCGTTGTCTGCCAGGTACTTCTGGAACTTACGGTTGTGTGGCAGGGAGTCGACCATCTCTTTGATGGCGGCGTCGTACTTGGTGCCGTGCTTCCTTCGGATCTCGTCGATGTCCTTCTTCATTGCCTCATCGAACTTGCCCTGTCTGATGAGGGCTTCCTGGTCTCTTCGCCACTTGTCGTTGATCTTGCCGGATCCGGTGCTGATGAAGTCGCGGTGGTCGTCGTACTCCATGCGGATGGCGGGCCCGGTGGACTCCTTGAGGTCGGTGGGAAGACCGAGGTTGAGGTAGCAGTCCTTGGCTGGCAGGTGGTTGATTTCGTAGCGGGTGTTGTCGCTTCCGTCGGTCCAGTTGGCGGGCTGGAGTTTGCCGTACCAACCGCCCATGCCCGAGGGCTGCTTTGCCAGGCCGAGGGGGTCGATCCAGTAGAGGGGGTTGGGGACGTAGGCGTGCGGGTTGGGGCCGGCTTGCACGCCGAGGGGGTCGGTGCTCAGGTAGCGGCCAGTGGCCGGGTCGTAGTAGCGGTAGAGGTTGTACTGCAGGCCCGTCTCGTCATCGTGGTACTGGCCCGGCCTTCCGAGGGGGCAGGCCCGCTGGGCACCGCGCCCGGCTCCCCATAGGTCTTCGTCAGCGGTCCAGACGACGCGCCCGTCCGTGGTCACCAGTTCGCTGGGGGTGTCGGCGAGGTCGGTAACGATGGCGAAGAAGCGCTCGTCGACCTTGCTCTGGCCGTTGTCCGCGTCCGTGGCCCATGTGCGTTCGGTTTGCGAAAGGGGCCTCCACGAGCCGGGTTCCCAGTCCCAGGTGACCGTGCGGCGGCTTCCGTCGTCGTCCGTGCTGAACTGTTCGATCAGCTTCGCGCCTTCCCAGGTGAAGACGACGGTCTCGACGGCGATGGTCTGGCCGTCGCGCTGTCCGAGGCGGCGCTTGGCGATGCGACGGCCCAGCGGGTCGTAGTCGTACACCCACGATCCGCGGCTGGGGGTGTCGACCCTGACCAGCCGGTCCTCTGGGCCCCACCGGTAGCGCCACTCACTACGTTTCCCGGAGAGGGTGCGCACCAGCATGCGCACCAGGCGGCCTTGGTCGTCGTAGTCGTAGGAGGTGCGTCCCGCGGTGCGCAGGAGCGATCCGGTGTAGGCGCGCTCGCCGGCGGTTGCGGCGTGGGGTTCGTGGGTGTCCCGGGCCTGTGTGATGTTGCCCAGGGCATCGTAGGCGTAGGTTTCGGTCCAGTTGTCTGCCGTGACGCGGGTGATGCGGCCGGCGGGTGTGAGGTCGAATCGGCGGCGTCCGCGGCGGCGGTCGGTGACGGCGCTGGGCAGGCCGTCGGGGCGGTAGGCGTAGGTCCGTTCCTGGATGCTGGTGTATGCCTGGCTGGCGGACTGCGTGCTGCGGTCGAGGGCCCAAAGGGATTGGGCGCTCAGGCGGTGACAGGCGTCCCAGGTCTGGGTGAGGGCCGCGCCGCTGCCGAGGAAACGGGTGGTTTCCTGTCCGGCCAGGTCGTAGGCGAAGGCCAGGGAGCCGAGCGTGCCGGTGAGGTTGGTGGGTTGGTTGTTGGCGTCGTAGGACCAGTTCGAGGTGATGCCGGTGGGGGTGGTGCGGCTGGTGCGGCGGCCGAGCTGGTCGTAGGTGTAGGTGGTGGAGCGGCCGTTGACGGTCTCGGCCAGGACGCGGCCGCGTTTGTCGTAGTCGTAGTGCAGGGCGATGCCGCGGCTTGCGATCTGCTTGAGCAGGCCGTGCGTGTCATAGGTGAGGGTGGTTGTCGAGCCGTCGGAGTTGCGGCGCTCGATGAGCTGTCCGAGGACGTCGTAGGTGAAAGTGGTGGTGTTTCCGGCTGTGTCGGTGGTTTCCAGGAGTTGGTCGGCGCCGTCGAGGCGGTAGGTGAGGCTGTGGCCGTTGAAGTCTGATTCGCCGACGAGGTGTCCGGCTGCGTCGTAGCGGTAGTTCCAGGTGGCGCCGTTGGTGCTGACCGAGAGGAGCCGTTGTTCGGTGTCGTAGGTGAACCGCTGTTCTTCGCCGTCGGGAAGGGTGCGTCCGGTCAGTCGGCCGAAGGGGCCGATGGTGAAGCGGGTGAGTGCGCCGACTTGGTCGCACTGCTCGGTGACGTTGCCTTCGGGGTCGTAGGTCCAGGTCTCGATGGTGCCGTCGGGGTGGCGGCGTTCGGTGATCTCGCCTTCGGTGCGCCGGGTGAGGCAGGTGGTGGCTCCAAGCGGGTCGGTGAAAGCGATGGTGCGGCCGAAGGCGTCGTAGGTGACGCGGGCGGTGTTGCCCAGGGCGTCGGTGACGGCGGTGATCAGGCCGGCCGGGTTGGTCTGGAGGTGTCGGCTGTGGCCGAGGGGGTCGGTGACCGTGGTCAGGCGGCCCTGGGTGTCGTACTGGCGGTGTGTGCGGGCGCCGGTCGCATCGGTGGTGGTCAGGAGGTTGCCGTTGTGGTCGTAGGTGAACGCTGCGATCTGCTCGCCGCTCTGTCTGATGGCTGCGATCTGGCGTAGTTCGGTGTAGTCGAGTTCGACGGTGCCGCCGGCCGGGTCGGTGATGCGGACCGGGTCCCCGTGGTGGTTGAGGTCGAAGCCGGTGGTCCGGTTGATCTCGTCGGTGCGGGAGATGACGCGGCCGAGGCTGTCGTATCCGGTGTGAGTGGCCTGCCCGAGCGGGTCGACGGTGGTGATGACGCGGTGCTGGTCGTCGTAGTGGTATTCGGTGGGGTGGCCAAGGCTGTCGGTGACAGTGGTTATTCGCCGGACGGTGTCGTAGTGGAACTGAGTGGAGAGTTCGCCGTCTTCTCCGATGCCACGGATGACCCGGCCGCTTTCGTCGTAGACGTAGGTGTAGGTCTGGCCGGTGCGGTCGATCCAGGCCGTGATGTGGTCGGCGTCGTCGTACTCGTACTCGTAGGGCAGGCCGGAGGAGTTGACGATCCCGGCCAGGCGGCCGTCCGGGTAGTACTCGTAGCCGACGATCGCGATGCCAGGGCCGGTGCGTGCGCCGTCCAGGAGCCGCAGGCCCTCGATGCGCAGGCCCGCCGAGGTGGGAATCGTGTCGACAGCGATCCGGTAGCCGCCGCTGTGGCGCACCTCCGTCGGCATCCCTGTCTCGTCGCGGACGAAGGTGATGCGGTGGCCGTTGCGGTCGGTGATCTCGGATATCGCGCGGGTGTTGCGCTCCGGGCCGGCGGCTGTTCCCGATACGGCGAAGTGGCGGGTCCACCCGCGGTCGGGGTCCTCGATGCGAACGGTGTCTGTGTGCTGATCCCAGGTCAGCGGCCAGCGTGCGCCGGTCTCGGGGTGGACCTGCTCTCCCTCGTGGGCGGGTAGGGGGTAGTGCAGGATCTGTGCGTCGTCGCCGGCGTAGTGAATGCCTTTGGTGTCGATCTCGATGCGCTGGTCGATGGTGGACGACCAGCCCGGACCGTGAAGGCGTCCTCCGGTGTATCCGGACGCGTATGCGCGGCGCAGGACCAGAGGCAGGAGGCCGGGGAGTTCCAGGTCACGGGCATTGGTGATCATCTGGCCGGAGACCACATCGACCGGGTCGCCGGCAGTGTGGCAGCCGATGTTGCCGTGCGAAGGCTGGCCACTCCTGCTCGGGCCAGCGAGGGACGGATCCCTCTTGCCCGGCCGACCGGCCCCCTTGCCCGCGGAGTTGAGGGACGTATGCGGAGCCTTCGGGTCGTGCTTGCCGCCCTTGAGGAGCTTGTCGAGTTCCGCGGCGTGTTTGGCGTCGTTCTCGGCGTGGTTGGTGGCGACCTTCTTCAGCCGGTCACCTGCACCGTGGTACAGGTCCTGGACGGCCTTGCTCGCGTCCTTGGCAATGGTCTTGCCCAGCTTCTCCGCGCCGTGCTCCAGCGCCTTGACGATCCGGTTGCTCACTCGAAGCTCACCCCCGCAGCCTTCGACTCGAATTCAGCGGCGTGCGACGCCACGGTCTGCGCATGCCCACGCAGCGTTTCGGCGCGCTTGTGCAACTCCTCCGGATGGATGGAGAAGCTCTCCCCCGCGCCGCCCCCTCCCCCGCCACCGGCGGAGACGCCGAGTGCGGACTCGGCGGCCTGGAAGACCATGCCGCTCACCGCCTTACCGACCACCTCCACCAACGGATTGATCGCCGCCTCGATGACCTGCCCGATGATGTACTGCTCCAACTGATCCTCAAGGAACTTGATGAGCTTCTTGCCGGCCGCGATGACCAGCGCCTCGGCCGCCTCCGCGATCCCCAACGTGGCCACGGCAGCGGCCTGATCGGCCACGAACGTGATGGCCAAGACGATCAGTTCACCGATCGCCTCCACCTTCATCGCCACAATCGTGTCCGCCGCAACATCCAACGCGGTGGCCACCGTGTGACAGGCATTGACCAGCTCCGTCATGTGCCCGTTGGACAGCTGACCCCACTTCGCCAGCAACGCCTCGTACGACGCCCCCTGATACACCTCGGCCAACTGGTGGATCGTCGAGGTGGAGTCCTTGTGGGTGTCGTCCAGCTTCTGCGCGAAATCCCTTACATGGGATGCGAATTCACGGACCTTGTCCTCATTGACGCTCGGCCAGTTCACCCCGATGAACTGAAGGAACGACACCACCTCATCAGGCAGCTCAATAGCCATAGTGATCCCCCCTCAGCACTACCGACGCAACGGCCCATCAGATGAGGGCCAAGGGCGCACAAAGGGTCGGCAAAGTCACACCTTGGATGCCGTCAGCGATATGCCCAGAAACAGGCAATCGCTGCCCTGGTACTCCTTCAGCCGACGGCAGTGGAGCGCGAGCATGTGACCGCACCTCAACTTGGCATGTCAGCACGTGATTCTCCGGCATCTACGCGACGCATGCCGAAGCCGTTGCCTTACGGATGCGATCGGCAGGTTTCCGCTGGTCAGGCATGGTTCCGGTGCCGATGCGGGAGGGATCGTGCGTCAGTTCGTCCCCGGCAATGGGGAGTTGATCGGTGGCATCGGTGATGGGGTTGGTCGGCTCGCACCCAACTCCGCCTCGCCTGGACACTGGCCACTGACCTCCGCCGCCCCTGGGAAAAGCCCGCTGAGTCCGGCCGACTCACCCCATCACTTGTGGCGCACCCCGGAGACCTCATCGTGAGGTGCGATGCGCAAGCTCAGAGTCGAATACCGCAATTCCTGCCCGATGCCGGGCAGGAATGTGGACGCCTCACGGCTCCCGACCTAGGGTGATCGCTCATGATCACCCCAGACGCAATAGGTACTTTCGCCCTGATGGTGGGACTTCTCACGCTTACTCCCGGGCTGGATACCGCCCTCATCCTGCGCACCGCGGCGCTCGGGCACCGCCGTCGTGCCTGGGGTGTGGTCCTCGGCATCCAGAGCGGCACGCTGGTCTGGGGCGTGCTCACCTCGCTCGGTGTGACTGCACTGCTGACCGCGTCTCACCTCGCCTACGAGGCTCTTCGTTGGGCCGGGGCCGCGTACCTGGTGTGGATGGGCGGCAGACTGCTGTGGGCCACCCGGCGCCACTCATCGAGCCAGGGCCCGCCGACAGTGGAGGCCCTGGGCGAGGGCGAGTTCAGGACGGGTGCCGGCGACACTCTGCTCGGCGGCTGGCGGCAAGGGTTCGTGGCCAATCTCCTCAATCCGAAGATGGGCGCCTTCTATGTCGCGGTGCTCCCGCAGTTCATCCCCGCCGGCGCCTCGTCCCTGGCTGCGGGCATGCTCCTGGCTGGTGTCCACATCCTCCTGGCCGTCATCTGGGCCTGCACGCTGATCGCCTTCGCACACGTGCTCCGAGACCGCTTGCAACGGCCCTCGGCCCGCCGCTACCTCGACCGCATCACCGGGACGGTCATCGCCGCCTTCGGTATCCGGCTCGCGCTCGGACAGTGAGGCGCCAGTCGACGCAGCCGCAAGGCCGCCGGCAGCCGCCGAACGCGCGATCCGCGCTTCATCCAAAGCGAAAGGACATCTGCATGCGCTCGCTCCCCACCAACACCGAAGCCGTGGTCTTCGACTGCGACGGCCTGCTGGTCGACACCGAAGCCTGCTGGACCGTTGCGGAAACGGCCATCTTCGCGGCACACGGCCATCCCTTCGGTCCCGAACAGAAAGCCCTGGTCATCGGCCGCACCCTGGAGGCCGCCGGAGAGGCCATGGCCCAGTACCTCGGGCGCCCCGGTGCCGGTGCCGAACTCGCCGCCGAACTCCTCGAAAGAGTCCGCAAAGAGCTTTCCCGAGGCTCCGCAGCCCTCCCCGGGGCGGCGGAACTGGTGCGCGCCTGCCGGGCGGCCGTACCCATCGCCGTAGCCAGCAACAGTCCAAGGGAACTGCTGGACGCGGCACTGCGGTCGGCCGGCCTCACCGACTACTTCACCCACACGTTCGCCGCCGACGAAGTGCGCTCCCCCAAGCCCGCACCAGAGCTCTACCTCACGGCATGCGAGAAACTCGGTGCGGCCCCGCAGCGTTCCGTCGCATTCGAGGACTCGGCCACAGGCATTGCCTCGGCGCGTGCTGCCGGGCTCTACGTCGCAGTAGTACCGTCCCTTTCAGGAGCCGACCTCGACCACGACTGGCTGGGCACCAGCCTGGCCGAACGCGAACTGCTGGACTGGGCCGGGCAACTGGGAGACGGCACGGTCCGCTGACCCACTCGTGTTGATGCGAGTTGACAGATGCTGCTCACTCCGCGCCGTTGGGGTGGACCGAGACGATGAGGGACACAACAACCCGCTCGCACAACCCGCTCACACAACCTGCCAGACACCGCGTAGGGCGCCGTCCATGCCCGGCCTCTTTCCGGGGCCCTGGCCCCGCCATGGGTTCCTGGCCCCGCCATGGCTTTCAGCCCCGCCACGGGCCCTGTGGAACGGGCCTGTTTGGTAGTCCGCTACAAGCGCGGGGTGCGCGCCTCGATCCGGTGGTCGAAGGCGGCGCCGCCGACGCCGACCGTGGTCACCCCGCCGTCGACGGTGAGGACGGCCCCGTTGACGTAGGACGCGGCGGGCGACAGCAGCCAGTCGATCGCCTCGGCGACCTCCTGCGGATCACCCGGCCGCCCGGCGGGAGTCAGACGGTTCGCCTCCTGGTATGCCGCCTCGGCGCCGCCCGCCAGCCCCGCCTCCGCCGCGAACCGCTTCAAAGCCGGCTGATCGACCCGCGCGGCAACCGCTTCGGTCTCTTCTCCATGCCCATCACAGACCCGACGGGGGCCGGCGTCTGACGGGGCATCCGACGAACACCGAGGGCCGGCCGCGCGGCCGGCCCCGGGGGACGCGACACAACGAAGCGGCCCGCCGGATGCGGGGCGGGTCGACACCCGGGTGACAAAGGAGAGAACCACATGCGGATCGCGTTGTTGGGGACGAACTTCGGGCAGGCGCACGCGGCGGTCTACGCCGCGCGCCAGGACGTGGAGGTGGTGATGTTCGGGCGGGACCCGGCCCGCACCGCCGAGATCGCCGGACGGTTCGGGCACGTCGCCTCCACCGACCTCGACTCCGCCTTCGCGGGCGACGACTTCGACCTGGTGGACATCTGCCTGCCCATCGCCCTTCACGCGCAGACCGCGGTACGGGCCCTGGAGGCCGGTCGGCACGTCCTGGTGGAACTTCCGCTGGCCGGCGACCTCGACGACGCCCGGCGGGTGATCGCCGCCCGGGACCGCGCAGACCGGCAAGTCTTCGTGGACATGTTCGAGCGGTTCATCCCGGCGAACCGCGTCCTCTTCGAGACCGTGCGGGACGGGGCGTACGGGCGGCTGGAGCAGCTGACGCTCCACAACCGGACCGCGCACCTGTGGCCGGGCGCCTCCCTCGGGCTGCGGGCCCTGCCCCTGGAAGCACTTCACAGTGACCTGGACATCATCACCCGGTTGTTGGGGACGCCCACCGACGTCGCCGTGCGGGCCCTGGCCCGGGACGCCGACAGCGCGACCGTCGAGGTCTCCCTCGCCTTCGAGGACACGGCCCTGGCACGGACCGAGGTCTCCTCGCTGATGCCGATGAGCTGGGGCGCCCGGGGCGGCTGGACCGCCACCTTCACCCACGGGGTCTTGGACTCCACCGGCACGATGGGCTTCGACGGCAAGCCCACCGGCACCCTTACCGCCCACACCCCCGACGGGGCCCGGGAACTGACCCTGCCTCCGGCCGACCAGTACACGGCGTTGATCGAACACGTCCTGGCCTGCCTGCGCGGCCAGGAGACCAACGAGATCCCGCCCGAGTCCACCCTGGACGCCCTCGCCCTCACCCTCGACGTCCACCACCGCGTCAACGGCCCCCGATGACATCAGGGATGGTCACCCCTCACCGCTACCACCCGCTTCGCGGTTGAAGAGGAGGCTGTAGTCGTTTCGGTTCGGTGACGGGGCGGGACCGGCTTGGTGAGAGCCGTACGTTGTATCGACATGAGACCCCGTATCGCCGTGATCGGCAGCGGCCCCGCCGGCCTTGCCTTCGCCCGCGTCCTGCACCGTCAGGGGCGCCCTGTCACCGTCCTCGAACGCGATCCCGCCCGCGACGCCCGTCCCGCGGGCGGCACGCTGGACCTGCACGAGGGGCTGGGTCAACTGGCGCTGGAGAAGGCGGGGGTGCTGGCGGAGTTCCAGGCGCTGTCCCGTCCCGAGGGGCAGGCCATGCGCATCCTGGACGCGGACGGGACCGTCCTTCGCGACTGGCAACCTCGTCCGGGTGACCGGGCCAATCCCGAGATCGACCGCGGGCAACTCCGTGACCTGTTGCTCGGGCCGCTGGACGTTCAGTGGGGGCGGGACGTGACGGAGGTAGTGCCGAAGAGCCGGGATGGCGTGCTGGTCCGTTTCGCGGACGGGCGACAGGAGACGTTCGACCTCGTGATCGGCGCGGACGGTGCCTGGTCCCGGGTCCGCCCGGCGGTCTCGTCCGTGACGCCGCAGTACACCGGCGTCACCTTGGTCGAGACCTCCCTGGACGACGTCGACACCCGCCACCCCGACCTCGCCCGGCTGGTCGGCGACGGTTCCGTGGCTGTGTACGGCGTGAACCGCGCGCTCGTCGCCCAGCGCAACAGCGGCGGCCACGTCAAGGTATACGCCCAGTTCCGCGTGGAGCTGGACTGGCACATGAACCCGGACCGGCATATGGGCCTGAACCAGCGTGCGGGCCTGGGCCTGGCCGACGTCGAGGCCGTGCGATCAAGCCTGCTGGCTCTGTTCGACGGCTGGGCCGCTCCCGTCCTCGACCTCCTCCGCCACGGCACGGCTTTCGTCCACCGCCCCCTCTACGCCCTTCCCGTGTCCCACACCTGGGCCCACGTCCCCGGGGTGACGCTACTGGGCGACGCCGCCCACCTGATGCCCCCGTTGGGGGCGGGCGCGAACCTCGCGATGCTGGAAGGCGCCGAACTCGCCGAGTCCGTCGCCGCCGCCTCCGGCCCCGGAGATCTGGACGAGGCCGTCCGCGCCTTCGAGGAACAGATGTGGGCACGGGCCGGCAGGTGGGCGAACATCACGATGACTGGTCTGCAACGCCTCGTGAGCCCGGACCCCTCCAAAGCCCTCGCCCTCTTCGACGAGGTCCAACCTTCCTGACAGCCAAGCGCGAGAGCATGGCCCGGTCCGCAGAGCTGCCCGAGCGGTTGGCGCGATGGATCCTGCCGGAGCGGCGCCGTACCGTCATGCGCTGGTGCGACTGGGCCGACGCCGTGCCGGCGTTCCCCGGCCCGGCCGTGCTGGTCCACGGCGACCTGCGTGGCGACAACCAGGTGTGGGATCAGGACGAACTCCGGCTGGTGGTGGACTTCGAGACCGTCGGGGTCGCCGAGCCGGAATATGACCTGCGCGCTATTCCTGGTCCCGGGATGGACCCGGGTGTGGAGTTGTTGACCGCCGTCATGCGTCAGTACCAGCAGATCGCCGGACGGCAGCTCTCCCCCGAGCGGTTGATGGCCTGGCATCTGCGCAACGCCTCAACGACGCGCTGTGGCGCAACGAGGCCGGTATCCCCCTGGCGGATCATCGGACACCATCAGAGTGGGTGGACGATCTGGCCGCCCGCTTCGCCGCGCTCGGCATCGACCCTGAAGTCCACACCGCAAGTAACCAGCCGGACATGACGCCGTGCCGACGTCCGGTCCTGCCCTGCCCCTTGACCCGGCAGGGGGCGGACCATGCAGCCGGGGTAAGAGTGAGCGTTCCCGTGACCGGTTCGGTGTTCGCGTGCGGGCATGCGTCGAGGCCGCCGGCGAGGGCCTGCGGTCCTGGTCGCGGGTTGCCGGAGCGCAACCCGCGTGGACAAGTCCCCGGGTGTGTGAGCATGCTCGATCGCGCCGTGCGGCCGATGAGCTTTCCCGGGCCCCGGTCGGGCGGGCGGGCGGATCAGCGCAGTCCGGCGAAGAGATCGTTCTCGGGTACGGCCGCGCCGGTGGCGTCCTGGACACGTACGAAGGTCTCCACGCCCATCAACTCGCCGAACCTCTCCTTGCCCATCTTGAGGAAGAAGATGCCCTCGCCCTGACTGGCGTGCGCGGCCAGCGCGTCGAACTTCTGACCGCTGAACGCGGTGGTGTCCACCCACGTGGTGATTTCATCGTCGGGGAGGCCGATCTCGGCCATCGCGGCGGCCTCGGCAGGATCCGGCTCCGGCATGTCCTCATGAAACTCGCGCACGATCTCACCGAACCGCTGCATCATCGAGCGGGGCATCGTCGTCCAGTACACCTTCGGTGTCAGCGCGGTCAGCTTCAGCGCCGCCATCGTGATGCGGTGGGCCTGGATGTGGTCGGGGTGGCCGTAGAAGCCGTTCTCGTCGTAGGTGACGACCACATCGGGTCGGTAGTGCCGTATGAGCTCCGCGAGTCGGGCGGCGCCTTCCTCCACGGGGGTCTGCCAGAAAGATCCGGGGGCGTCGTTGCTCGGCCAGCCCATCATCCCGGAGTCGGCATAGTCCAACATCTCCAGAGCGCTGACTTTCAGGACGTCGCAGCTCGCCTTGAGTTCCTGACGGCGCATCAAGGCGACGGCCGCCGGATCGTGCCCGGGATCGCCCGGCTTGACACCCCCCGGTCCGTCACCGCAACCGCCGTCGGTACACGTCACGAGAACCGTGCGGATGCCCTCCGCCGCGTACCGCGCGAGGACTCCTCCGGTTCCGGTGGCCTCGTCGTCGGGGTGGGCGTGCACCGCCATGAGCGTCAAAGGCCGGTCAGTCATAAAACAGTCCTCCTACAGAAATACGTCTCGGTCCGAGTGCGCGGCGGGCGTGCCACGATCCCGGGGCCCGGTCCTATCGGCGCGGACGACCTGCGGTCTCCGTGTTCCCCGCCCGTGCGGCACCGGTCCCTCGGTCGATGCAACAGCGCCGGCCCGGCCGACTGTTCCCGGCAGGCACCTCGGATCACGAGGCGGTCGGCGGCGCCGGACACCTCCAGCCCCGCCCCGGCCGACTGGCCGACAGTGGGCCGAACGCGGCGGAAGACACAAGGCCCCCGACCGTGAGCCCAGACCCCGAAGGCGGGCGACCTCTACCTGACCACACGCTGCCGACGAGCGCCTCCGCCGGGTCGTGGCCAAGGCGAACGTCGCCTGACACCAGGCCGGCCTGATCAGCTCCCCAGGACCACAGGTCCTGCGAGCACGCCCACGATGTCAGGCCATGCCTTCGCGCCGAGGTCGGCGTCGGCCTCGGCAGTACCGCCGTAGCGGAACCGGTGGGAAGGAGCGGCCGGCCCTTCCCCTGGCAACCGCGGGCGATGCCCGGCGTCGGCCGTGCTGATGACCTTGGCAGTGCGGCCCGCCGAAGCGCGGCGTGACGCCAACTCCTGCGCGAACACCAACGACGGCCACATTTCATCGTCACCACCCGCCACGAGCAGAATCTCAGCAGCGGACCGCTCGATCGGGATCACGGCCTGCCTCGCCGCCTCGTCAAAGGTCTGCCGACTCCGCTCGTAGTGCGTTCGGTAGGCAGTGGGCTCCCCTTCCGCTTCCGTGGGAGCCCAACTGTCGTCGTAGGAGACGAACGGGACAGGCTCCTCCATCCACGTCCACGACGAGCGATAGGGGTAGGTCCTCCCGTCGGAACCGGGGCCGACGTTCGCCCAGACAACGGAGGTGGGCGACAACGCAACCACCGCATCGACACGCGGATCGTGGATGGCGAGGAGCAGGGCGGCTTCGGCACCCTTGGACACCCCAAGCACACCTGTCCTCTCCGCCCCCTTGGCCCGCAGCAGATCGATCGCGGTGCTGAAGGTCTCCAGTGGAATCTCGCAGATTCCCGCGGGTTGCCCTTCGCCGCCAAACCATCGGATCGACAGCGCAGTCATCCCGGTGCGCGCGAGCAGGCGGCAACGCTCGGTTTCGATGCGGCCGCTCGAACCAGCCAGCACCAGCACGCCCACCGCGCTGCCCCCGACGGGCTCCACCATCACACCCTCGCAGTGCGCATTGATCGCGTGCTCGATGATCTCCACTGGACCCCCTCATGGTGGGCTGGTATCGGAGATCATCCCAGGAGTGATCAGCCCGGCCTCATAAGGGCAAAGGTTGGCTGATGCGGCACTGGTTCGCATCGATCCGCTGGAGACGGCGATCCTCAGGGACGACCTCCTCGTTGTCACACAGGCCATCGCCGAATTCCATCGCCGCTTCCCGATGCAGGCACCGCTACGAGACACCAGCCGCACATGGCTCAGTACCACCATCGAGTCCACAGCCAGAAACCTTGGGTGGCGCCGGTCCATCGCCGCCCTGGCCCGCGAGCACGGCGTCAGCCGGGGCGCCATCCGCACGGCCGTCGCCGGCCTCATGCCTGAGCACACCGCCGCCGGCCGCGAGGACGCCCCGGCCCCGGAGCTGTCGGCCACCCTCGACATGCCGGGCAAGATCGCCGACTTCCTCCGCACGGCCGAACTGGAGTCCGCCGAGCGGGCCGCGCTCGACCACGGCGTGACGGTACGGCGCGGCCAGGGCTACACCCTCCGCGTCAGCACCACCCCAGCGGTCCACCGCCAGTTCCTCGCCCGCTGCCACCCCCTCGACGGCGTCCAAGGTGTCCCGGCGGTCCCGGCACGGCGCAAGGCCCGCCGCGAGTACGAGAACTGAGTCAGCGCCCGCACGAGTACGGCCGAGCCGTGATCAGCGGCTTGGCGTTGACCGCTTTACCAGCGCCAAGTCCGCTGCACAGTCCTATCGTTGGCTGATGCGCGCACATCCTGTTGATCGCCCAGCCGACCTCGACGTGGTCCGTGAGTCCTATGACCGCGTGGCCGACAACTACGCCCACATGGTGGTGACCACGGGAGTCGGCGACATCCGTCGCCATCCCTGGCTCAAGGCATCAGTCGACGCCTTCGCCGACACCGTGAGCGAGCTCGGGCCCGTCCTCGACGTCGGCTGCGGACCCGGAACGGTGACCGCCTACCTCGCCGAACGCGGACTCGACGTGTCCGGGGTCGATCTCTCTCCCCGCATGATCGAGAACGCGCGCCGTCTTCATCCGCACTGCCGCTTCAGTGTCGCCTCCGCCACCGACCTCGACCTTGGCGAAGCGTCCCTTGGCGGGGTGCTCGGGTGGTGGTCGCTGTTCAATCTCCCCCGTGACGTCCTTCCTCAGGTTCTCGCCCTGTTCGCGCGCGCGTTGAAGCCGGGTGGGCACTTCATCACCGCGACACACGTCGGCGACGAGGACGCAGTGCGCACCGAGGCATACGGGGGCGTACCCGTTCGTTGGACGACACACAAGTGGCGGCCGGAACAACTCGTCGATCTGATCGAGCAGGCCGGCCTGCATCCGGTCGCCGAACTCCGACTCCCTCCGGAGGAGTACAGCGGGCCGGGTGTGGTCGTCATGGCCAGGCGTCCCGGCTGACGATCGGGCGTCGGAAGCGGCACAGGGTCTCCTGCCGGGGCCCACCTGACGCCTACCGCTGCTTTCGGTTCGGATACTCCCTCAGGGCCAGACCCACGCCGCGATCGCCAGTCACGTCGCTGACCGCTCCGCGAAGCGACCGGCCCGCCAGCGCACCAGCACACCAGCACCGTCCTGGTGCCCGTCCCCACGACGGCATGCTGAATCACCTACCGGCCGAACCGAACCCCCAAGCCAGCCTGTCCTCAACTCAATTGCTCCCGAAGCCGTAAGAAATGATCACGGCTTCGGAACGGTTCCTGATCGACGGTATCGGCCGCGTCCCCGGTGGCCCGTCGGTGCGCTTGTCGTTCTCCTGCGGGGCGGTGAGCTCGATCGGCCCCGTCCGAGGTGGTGACCGTCCACGGCCGACGGCAGCCGTTTCGGCCCATCAGCCGACGACCCGCCTCGTCGCGCTCGCCGAGGACTCGGGCGGCTCTGCCGGGAGGATGCAGTCGAAGCGGAGTATGACCCGTGCCCTGCCCTCGTGGGGGGCAGGGCACGGCCGCCGGGCGTGTTCAGGTACGTCCGGCCGGCGCTGTCACTGCCTCTCCTCGGAGGCTGATGGCGCGGTGTCCACCTTGGGAAACCTGGTGAGCAGAACGGTCAGCCCGCCCAGGAGCCCGATGGCGCCCGCCACCCAATATGCCGCGTGGAAACCTGACAGCTGATCGGCTGGATTTGTGGCACCGCCGCTGACACCGGTCGAAACAGCAACCAAGATCGCCAAACCGACGCTGTTGCCGATCTGCTGCGCGGTCACATTGACCGCACCAGCGACTCCGTGCTGGTGGAGCGGCAGGCCCTCCAGCGTGGCGGCCGTCATCGCGCCGAAACCCAAACCCTGGCCGGTGCTCATGACCACGATGCCGGGGAGCATGTGCACCCAGTACGAGCCGTCCTCAGGTGTGCCCACCCACAGAGTGACGCCGCCTCCGATGAGAAGCAGGCTGGCAGCCATCAGGGGCTTGTAAGCCGCTGGCGACATCAGGCGTCCGGCGATCTGCGAGCTGATGATCACGACTACGCCCACGGGCAGGACGGCCAGTGCAGACTCGAACGGCGAGTAACCGAGTATCCCTTGCGCGTACAGCGGCGAGAAGAACAGCAGCCCACCGGCACCGGTGTAGAAGACAGCGCCGGTCAGGGAGGCGGCCCTCACCGGGCGGCTGCGGAAGATACTCATCGCGAGCAGCGGCTCCGTACGCCCCTTCTCCCACACGACGAAGCCCGCCAGCCCGATCACGGCCAACACCAGTGAGATCAGGACCTGTGCGGACCCCCAGCCGACTTCGCTGCCCTCGCTCACGCCGTAAACGACAAGTCCTATACCCAGGGTGACCAGGATCGCGCCCGGGATGTCCAGGGGGCGCGGCTGGCGCCGGCCCGCAGGAAGCAGCGCCCGGACCCCTGCCAGGATCAGAACTCCGGCAAGGACACTGACGGCGAACACCGAGCGCCAGCCAAGGAAGTCGGTGAGGGCCCCGCCCGCGACCAGCCCGGCGCTGAAGCTGGACGCGCCGGTCGCCGCATAGACCGCCAGCGCCCGGTTCCGCTGCGGTCCTTCAGGAAAGATCTGGCTGAGCAGAGCAAGCGACGCAGGGCCGGACAGTGCTGCACCGATCCCCTGCAGTGCACGAGCCGCGATCAGCACCCCAACGGTCGGAGCGAGCGCGGCGCCCAGCGAGGCCGCGGCGAAGAGCGCGATGCCCACTGCGAAGATCTTCCTGCGGCCCAGGACGTCCGCGACCCTGCCCCCGAACAGGAGGAACCCGGCAAAGGCAATGGCATAGGCGGTCATCGTCCACTGCAGCGTGGAGCCGTCGATGTTGTACTCATCACCGATGGAGGGCAACGCGGCATTGATGACCGCGACTCCACTGGTGTCCAGAGCCAGCGCTCCGGCAAGGAGAACGAGCGCCCGCCGGCGTCGGCCTGCGGGCACGCCGGTATCCGGCGCTCCCGTTCCTGGTTCCGTGTCAAGACGTGTCACTTCGTACTCCAATGGTTGTTCAGGGCCTGTCGGATTCATAGGTGCTCAGGGTTGTGACGCGAACTCGATCGATCCTCATGCCGTGTCGTCGGGCGAGGCGGGCCTGGGAGGGGGCCATCGGGACGTTGGCCCAGACGCAGTTGTCCATATGACCTCGGTCTTGGTGGCGAACACGGCTTGACTCGTTGTCACTTGGGTGCTCCCGACGGATTCGGGGCCGGCTGCCTGGTCGTGTGATCAACGGTGTCGCCGGTTCGCCGTAGGCGTCAGGACGGCATGACCGGTGTGCCCAGGCCGAAGGCGAGCGTGAAGACGGTGACGAGCTGGCCTGCCGCCGGCTCGCTCACCCGCAGGTCGGCGGCGATCTCGGGGTGCGCCCCGGCGATGACCATGTCGTGTCGGTTCCGGCGTCGAAGGCGGCCCGGGGTCAGTGGCAGGACACGCCTGATCGGCGCGGCACCGTAGGTTCCGGCCCGCGTTTCGGTGGCGGCCGTCAGTCCGTGCCCTCCACGGGGCGGCGGGTGACGGTCTCGTCGATGTGCTTCGCGAGCCGGCCGCGCAGCTCCTGGAGCGCGGCGATCCGGTCGTCCAGCGCGGTGAGCCGGTCGGTGGCCCGCCGCAACTCATCAGCGCAGTAAGGGCTTTCGCGCAGCGGCACGTCCAGGCAACCGTTGACCAGCGCGGGGCGGACTTCGTCCAGGGTGAGGCCGGCGTCGAGGGCGTCCTTGATGTTCGCGGCCCGTACGGCGTCCAGCTCGCCGTACACGCGGTAGCCGTTCTCGGCGCGGAGGGGCGCCAGGAGGCCCTGCTGCTCGTAGTAGCGCAGGGACCGGGCGCTGACGCCGGTCAGGTTCGCCAGCTCTCCGATCCGCATCTCGATCTCCTTCAACATGGTTCGGACACTAGAACCCTGACACGGGCGTCAAGGTCAAGCGTCCGAGGCGGCCGATACCGTCGATCAGGAACCGTCCGAAGCCGTGATCCACGGCACCGTGACCATGGCGACGGGGATACCAGCAGGTCCGCACGTTCCACTGCTGTCGACAGGTCGACCGTGCACCGAACCCGGCGGGCGCCGCCCGTGTCATCTGGTCCGCGATCACGGTGGGATCATTGCCCGGTGGCCGAAGACGTGGTGACCTCTGTCAAGGATCCGCGGGTTGCTCAGGCGCGCGCACTGCAGACCCGCACTCAGCGCATCGCCGCCGGGCTATGCGTTCTTGAGGGCTGTTCCCTGATCGAACAGGTTCGTGCGGCCGGAGCCCGACTCGATGTGGTGCTGCGCGCGCAAGGGGCCGATACGGCGGAGGACGACGAGCTCGCCGCGCGGCTGCACCGGGCGGCGGTTGCCGTCCACCGTGTCCGCGACGGGGTCTTGCGGCAGGTGGCCGGCGCCTCCCGCACGGTCTCCTGGCTGGCTGTCGCACCGCTGCCCGCCGCGGTCGACCCGCACCTTCCCTGGGGCGAGTTCGCGCTGGTCTGCGACGGCGTGGCCGACCCGGGCAATCTGGGCACCATCGTGCGCAGCGCCCGCGCCCTCGGGGTGGACGATGTCGTGCTGACGGATCTCGACACCGACCTCAGCTCGCGACGGGTGCTCGACGCCTCGCGCGGTTCGGTCCTGGGTGCCCGTGTCCGGCGCTTCTCCTCGCCCCGGCACATGGTGGTGGGCCTGCGCGAGGCCGGGTTTCAGATCGTGGCCACCAGCCCGCGGGGCAGCCAGGTGCAGGGACTCGCGCCACTGGACGGCCGCCCCGTTGCGCTCGTCGTCGGCGGCGAGACGGCCGGCGTCAGCGAGGAGATCATGGACGCCGCCGACCTGCTGGTCGCCATTCCCATGGCCGGGCAAGTGGAATCGCTCAACGTCGGGGTGGCGGCCGGGATCTCGATGTACGAACTGCGAACCAGGATGGTGCTCGCCATGCTCACCGAACGCATCCGCGGCAGCCTCGGCCGCGATATCTCGCTCACCGGCCGGCTGATCAGGGACGCCTTCGACCACGCCATGCGCGAGGCGGCCGGCCTCTCCTCCGCCCAGCTCATCGCCGTGATGGTGATCGCCGCCGAGAAGCGGACTCCGGCCACGGAACTCCGCCGCGACCTGGGCGTGGGATCCGAAGAACTGGACGCCCTGATCGCCCCGTTGACAGAACGCGGCTGGCTCACCCCGGACGGGGACGGCTACACCTGCACCCCGGCAGGCGAACAGGCTCTGGCCGCCCTCTGGCCGATCCACCAGCAGATCGAACAGAGCCTCCTCGCTGACCTCTCCGTGGACGAACGCACCATGCTCCGGCAGCTGCTGGGTCGGGTTCAGCACAACGCCACCGCACTACTCGGGCAGCGGTGAGCGTAACCACTCTCTGACGAAGTCTGGAAGCGGTCCGCCCACCAGCCCGCCGACGGCATCGTCCGCGAAATCACCGACGGCATCGGCACTACCGGAGTACGGCCCGGGATCTTCGGTGAAATCGGCGTTGCCGCCCACCGATCGGCAGCGGGATCGGATCGGGTTCATGTTCGGGCGTCCCCCTTCGGTGGTGCGGTGGATCGCGTTGGACTAACGGCTTGAGTCTGCGGGATCTGTCCCAACTGCCGCAAAATATGGATGACTTGGGACACTCGAACGCAAAAACCGCCTTCGACCAGGAGAAGCACGCGATGCCTGGAACGCTGGAACGGGACGCCGCGCTCCAGCCGGCGGCACCATCACCGGGGTCGACGGCACGACACAAGGCACGGCCATTCAGACCAATCGCGATGTCTATCCGTCCATGTTGCGCACCACCCACGCGTCGTGGGTACGGGCCTGCATCGTCAGCGAGACGAATTCCACCCCCACCCGGTAGCTACGGGATGGGGCACCAAGCTGCCTCCGAGCAAGCACGAAGGACCTCAAGATGCCGGGATCGAAGTGAAGCCTCCCGCATCGGCACCGGGCCGGGGTGATCCCTCCTTCGACGCGGCGAGCAGGCCCTCCACGGCCCGCTGGCGACCGCCGATGGCACAGCACTCACCGCTCGCTCCTGCCGTCTCCCCGCCCCGTGCAGATGCCACCCGCCAGCCCCGCTCCGTCGAGGCGCCCCGGCCAAATGGCCCACAGGTGCAGCACGCGAAGATGCCGAACGCATCGCGTGCGGCGAGGATGGCCCGTGCGCACACCTCTCCGGTGCACTCTCCCCGTCTTTGTGCATACAAAGACGGGGAGAGAGGCGCGAGTGAGAGTCACGCACCGCCCTGGAGCCGAACGCCGATCGCGGAGGCTCATGCCAGGTGGGCCGGCGGTCGTCGGCGAGCAGGATGTCGAATCGTCAGGAGCGGTCATAAGGCCAGGGGCTTGGCGGGCCCGGGGTCGCGGGTCTTACGTCCTCGTGGTGTGGGGGCCGACGGGCCCCGGCGAACGGCCGGCCCGCAGCTGCGGGGGGCGGGCAGTAGCAAGCCCTCGACTCCCCGCGACGGACCGGCGGCAGCGGTTCGGGCGGCGGTCGACGGAAGCCCGGCGTCGGACTGGCGGCGGGGCCAACCCCGGGGTCGGCGGCGCGCGACCGAGCGGCCAGACGACCGGCGGTGCACGAAAGGCGGCATCCTGACGGCGGCGCCCGGCCGGCGGAACAGCGGGTGGTGGGCGGTGGGCGGTGGGCGCGATCGACTTCCGGGCGACGGCGAACAGGCCGGACAGCCGACGGGCGCCGCGCCGGACCGCAACGGGCGGGTTGCAAGGATCAGGTAGCCGTCACGCCCGGCCGCCGGGCCGGCAACGGCGAACGGACGACCGGACGGCCGGACGACGGCAGCGGGAGCCGGCGGCGCAGGGACCAGAGGGCGGGCTCAGGCGTTCAGGTAGTCCGTGCGGCCCTGGTCGTCGACGTCGAACGGTTCGCGGGGAATGACGCAGAACTCGTTGCCCTCCGGGTCGGCCATGACCAGGAAGCCGCTGGCGGCGAACTCCTGGAGTCGGCGGCCGCCCAGGGCTTCGATCCGCCGTTGCGCGGCGGCGGGGTCGGGGGCGCAAACGTCGAAGTGGACGCGGTTCTTGCCGGCCTTCGGGCCCTCGACCCGCTGAAAGCCAAGGCCCGGGCCGCCGGCTCTGGCCAGCCAGACGTACGGGCCGGTCCGGGCCGCGATCTGACGTCCCAGCACCTCGGACCAGAACGCAGCCAGCCGCTCAGGGTCCCGGCAATCGATGATGACGTCCTTGATCTCCATGTGATTCCCCGTCACTGCCCGATGTTCGCACAGTAGTCCAGTCGGATAGCGGCTCGGCCGGCCGCTGGGCGGTGGGCGCTGGGCGGTGGGCCCACGGCGGGCGGGGCCGGGCACCCAGCCGCCGAGCATCAGCCGCTGGAGTCGTGACAGCTGCGTGTGGGCAACCCGTCAGCGGCGCGACAGCTACGCGTGCGGAACACTCCGCAATGACCTGCGTGACCGAGGCAGCCCGCGGAAGGCGGCCGACCAACCGCGCACGTTCAGCCTCTGGAGTTCTCGTCAATGACAGGCATGGGTTCCCCGCCCGGATGCCATGTGTCGAGGAAGGCGGTCTGCCGGCTGACGTCGACGAACTCGATGCGGGCCCCGATGCTGTCCATACGGTGATAGGCGAACGGCCGACCGTAGGGACAGCCGGAGAAGTCCACGGGCATGCCTTCCTTCTCCACGCGCCGGGATCCTTGCCCGACATCGCTGGACCAGAAGCCAATGTGATCGAACCTGGCGCCCTGGGAGGCATCCCAGGGACTGCCTGTGGGCCCGGTGATGAGTTCGATGAACGGTGGCCCACCCGTAGTGAAGGCTATGCGGTAGTCCCACTCACCCATCCGGTCGGACACCGGGTCACTCCACTCGACCCCAGCCGAACGTTGAAAGTCCCGCATCGCCTGCTCGATGTCGGGGACCACGAAGCACACATGGTAAAAGCCAGTCATCCACCCATGATCGGACACGTCGGCGCAGAGGCCCAGTAGTGGGAACTGAGCTCAGCGTTCTCAAACGGCATGGCTTTGGTGGAAGTCCGCTGACGGCCGGAAGGTCTGCTCAGCCGCTCTGCTCGTTGGCAGGACTGCCCATGGGCACGCCTGCACGCCGGTGGATGGCGTCCAGGCGCATGGCGGTGTTCGGTCCCATCGTCAGGCTGACTGGTGCCGACGTACCCCGGTGAGCTGGCGGTGAGCTCCCGGTGAGCCCTGGCCGCGACTGTTGGGTCATCGCCGGATCCGCCGCGGACCGGCCACCCGACAGGGAGCGACGATGAACGTTCTGACCGGCAAGACGGCACTGGTGACCGGCGGTTCGCGGGGAATCGGCCGGGCGGTCGCACTGCGGCTGGCGGCCGAGGGCGCGCTGGTTGCCGTCCACTATGGCGGCGACGACCAGGCGGCCAAGGAGGTCGTGGGGCGGATCGAGGAGGCGGGCGGCCGGGCGTTCGTGATGCGGGCCCGGTTCGGCGAGGACGGCGCGGTGGACCGGCTGTTCGAGGAGCTGACCGTGGGGCTGGCGGGGGCCGGGCTGGACATCCTGGTCAACAATGCGGGCATCAGCTCGGGCAACCCGATCTCGCAGGTCACGCAGGAGGAGTTCGGCAGGCTGATGGAGGTCAATGTCGCCACCCCGTTCTTCGTGATCCAGCGCGCGATGGCGCTGCTGAACGACGGCGGACGCATCATCAACATGGGCTCCACGGCCAGCCGGTTCGCGGTCTCCACCCAGATCGGCTACACGATCAGCAAGGCGGCGCTGGAGTCGATGGCACCGTCGCTGGCCAACGAGCTCGGCCGCCGCGGCATCACGGTGAACACGGTCGCGCCAGGCGCCGTGCGGACCGACATGACCGCGGGCTACACCTCCGTCCCCGAGGTGGTGGCCGGGCTGGAGTCGATCACCGCGCTGGGGCGGTTGGGCGAGCCCGAGGAGATCGCGGACGTCGTCGCGTTCCTGGCCGGCCCGCAGGGCCGCTGGGTGACCGGTCAGACCGTCGACGTCTCCGGCGGGACCTTCCTCGGCCCGATCGCCCCGTGATCCTGCGCGCCGATGAATAATCGCCGGCATGCGGTTCGGAATCCTCGGCGAGACCCGAGCGTGGCACGGCGACGGCGGCGAGGTCCCGTTGGGCGGACCGGCCCGGCGGGCGCTGCTGGCTCTGCTGCTGGTGCGCCCGGGAGAGGTCGTCTCGACGGACCGGCTGGCCGACGAGATCGACCCCGCCGGGGCGCGTTCGGCGCATTCGCTGCAGTCCCAGGTGTCCAGGCTCCGTACCGCACTGGGCGCCGGGGCCGCGATCGAACGGGCCGGCGCGGGGTACCGGATCGTGGTCGATCCGGATGAGGTGGACACCTCCCGGTTCGAGCGCTTGGCCGGACAGGGCCGTACGGCGCTCGCCGACGGCGACGCCGGACGGGCGGTCGTGCTGCTGGACGAGGCGCTGGAGCTGTGGCGAGGACCGGCGTTGGCCGACCTGCCCGAGAGCCAGACGGCCCGGGCCGCCGCCGTGCGGTGGGAAGAACGCCGGCTCGGGGCACTGGAAGATCGCATCGAAGCGGCGCTGCGGCTCGGCGAGCACGGGGCGGTCGTACCCGAGTTGCGCGAGCTGGTCGGCTGCCATCCGCTGCGGGAACGGCTGGCGGGGCTGCTGATGCGGGCGCTGTTCGCCGAGGGCGGGCAGGCCGAGGCGCTGGTGGTGTTCGAGGAGACCCGGCGGCACCTGGCCGACGAGCTGGGCGCCGATCCCTCGGCCGAACTGACGGCGCTGCACCGGGAGTTGCTGAGCGCCGATCCGACGCCGTCGCCTGCCGCGCCGCCCGCCCAGCTGACGAGTTTCGTGGGGCGCGCCGATGAGGTGGCCGAGGTCGTCGAGGTGTTGCGGGTGGCCCGGTTGGTCACCCTCATCGGGCCGGGCGGCGTCGGCAAGACCCGGCTGTCGGTCGAGGTCGCGGGTGTCGGGGGCGCCGCGGGCCGGGTGTGCTTTGTGGAGCTGGCCCCACTGGGCGACGGTGCCGGCCTGCCGCATGCCCTGCTGGGCGCGCTCGGCCTGCGTGAGAACGGGCTCCAGATGGACGGCGGCGCGAAGGCGCCGGTCGATCGTCTGATCGCGGCGCTGTCCGACCAGGTGCTGCTGCTCGTCCTGGACAACTGCGAGCACCTTGTCGACGAGGTCGCCGGGCTGGCGGCGCGGCTTCTGGCGGCCTGCCCGCGGCTGCGGGTGCTGGCGACGAGCCGGGAGCCGCTCGGCATCATCGGCGAGCACCTCTTCCCCGTGCGGCCGCTCGACGAGGACGCGGCCGTACGACTGTTCACCGAGCGGGCCGGTGCCGTGCGGCGCGGCTTCACCGCCGACCCCGAGGTCGTGCGGCGGATCTGCGCGGCGCTCGACGACCTGCCGCTGGCCATCGAGCTCGCGGCGGCGCGGTCGCGCACCCTGGACATCGACGACCTGGCGGGGCGGCTGGACGACCTGCTCGCCGTCGGCGCCCGCGGCAACCGTACGGCGGACGAGCGGCACCGCACGCTGCGCTCGGTGGTCGCGTGGAGCTGGGATCTGCTCTCCGAGCCCGAGCAGCGGGCCGCGCGGCGGTTCACGGTCTTCGCCGGGGGCGCGACGGCCCGGTCCGCGCTTGGGGTGTGCGGCACCGACGGTGAGACGCTGGAGGCGCTGGCCGACAAGTCGCTGTTGGAGGTCGCGGGCGGCCGCTACCGGATGCTGGAGACGATCCGCGCGTACGGTGCCGAACGGCTCGACGCGGCGGGCGAAGGCGAGTCCGTGCGGCGCGCCCACGCCCAGCGCCTGCTGGAGCTGATGCGGACGGCCGACCCGCATCTGCGGCGGGCCGAGCAGTTGGAGTGGCTGCCCGTGGTCGCCGCCGAGCACGGTGACCTCCTGGCGGCGCTGCGCTGGGCAGTCGAGGAGCCGGCGGTGGAGACGGCCTTCGAGCTGCTTGCCGCGGCGTTCAACTACCTGTGGATCCGGGGCGCGTCCGCGTCGGTCGCGCCACTGGCGATCGCACTGCTCGCAGCGGTGGGCGAGGCGGTCCCCGACGGGTTCGGCGAGGAGTACGCGACGTGCGTGCTGCTCGCCGGCGCGGCGTCGGCGTCGGCGTCGGCGTCGGCGTCGGCGTCGGCGTCGGCGTCGGCGTCGGCGTCGGGCGATGCCGGGGGGCAGGTGTGGCAGCGGCACCGTGCGACGGCCGGCAAGGCGCTGGCGGCCGCGTGGCCCGGCGACCGGTCGGGCCGCTACCCGGTCGTCCTGCTGCTGTGGATGATGCGGAACGCGGGTGGACCGGACCCGTGGGGTGCATTCGCGCTCGTCTCGTCGCAGTGCGACTGTCCCGAGCCGTGGGCGCGGGCCGCCGCCCACTATGTGTCGGGGTTCGGGCACCTCGGCCAGCGGGATCCCACGGCGGCCGAGGACGCCTTCGGCCAGGCCCTGGAGGGATTCCGTTCGCTCGGTGACCGCTGGGGCATCGCGCTGGCCCTGGACACGCTGGCCGGCGTGGCCGGCGCACGCGGTGACCGGACGCGGGCGGTCGCGCTGACCGACGAGGCCCTGGTGCTCACCGAACAGCTCGGCGCCCTGGAGGACAGCGCCGACCTGCTGGTCAACCGGGGCGATCAGCTCGCCGGGGACGACGCGGCGGGAGCCCGTAACGCCTATGCGGACGCCGCCGCGCTCGCCCGCCGCGCCGGCAGCTCCACCTACCTGGCGGCTGCGCTGCGCGGGCTCGGCGACATCGCCCTGGAGGAGGGCGACCTGGCAGAGGCGGAACGGCTCTACTCCGAGGCGCTGGAGCGGATCGATCCGCACTGGATCAAGAGTCTGGGGCCCCGGGTGCGCGCGCTCGTCGGCCTCGGCCGCGTCGCCGCGGCCCGGAGCCACCGCACGGAGGCACGCGAGCACTACCGGCAGGCCGCCGAGGTCGCCGACACGGTCAGGGCGCACGCCCCGGAGGTGCTGCGCATGCTGGGGTTGTCCGAGAAGGCCATGGAGTCCGTCCTTGAGGCCGTGGCCGCGTAGCGGTGAGCGCGGTCGCCCTCCGCGGTGAGCGGGCGAGCGCGGTGCGCGCACGGTGAGCCCGTGGTGAGCGCTCCCGCGGAGAGCCTGGGCTGGTTCGACGAGAGCGACCGCCTCGTCGGGGTGGGACTGGTGCTGCTGCGGCCGTTGCCGAAGCTGAAGCGGTACCTCGCCTACCTGCCGGAGGGGCCGGTCATCGACTGGGCTGCGCCGGATCTGGAGCGGTGGCTTGAGCCGATGCTCGCGTACTTGAGGGCACGAGGTGCGTTCTCGGTGAAGATGGGGCCGCCCGTGGTGGCCCGACGCTGGAGTGCCGAGGTGGTCAAGGCCGCGATCGCCGACCCGCAGGCCCGGCGGCTGCGCGATGTGGAAGCCACCGCGCACGAGCCGCGGGCCTTCGACATCGCCGGCAGGCTGCGCCGGATGGGCTGGCAGCAGACCGAGCCCGGAGGCGAGGACGGCTTCGCCGCGGGCCAGCCGCGCTACGTCTTCCAAGTCCCCTTCGCCGGGCGGTCCCTGGAGGAGGTCCAGCGGGGCCTGAACCAGCAGTGGCGCCGCAACATCAAGAAGGCGGAGAAGGCCGGCGTCAAGGTCGTCCAGGGCGGCTACGAGGATCTGACCGCCTTCTACGACATCTACGTGGAGACCGCCGAGCGCGACCGGTTCATGCCGCGCCCGCTGGCCTACTTCCAGCGCATGTGGACCGCGTTGAAGGCCGAGGACCCCGACCGCATGCGCCTCTACCTTGCCTATCACGAGGGCGAGGTGCTCGCGGCGGCCACGATGCTGACCGTCGGCGACCACGTCTGGTACTCCTACGGCGCCTCCACCAGCCGTAAGCGCGAGGTCCAGTCGCTGATCCTGCGGCCACCTCGTGCTGACCGTCGACACCGATGCGGTGAGTGTGGAACGCCAGCCGCAGACCGGCCGGTTGAACCGCCCGTCGTGCGCAGCGGTCCTCGCGCCATGGGGCACGGGCGACCGCGGGAAGTACGCAGTGATCTCGGGACGTGTCTGGCATGGAACACCGCCAGGTCGCCGCGCGTCCGGGCCTGGCCGAAGGCACGGTCCGCGGAGGGATCCGCCACCGGGACCGCGGCCAGCGCGCGCAACACCCCAACTCCCCATTCGTCGACACGGAATCGGCAGCGCTCGCTACCCTTGGCATACGCCAATTGGAGGTAACACGATGAATGCTCGCTCCAGCCTGTTAGCCCGGATTGCAGCCTTTCTTCTGCACGGACGCCGCGCCCGCCTCGATCACCCTGACGCGCACCGTGCCGCCAGGCCGGACCAGCACGCCGGCCTCGCCATGCACTACCGCCCCTCCTCCCCTTCGGCAGGCGGCTCCGGCGCCTCAGGCTCCCTGTCCTGACCACAAGGGGGGACGGGTTCCTCGACCGAACAACGAATAAACGAATAGACGTGAGGTCCGTACTCCTCGGTGGCGTCACGGATCCGCGTGAGGAACATCAGGCTGGGTGGGTGCCGCGGAGGGCGGGCCGGAGCCGGCGGCCGTCGTCCGTGTCCGGGATCTTGACGCGCTCGGCGTCCATGGCGGCGAGTTCGGCAAGTGGCTCTGCTTGGTCGTGGCCACGCGAGTGCGCGACATGCAGGCGGTACAGCTCTTGCCCCCATCGCGCGCCTCCGCGTATTCGCACAGCGGTAGGCGTGGCGGACGCGCTGGTGGCGGCGCCGACGACGGCACCGAGAGCGAGCAGCACGGTAGCGACGGCACCGACTGAGCGCACGGTGCGGCGACCGGCTAGACGACCCATTTTCCCGTTCATACAGAGCCTTTCTTCTCCCAGGCCAATGGCCTGGGCTTTATGGATCCTCCCGCCGCAGCCCGCACTCAGGGGCGGGGCCGCGGCGGGCATCGGGGTTTGGCCTGGACGATCTGACCCTGCGGGGAGATCCGTCCCAGAAGCTATGGCGCCAGGCATAGTTGGGACGCTGAAACGGGCGCGGCACCCATCCCACCGGAACCAGACACTCAGGTCAGGGGTCTTCGTGGTGGTCAGTTGGCGATGCCGACCGGGTGGACCGTGATGTTCTCGTCGTAGGGGCCGG
>NZ_JBHVQS010000084.1:0-31837 GCF_042886435.1 Streptomyces sp. NPDC058000
GGAGGGATCCGGCCGCCCCCTCGCCGCGTCCGCCCCGCCTACTCCGCGCCCAGCGCCGCCGTCACCGACCCCGCCAACGCGTCGAGGTACCCCGCGGGCACCTCGTCGCGGACCACCAGCAGCCGCCAGTACAGCGGCCCGGTCAGCAGGTCGAGCGCCAGCTGGGGATCCACGTCCGCGGGCAGCTCACCGCGCTCCACAGCCCGCGCCATCACCGCCGCGGCGACGCCCTCCTGGCTGTCGTGCAACGCGGACTTCAACGCCGTGGCCAGCTCCGGGCTGCGCGCCGCCTCGGCCAGCAGGTCCGGGATGATCTGCGAGGCCATCGGGTGCCGCAGCGCGCGGGCCGCGACCTCCAGCACCATCCGGACGTCGCCGCGCAGCGACCCGGTGTCCGGGGCCGGCAGTCCCGCCGCGGCGACCGCCGCGACCACGTCCAGGACCAGGTGCAGTTTGGAGCGCCAGCGCCGGTAGACGGCGGTCTTGCCGACCCCGGCCCGCCGGGCGATGCCCTCGATGGACATCCGGGCGAAGCCGACCGCGGCCAGCTCCTCGAAGACCGCCGCGCGGATCGCGGCGGTCTTGTCCTCCCGCAGCACGGCGGCGCCGGCCGGGGCCCGGCGCGCACCGGACGCCGCCGGGCCTCTCTCGCTCTCGGTGCCGTCTTTTGCCATGCCTTGATCCTAGCGGCACGACGCTACGGTTGCGTTTCGACGTCGACCGGCCCTACTGTCGACGTCGCGACGATACGGCCCCGTTCCGTCGTCGTGCCGGACCCTGGCGTCCGCCCGACCGGACTCCGACGTCCCCGTACGAAAGCGAAAGCGGCCCCATGCCCCAGACCCTCGCTCCCCCGCCCCCCGGCCCGGCCCCGGCTCCCGTCCGGCCGGCCGGCCCCGGCGACTCACCCGACCCGGAGCTGCGCGCCCTGGCCGAACGCCATGGCCTCACGGTGAGCGGCGCCCGCCCCTCGCTGTCCGAGTACACCCGGCAGCTGTGGCACCGGCGGCACTTCATCACCTCGTTCGCCACCGCCAAGCTCACCGCGATGTACACCACCTCCAAGCTCGGCCAGCTCTGGCAGGTGATCACCCCGCTGCTCAACGCCGGCGTCTACTACTTGATCTTCGGCGTGCTGATCGGCACCCGGAAGGGCGTCCCGGACTACATCCCGTACCTGGTGACCGGCGTCTTCGTCTTCACCTTCCTCCAGAACTCGGTGATGACCGGCACCCGGGCGATCTCCGGCAGCCTCGGCCTGGTGCGCGCACTGCACTTCCCCCGCGCCTGCCTGCCGATCTCGTTCTGCCTGGCACAGCTCCAGCAGCTGCTGTACTCCATGGGCGTGCTGGTGATCATCCTGCTCTGCTTCGGGCAGGTGCCGACCTGGTCGTGGCTGCTGGTCGTCCCGGCGCTGACGCTCCAGTTCGTCTTCAACGTCGGCCTCGCGATGGTCATGGCGCGGCTCGGCGCACGGACCCCGGACCTGGCGCAGCTGATGCCCTTCATCATGCGGACCTGGATGTACGCGTCCGGCGTGATGTTCAGCATCAGCCTCATCCTCAAGGGCAAGCACCTCCCGCAGATCGTGGTGGTGCTACTGAACGGCAACCCGGCCGCGGTCTACATCGACCTGATGCGCTTCGCCCTGATCGACAGCTTCAAGGCGCACCAGCTCCCGCCGCACGTCTGGGCGTTCGCGGCCGGCTGGGCGCTGCTGGCGGGCGTCGCGGGCTTCGTGTACTTCTGGAAGGCCGAGGAGCGGTACGGACGTGGCTGAGTTCATGACGGAGAACCTGAGCGGCACCGGCCCGGCGGCGGCGGACGAGCCCCGCATCCCGACCGTGATCGCCGACCAACTGCACATCGTCTACCGCGTCTACGGCACCGGCGCCGGCAAGGGCAGCGCCACCGCGGCGCTGGGCCGCATCGCCCGCCGCAAGCCCGCCACCGGCGTGCGCGAGGTGCACGCCGTCAAGGGCGTCTCCTTCACCGCCTACCGCGGCGAGTCGGTCGGCCTGATCGGCTCCAACGGCTCCGGCAAATCAACCCTGCTCCAGGCGGTCGCCGGACTGCTGCCCGCCGAGCGCGGCAAGGTCTACACCCACGGCCAGCCCTCGCTGCTCGGCGTCAACGCGGCCCTGATGAACGACCTGACCGGCGAGAAGAACGTCATCCTCGGCGGCCTGGCGATGGGCATGAGCCGCGAGGAGGTCCACGAACGCTACGACGGCATCGTCGACTTCTCCGGCATCAACGAGAAGGGCGACTTCATCTCTCTGCCGATGCGCACCTACTCCTCCGGTATGGCGGCCCGGCTGCGGTTCTCCATCGCGGCCGCCAAGGACCACGACGTGCTGCTGATCGACGAGGCGCTGGCCACCGGCGACCGCAGCTTCCAGAAGCGTTCCGAGGCCCGCATCCGGGAGCTGCGCGAGGAGGCCGGCACGGTCTTCCTGGTCAGCCACAACAACAACTCCATCCGCGACACCTGCGACCGGGTCCTGTGGCTGGAAAAGGGCGTCCTCCGCATGGACGGCCCCACCGACGAAGTCCTCGCCGCCTACGAGGACTTCACCCAGGGCTAGGCCCTGTCCGGTGGATCAGGGTCGGCTAGGCCCTGGCCCTCCCTCCCCCTCTCCCTCTCCCCCGACCCACAACGCCGTGAGCGCCGGACAGGCCCCCCAGCCCGCCCGGCGCTCACGGCATACCCGTGCCTTCCAGCACTCGCCGCACTCCCAGCCCGTCCGGCACACCCCCCAGCCCGTCCGGCGTTTGAGGACGAGCGGAGCGATACCCGGCCCGCCCGGGCCCACCCCACGCAAAAGCGCCGGACAGGCAGGGACAGCCCGTCCGGCGCTTGAGGACAAGGGGGCCGGCGCCGCCAGGCGCCGCCCCCACCGGCCTCAGCTATGCGTACGCAGCAACGTCCGCATGGTCCGCATGGCCACCGAGAGATTCGCCAGATCGAACCCCTCGGACCCGTGGATCTCCTCCAGCGTGGCCCGCGCCCGCGTCAGGATCGCCGCGTTCGCCTCCTCCCACGCCGAGAACCGCTCCTGCGGCGAAGCGGACCCGTCGCCCACCGACAGCACGTCCGAGGTGAGCGCGGCGTGCGCCGCGAAGAGGTCCTCGCGGATGGAGGCACGGGCCATCGACTGCCAACGGTCGTTCCGCGGCAACTCCAGGATCCGGTCCAGGAGTTGGTTGATCCGCAGCCGGTCGCCCAGGTCGTAGTAGACCTCCGCGACGGCCAGCGGCTCCTTGCCCGTACGGTCCGCGATGGCGACGATGTCCAGCGCCGGGAAGACCGACGAGAAGCCGGACACCTGGACGGCCAGCGGCTCGGACACCCCGGCGTCGGTCAGCTCCTCCAGGATCGTCTGGTACCACTCCAGGTCACTGCCCTGGAGCAGCTTCGGCAGCTCCGCCCAGACCTGCGCCACCCGCTCCGAGAAGAACTCGATCGTCCCGGACAGCTCCAGCGGCTGGCGGCGGTTGTTGAGCAGCCAGCGGGTGCCGCGCTCGACCAGCCGGCGCGAGTGCAGCCGGATCCGGGTCTGGACGTCGGCCGCGACGACATTGTCGAGCGCCTCGACGTCGTCCCAGACCTGGTTGAGGCGGAAGATCGCGCGGGCCGCGGTGTGCGCCCGGACGACCTCTTCCAGCGAGGCGCCGGTCTCCTCCCGCATCCGGTGCAGGAAGCTCGTACCGCCGGTGTTGACGGTGTCGTTGACCAGCACCGTGGTGACGATCTCGCGGGACAGCGCGTGCCCGTCGACCTGGTCGGTGAAGTTCTCCCGCAGCGCGGTCGGGAAGTACGCGTGCAGCAGGCGCTGGAGGTAGGGGTCGTCCGGCAGCCCCGTGTGGATCAGCTCGTCGGCCACCGTGATCTTGGTGTAGGCGAGCAGGACCGCGGTCTCCGGCTGGGTCAGGCCGCGCCCGGCGTTCAGCCGCTCCCGGATCTGCCGGTCGCTGGGCAGGAACTCCAGCGCCCGGTCCAGGTGCCTGTCGCGCACCAGGCGGCGCATGAAGCGCTGCTGGGCGTGGAGCATGCTGGAGGACTGGGCGATGGCCAGCGCCAGTGCGGTGTTCTGCGCGTAGTTGTTGCGCAGCACCAGCGAGCCGACCTCGTCGGTCATCTGGGCCAGGAGCTTGTTCCGCTGCTTGACCGTCATGTCGCCGTTGGCGACGACGGAGTTGAGCAGGATCTTGATGTTGACCTCGTGGTCGGAGGTGTCCACACCGGCGCTGTTGTCGATCGCGTCGGTGTTGATCTTCCCGCCGGCCATGGCGAACTCGATCCGGCCCAGCTGGGTCAGGCCCAGGTTGCCGCCCTCGCCGACGACCTTGACCCGCAGGTCCTCACCGTTGACCCGGATCGCGTCGTTGGACTTGTCGCCCACGTCGGCGTGCGACTCCGTGGACGCCTTGACGTACGTGCCGATGCCGCCGTTCCACAGCAGGTCGACCGGGGCCTTGAGGATGGCCTGCATCAGGTCGGCCGGCGTCATCTTCTTCACGCCGGGCTCGATGCCCAGCGCGGCCCGCACCTGGGCGTTGATCGGGATGGACTTGGCCGACCGCGGGTGCACCCCGCCGCCCTGCGAGAGCAGGTCGGTGTTGTAGTCCGCCCACGAGGAACGCGGCAGCTCGAACAGCCGGCGGCGCTCGGCGTACGAGGTCGCCGCGTCCGGCTTGGGGTCGAGGAAGATGTGCCGGTGGTCGAAGGCGGCGACCAGCCGGATGTGCTCGCTGAGCAGCATGCCGTTGCCGAACACGTCACCGGACATGTCGCCGACGCCGACGACGGTGAAGTCCTGGGTCTGGGAGTCGTGGCCCAGCTCCCGGAAGTGCCGCTTGACCGACTCCCAGGCGCCGCGGGCGGTGATGCCCATGCCCTTGTGGTCGTAGCCGGCGCTGCCACCGGAGGCGAACGCGTCGCCCAGCCAGAAGCCGTACGACTCGGCGACCTCGTTGGCGATGTCGGAGAACGTCGCGGTGCCCTTGTCGGCGGCGACCACCAGGTAGGTGTCGTCCTCGTCGTGCCGGACGACGTCCTTGGGCGGGACGACCTCGCCGCCGACGAGGTTGTCGGTGATGTCCAGCAGACCCGAGATGAAGGTCTTGTAGCAGGCGATGCCCTCGGCCAGCCACGCGTCCCGGTCCTGCGCCGGGTCCGGCAGCTGCTTGCCGACGAAGCCGCCCTTGGCGCCGACCGGCACGATGACGGTGTTCTTGACCATCTGCGCCTTGACCAGGCCGAGGATCTCGGTACGGAAGTCCTCCCGCCGGTCCGACCAGCGCAGACCACCGCGTGCGACCTTGCCGAACCGCAGGTGGACGCCCTCGACGCGGGGCGAGTACACCCAGATCTCGTACGCCGGGCGGGGCGCCGGCAGATCGGGGATGGCCTGCGGGTCCAGCTTCATGGACAGGTAGGAGTGCGGCCGGCCCGAGCTGTCGCGCTGGTAGTGGTTGGTGCGCAGGGTCGCCTTGATGACGGTGAGGAAGGAGCGCAGGATGCGGTCCTCGTCGAGGGAGGCGACCTGGTCCAGGGCGCCTTCCAGCTCCTCCAGCAGCCCGTCGATCAGCTCGGTGCCGGCGCTCTGCCGCTCCGGGGACATCCGTGCCTCGAAGAGCGAGACCAGCAGCCGGGTGGTGTGGACGTTGTTGGAGAGGGTGTCCTCCATGTACGTCTGGCTGAAGGTCGAGCCGGCCTGCCGCAGGTACTTGGCGTAGGCGCGGAGCACCATCGCCTGACGCCAGTCGAGACCGGCCCGCAGCACCAGCTGGTTGAAGTCGTCGCTCTCGGCGGCGCCCGTCCACACCGCGGTGAACGCCTCCTGGAAGCGCTCGCGGGCGTCGTCGCCCGAGACGTGCTCGGGCATCCGCAGACCGAAGTCGTAGACCCAGGCGAGGGTGGCGTCGGCGCAGCGCAGCTCGTGCGGGCGCTCGTCGACGACCTCGACGCCCAGGCGGTTGAGGCCGGGCAGCACCTTCGACAGCGAGACCGGCTCGCCCCGGCGGTAGATCTTGAAGCGGCGCTCACCGGGGCTGGCGTTGACCGGCTCGTAGAGGCTGACCGCGAAGTCGTGGCCGGGCTCCCCAGTGAGCTTCTCCAGGTGCTGGAGGTCGGCGACCGCGCTGCGCGGGTTGTTGTCGGCCTTGTAGCCCTCGGGGAAGGCGTGGCCGTAGCGGCGCAGCAGCTCGGCGGCGCGCTCCTCGCCGACCTCGGCGGTCAGCGCCTCGGCGAAGCCGTCGGCCCAGGAGCGCGCGGCCTCCACCAGCCGGGCCTCGATGCGGTCCACGTCCGCGTCGGTGAGCTCGGACAGGGCGGTGCCGGGCTCGACCCGGATGAGGAAGTGCAGCCGGGAGAGCACCGACTCGGTGTTCCAGGCGGTGAAGTCGACGCTGGTGCCGCCCAGCTCCTCCTTGAGGATGTCGATCAGCCGCAGCCGGACGCCGGTGGTGTAGCGGTCCCGCGGGAGGTAGACGAGCGCGGAGTAGTAGCGGCCGTACTCGTCCTGGCGGAGGTAGAGCCGCAGGCGACGGCGCTCTTGGAGGTAGAGCACGCTGGTGGCGATGGACCGCAGCTGGTCGGCCGGGGTCTGGAACAACTCGTCGCGCGGGTAGGTCTCCAGGATCTGGAGCAGGTCGCGGCCGTCGTGGCTGTTCGGGCTGAAGCCGGCGCCCTCCAGGACCTCGGCGACCTTGCGGCGGATCACCGGCACCCGTCGGACGGACTCGGTGTACGCGGCCGAGGAGAACAGGCCCAGGAAGCGGCGCTCCCCGATGACGTTGCCGTCCTTGTCGAACTTCTTCACCCCGACGTAGTCGAGGTAGGAGGGCCGGTGGACGGTGGCGCGGCTGTTGGCCTTGGTGAGGATCAGCAGCTTGTGCTCACGGGCCTTGGCGCGGGCGTCCGCGGGCAGCCGGTTGAAGGACGGCGAGACGGGGTGTCCGGCGTCGCTCTCGCGGTGCGCCGGGTCGGAGCGCAGGATGCCCAGGCCGGTGCCGGGGATCGCGGTGAGGACGTCCTCCTCCGTGCCGTCGTCGCAGGGCGCGCAGGCGAGCTCGTACTCGCGGTAGCCGAGGAAGGTGAAGTGGTCGTCGGAGAGCCAGCGCAGCAGCTCCCGGGCCTCCTCGACCTCCTCCGCGCGGATGTCGTCGGCGATCGGCTCGGCGGGCAGGTCCTCGGCGATCCGCAGGGCGGCGGAGCGCATCTTGTCCCAGTCCTCGACGGCCTCGCGGACGTCGGAGAGGACCCGCAGCAGATCCGCGGTGATCTGCTTGAGGTCGTCCTTGTCGGTCTCCCGGTCGATCTCGACGTGGATCCAGGACTCGACGACCGCGTCGTGCGGCAGCTCGGTGGCCTTCCGGCCGCCGTTGAGGCCGTGCACGTCACCGTTGATGTCGAGGACCTCGATCAGCTTGCCGGTGACGTCCCGGCGAACGATCAACTGCGGGTGGATCACGACGTGGATGCCGCGCGCCTGCCGCGAGAGCTCATTGGTGACCGAGTCGACCAGGAAGGGCATGTCGTCGGTGACCACCTCGACGACGGAGTGGCTGCACGTCCAGCCGTTCTCCTCGACGGTCGGGGTGTGCACCCGCACATTCGCGGTGCCCTGGGGCCGGTGCTCGGCGAGACGGTAGTGGGAAAGCGCGGCACCGAAGACATCGACCGGGTCGCGGTCGGCGAGGTCCTCGGGGGCGGTGTGCAGGTAGTAGCGCTGGAGGTATCCCGTAAGGGTGTCCGGGTCCAGTCCGCGTACCGGGGTCTTCGCCCCGGCCGGGCTGCTCTCACCTACCCGGGCGGCCCTCGCGAGCAGCTCGTTCTTGGCTTCGTCCAGCTTGGTCTGCATGTCCTCTGGCTCCTGTCGCGCGCCGTTGCGTGACGTTGTGGAAAAACGTGGGAAGGGCTGTGGAAGCCGCACAACGCCACCGCGACGCGGGGTGTCCTGTCGCTGTCGACGCTATGCCGCGATGGGGGAAGGCCGCGCCGCCGTCGACGAGTTTTGACGAAGTCGACATGGATTGGCGGCCGCAACGATCAGCAGTCGCCCGGTCACTGTGGTGTCCCGGGCGCACGGCGGGGGCCTTGCTACCCCCGCGGACTATCGCGCTGATCACGGTGCAAGGCTATCTCTCCCGGCAAGTGCCCCGTTATGCGCCGTGCACGTAAAACCACACCCTTAACTTGGCCCTTCTGGACAATGGGGCGCCGGGGTGGCGTATGTGTAGCGGGCCGGTGCGCAGCAGGCCGGTGTGCAGCGGGCCGACCCGTTAGGACGCGATGTCCTCCGCGACCTGCACGGCCTCGGCGAGACTGTCCACCACCGGCACTCCGGCGGCCGTCAGACTGCTCCGGCTGTGCGAACCGCCGGTGTACAGCACCGCATGGGCTCCCGCGTCACGCGCGGCCACCGCATCGTCGAAGGCGTCCCCGATCACCACCGTACGCCCCGGATCGATGCTCTCCAGAGCCGCCAGATGACGGACCATCTGCGTGCTCTTCGACCCCCCGGACGGCCCCGTGCGGCCCTCGACCCGGACGAACCGCGAGGCGATGCCCAGGCCACGGACCAGGGGTATCAGCTCGTCGTGGCCGAACATGCTGAGGATCGACTGGCTCCGGCCGGCCGCCTGCCAGGACGCGAGCAGCGTCTCCGCTCCCTCGGCGAGGCCGCACCCCACCCGGTGCTCGGTGTAGTAGCGGTGGAAGGTGTCGTCCATCACCAGCCACTCCGCCTCGGTCGGCAGCCGGCCCATCAGCCGCTCGTAGAACCGCGGCACCGGCACGCAGTACAACTCGCGGTACCGCTCCAGCGTGATCGGCTCCAGGCCGATCTCCGCGAAGGCGGAGTTGGTCGCCGCGATCACGGCGTCGATGTCGTGGAACAGGGTGCCGTTCCAGTCCCACACGATGTGTGCGGCGGGCTTCCTCATGCCGTCCCCCGGTCCTTCCCCCGCGCGATTGCCATGGGAAAAACCGTACCCGCCGCCACTGACAACGGCGCCGGGCCGGCGGTCGGACCGCCGCACCGGGGCGTCACCCCAGCAACTGCGGAATCTCCTGCACCCCGAACCACATCAGGTCGTGGTCCTCGGCACCGTCCACCGTGAACTGCGCGTCGTCGTCGCCGACGTCGGCCGCGCCCAGCGCCGCCGCGGCCGCCGCCACGTCCTCCACCGCGTCCGCGGCGTCCACGTGCACCGCCGCCGCCTTCGACAGCGGCACCGGCCCGGCGATCCGCACCTCGCCCAGCGCGGACTGGTCCAACCCCCGGTCCGGGTCCACCGCCGCGCTCCGGTCCGGCACGTCCACCACCAGCACGACCCGCCGCCGGGGCACCTCCGGGTGCCCGGCCAGCAGTCGCAGCGACGCCTGCGCCGCGCGGTTCAGCGCCGCGTACTCCAGCTCTTCGATGTCGTCCGAGACGTACCACTCCCGCAGCGCGGGCGTGACGGCGTACGCGAGCAGCGGGCCGGCCCCCAGCTCACCGCTCCGGTGTGCCGCAGCGAGCCCGGAAAGCGTCAGGGGAACGTAGACACGCATAACAGCCGCTCTCGCTAGATCCAGAACAATGCCCAGCCAGCATACGGCCGTGCGTCCCCCATCGTGCCGCCCCGGCACCTCCCGTCACGCCCGGCCCACACCCCTCCGCCGCCCCGGCCCCGCCCCGCAATCCCGGGCCCGTGCCACGGACGGGTGAAAATCCCCCGCCGCACCCCGGACGGCCGCGCGCCTTGCCGCCCCCGGCGCCCCGCCGACAAGATCCCACACCACAAGCTACCGCCCGGTAATGACTCCGGGCCGGGCACGAGGGGGCACCGCGATGACCGATACGACCAGCGAGAACACCGCAGCGACCGGCGCCACGACGGACCCCCGCCCGGCCCCGGCGGACCCGGCCCCCCAAGGCCCGCACCCCGCCGGTGCGACACCGGCTGCGCCCACCACCGACGGCCCGGCGCCCGCCCCGACCGTCCCCCGCCCCCGCCACTCCCCCACCGACCGCACCCCCGACGCCCCGAACACCCCCGGCACCCCGCCCGAACCGACGCCGGCGCCCACAGCGCCGCGCCGCACCGCTCCCCCGGCCCGCCGCGGCACCCGCCGCCCCACCGGCCCCGCGGGCCGCGGCCCCGGCTCCCCCGGCAACCGCGGCCCCACCCGCACCCCACACCTCACCCGCACCACCACCCCAAGCCGCCCCGCCGGCCCGACCACCACCCCGCTCCCCACCCCGGACACCCCACTCCCCACCCCCAGCGCCCGACGCCACGCCCACGAGAACCGGCCCCACCTCTGGTTCGCCCACCAACTCCTGCTCACCCTGAGCGCCCAGCGCCCCGTCCACGCCCTCCTCGGACACGCCCTCCCGGCCGCCTACGACCGACTCGCCGAACTCGCCCCACAGTCACCCCTGCGCCCCTACGTCGCCCCGGGCCTGCGCGCCCCCGTACCGGCCCTCCACGCCTGCGGTCTGTGCCGCCCCCGCGACGGCGTCATCGAGGCGTTCGCCCGCATCACCACCGGCGCCCGCCTGCGCGCCCTGGCATTCCGCCTGGAACGGGGCGCCGACGCCCGCTGGCGCTGCGCCGCCCTCGACATCGGCCCCTTCCCCTAGACCTGGCCGCCCCTGATCCACGGGACAGGCCCTCGCCAGGACCCGTCCCGGGCCCGCGCAGCACGAAGGGCGCCCCGGCCGGCCACGGCCAGGGCGCCCTTCGTTTCAGCTTCCGCCGCGCAGCGGACCGCTGCGCGGCTTGCGGCTACTTCTTGCGGCGGCGACCCCCGCTCTTCTGCGCCTTGCGGCGCTCCGCACGCGTCAGCCCGTCGGCCTCCGAGCGGGCCGGACCGTCGCCCTCCACGTCGCTGACGAAGTCGCCCTCGATGACGCTGCCGTCACCGTCGACCTTGGGCGCGGTGAAGTGCAGCCGATCGGGCCGCTGCGGCGCCTCCAGGCCCTTGGCGTGGATCTCCGGACGCCCCGTGCCGGCCGCCGCCGGGACGGCCACCTCGTCGCCCGGCTCCAGCGGGGCACGCTCGGCGGCCTCCTCCACCGGGACCTCCTCGACCTGCTGCTCCACCTGGACCTCCAGGTTGAACAGGTAGCCGACGGACTCCTCCTTGATGCCCTCCATCATCGCGGTGAACATGTCGAAGCCCTCGCGCTGGTACTCGACCAGCGGGTCCTTCTGGGCCATCGCCCGCAGGCCGATACCCTCCTGGAGGTAGTCCATCTCGTAGAGGTGCTCACGCCACTTGCGGTCCAGGACGGACAGCACCACGCGGCGCTCCAGCTCCCGCATGATCTCCGAGCCCAGCTGCTCCTCACGGGCGGCGTACTGCTCGTGGATGTCGTCCTTGATGCCGTCGGCGATGAACTCGGCGGTCAGGCCCGCACGGTCGCCGACCTCCTCCTCCAGCTCCTCGATGGTCGCCTTGACCGGGTAGAGCTGCTTGAACGCGCCCCACAGGCGGTCCAGGTCCCACTCCTCGGCGAAGCCCTCGACGGTCTCCGCCTGGACGTAGGCGTCGATCGTGCCTTCCATGAAGTGCTTGACCTGGTCCTGGAGGTCCTCGCCCTCCAGGACGCGGCGCCGCTCGCCGTAGATGACCTCGCGCTGGCGGTTGAGCACCTCGTCGTACTTCAGGACGTTCTTGCGGGTCTCGAAGTTCTGCTGCTCGACCTGCGACTGGGCGGAGGCGATCGCCCGCGTCACCATCTTGTTCTCGATCGGCACGTCGTCCGGCACGTTGGCCATCGCCATGACCCGCTCGACCATCTGGGCCTTGAACAGCCGCATCAGGTCATCGCCCAGGGAGAGGTAGAACCGCGACTCACCCGGGTCGCCCTGCCGGCCGGAACGACCGCGCAGCTGGTTGTCGATACGCCGCGACTCGTGCCGCTCGGTGCCCAGGACGTAGAGCCCACCGAGCTCCTTGACCTCCTCGAACTCCGCCTTGACGGCCGCCTCGGCGCGCTCCAGAGCGGCGGGCAGCGCGGCCGCCCACTCCTCCACGTGCTCGACCGGGTCCAACCCCGCCTGGCGCAGCTCGGTCTCGGCGAGGTCGTCGGGGTTGCCGCCGAGCTTGATGTCCGTACCGCGGCCGGCCATGTTGGTGGCGACCGTCACCGCGCCCTTGCGGCCGGCCTGGGCGACGATCGTCGCCTCCCGGTCGTGCTGCTTGGCGTTGAGCACCTCGTGGGCGATGCCGCGCTTCTTGAGCTGCTGCGAGAGGTACTCGGACTTCTCGACGGAGGTCGTGCCGACCAGGATCGGCTGGCCCTTCCCGTGCTTCTCGGCGATGTCCTCGACGACCGCGTCGAACTTCGCGGGCTCGGTGCGGTAGATCAGGTCCGCCTGGTCCTTGCGGACCATCGGCCGGTTCGTCGGGATCGGGACGACGCCGAGCTTGTAGATCTGGTGGAACTCCGCGGCCTCGGTCATGGCCGTACCGGTCATGCCGGAGAGCTTGTCGTAGAGGCGGAAGAAGTTCTGGAGGGTGATCGTGGCGAGCGTCTGGTTCTCGTCCTTGATCTCCACTCCTTCCTTCGCCTCGATGGCCTGGTGCATGCCCTCGTTGTAGCGGCGGCCGGCGAGGATACGACCGGTGTGCTCGTCGACGATCATGACCTCGCCGTCGATGACGACGTAGTCCTTGTCGAGCTTGAACAGCTCCTTGGCCTTGATCGCGTTGTTGAGGTAGCCGACCAGCGGCGTGTTGACCGACTCGTAGAGGTTGTCGATGCCCAGCCAGTCCTCGACCTTGCCGACACCGGACTCGTGGATGCCGACGGTGCGCTTCTTCTCGTCGACGTCGTAGTCGCCGGTCTCCTCGACACCGCGCTGCGGGTTGGCCGGCTCGCCCCGCTTGAGGCGCTGCACCAACTTGGCGAAGTCGCCGTACCACTTGGTGGCCGAGTCCGCCGGACCGGAGATGATCAGCGGCGTACGGGCCTCGTCCACCAGGATCGAGTCGACCTCGTCGACGACCGCGAAGTTGTGGCCGCGCTGGACCAGTTCGTCCTGCGACCACGCCATGTTGTCGCGCAGGTAGTCGAAGCCGAACTCGTTGTTGGTGCCGTAGGTGATGTCACAGCCGTACTGCTCGCGGCGCTGAGCCGGCGTCATGTCGGACAGGATGCAGCCCACGGTCAGGCCCAGGAACTTGTGGACCCGGCCCATCATCTCGGAGTCGCGCTCGGCGAGGTAGTCGTTGACCGTGATCAGGTGGACGCCCTTGCCGGACAGCGCGTTCAGATACGCCGGGAGGGTACCCACCAGGGTCTTGCCCTCACCGGTCTTCATCTCCGCGACAAAGCCGAGGTGCAGGGCCGCACCACCCATCAGCTGGACGTCGTAGTGCCGCTGGCCGAGCACGCGCTTGGCGCCCTCCCGGACCGTGGCGAACGCCTCGGGCAGCAGGTCGTCGAGGCTCTCGCCGTCCGCGTAGCGCTGCTTGTACTCATCGGTGAGCGCCCGCAGCTCGGCGTCGGAGAGGGCCGCGAAGTCCTCTTCGATGGAGTTCACCTGGCCCGCGATGCGGTGCAGCTTGCGCAGGATCTTTCCTTCGCCTGCACGCATGATCTTCGTCAAGACGGACACTTGGGCTGGTCTCCTTGCCGGTCGGGCCTGCACGGTCGAGTGCGCGGGCGCGGCATGTTTCCAGGGGGCAGGCCCCGCCGCAACGGCCATCGTAAAGGAGGACGCTGTCCGGCCGGGAGGTCCGCCGCAGTCGAGCCCGCCGACCCCTCGCCACGTCAACGCACGAGCCCGCGAGAAGGTGCCGGGAAAGTTTCCGCGGAACCACCGAAAAACTTCCCGCAAACCTTCCCGGAACCGTTCCCGGCGCCCCTTGGTCGCAGCGCCCGGAATCGTGACGAAAACGGCTCGCGATGCGGTGCCCGCCGCAGCAGACTCACCCCATGAAGTCCGTCACCCTCACCACCGACCGCCTCCTGCTGCGCCCCTTCGAGCCCTCTGACGTGTCCGCGGTACACGCCGCCTGTCAGGACCCCGACATCCCCCGCTGGACCGCCGTCCCCTCGCCGTACGGCCACGCCGACGCGGAGCAGTTCGTCGACACCGTCACCGCCGAGGGCTGGCGGAACGACACCTCCTACACCTTCGCCGTGATCACCCGGTCCGGCGGAACCCTGGTCGGTTCCATGGCTCTGCTCCGACTCGACCAGCTGCGCACCCTGGAGCGGCAGGCGGAACTCGGTTACTGGACGGCGAAGGAGCAGCGCGGCCAGGGCTACACCGCGGAAGCCGCCGGCGCGGTGGCCCGCTGGGCCTTCCGCGAGCTGGGGGTGGAACGCCTGGAATGGCTCGCCGAGGCCGGCAACGAAGGCTCCTGGGCGGTCGCCCGCAAGGTCGGCTTCCACCGGGAGGGCACCCTGCGCGCCAAGCTGGTGCACGACGGCACCCGCCGGGACCTCTGGATCGGCTCCCTCCTCCCGTCCGACCTGCCCCGCGAGCCCGTCCCCGCCGGCTCCGCCACCCTCCCGCCCCAGGACCCCACGCCCTACCTCCCCCACCCCCGCTGACCACCTGACCTGCGGAAACGACCGAACGCCGGGGCGTTGTCAGTGGCCGCCCCTACGCTGTGCGACATGACCGGAGTGACGCAGCGAGAGCCCGCACCACGCCCCGTGACCGCCCTGTCCGCCGACGACGCCCGACGGATGGCACTGCGGGCCCAGGGCCTGCTGGGCGCCCCCGACCGCCGGGCCGGCGTCCGCGGGATGCTGCTCCGCCTGGGCGCGGTCCAGCTCGACACGATCTCCGTGCTCGCCCGCTCCCACGAGCTGGTCCCGTACGCCCGGCTCGGAGCGGTCGGCCGCTCCGCCGTGGAGAGCGCCTACTGGTCAGCGAGCCCCGAAGACAATGCCCCGGCCCGGCCGCACAGCTTCGAGTACTGGTCGCACGCGGCCTGCATCCTGCCCATCGAGGAGTGGCCGCACTTCGCCTTCCGCCGCCGCGCCCGGCGCGCCAAGGGCCACCGCTGGCACGTCATGAAGGACTCCGCACGCTCCTGCGCCGCCGTCCTGGACCGCCTCAAGGCCGACGGCCCGCTCACCACCTCCCAGCTGGGCGGCGGCCGCAACGGCGGGGAGTGGTGGGACTGGTCCGAAACCAAGATCGCCGTGGAGTGGCTGCTGGACACCGGCGACGTGGTCTGCACCGAACGCCGCGGCTGGAAGCGGATCTACGACCTCGCCGAGCGCGCCGTCCCCGAACCGCTGCTCCACGACGACCTCGACGACACCGCGTGCATACGGCGCCTGGTCGCCCAGGCCGGCGCCGCGATGGGCGTGGCCACCCGCGCGGACCTCGCCGACTACCACCGCCTCAAGGGCGAGCAGGTGGACGCCGTCATCGAGGACACCGGGCTGGTGCCGGTGACGGTCGAGGGCTGGGCCAAGCCCGCCTGGGCGGATCCGGAGGCGCTCGCCGCCGCGCCCCGCGGCCGGCACCGCACGACCCTGCTCTCCCCCTTCGACTCCCTCATCTGGGACCGCCCACGGACGGAACGGATCTTCGACTTCACCCACCGTCTGGAGGCCTACGTCCCCAAGCCCCGGCGGATACACGGCTACTTCGCCATGCCCCTGCTGGCCGGCGGCAAGCTGGTCGGCCGCGTCGACCCGGCCCGCGAGGGCGGCACCCTGGTCGCCCGCCAGCTCTCGCTCCAGGGCCCCAAGGCCGTCCGCCCCATGGCCCAGGCCCTGCGCGAGGCCGCGGCCTGGGTGGGCTGCGACAGCGTCCGCATCGAGCGCTGCGACGACCCGCGGCTGGCCGCCGCCCTGCGCGCCGAGCTCACCCACACCGACGGGACGGACCCCGAGGAGGACATCACGGCCTGACCCTCAAGCCCCGGCGCCGGCCCCAAACCACCGACAATCCGACGCCAATCCGGGGCACCCGGCCCCCGGCTTCACCGGATTTCGAGAATCTTCTCCCGCATCGCATACACCACGGCTTCCATCCGGGAATGCAGCTGGAGCTTCTCCAGGATGTTGCGCACGTGGTTCTTGACGGTGTTCTCGGAGATGAACAACTCCTTGGCGATATCACGGTTGTTCATGCCCGTGGCGACGAGTTTGAGGACCTCCAGCTCCCGATCGGTGAGCCGGGGCGCCGGCACCAGACGACGCTCGTCGGTGCGCTGGATCATCGACTTGAACTCCGTCAGGAGCTTGGACGCCATCGACGGGCTGATCTGCGACTGACCGTCCGCGACGGCCCGGATCGCGGTGGCCACCTCGTCGGTGGAGATCTCCTTGAGGAGGTAGCCGGTGGCACCGGCCTTGATCGCGTCGTAGAGATCGGCCTCTTCGTCGCTGATCGTCAGCATGATGATCTTCGCGCTGGGGGCCACCTCCTTGATGGAGGTACACGCCTCGATCCCACCGCGCCGGGGCATCCGGACGTCCATCAGCACGATGTCGGGCAGCAGGTCGGCGGCCTTGTCGACCGCCTCCGCACCGTCGCCCGCCTCGCCGACGACCTGGATGTCCTCCTCCTGCGCCAGCACGATCTCCAGGCCGCGACGGAAGAGCGCATGATCGTCCACGACGAGGACCCGAATCGGCTCCTTCCGCAGCACCCGCGCAGCACCGTCCGCGTCGTCGGCCCCCACACCGCAGACATCGCCGCCCGCGTCACCCCGCACAGGCCCGAAACTCTCCCCCATGGTTCCTCCCCGTCAACTACTCGGCCGAAGGGCCAGAGTTTGGATATAAGGCTGGTTGACAACAGCCCTTTTCGGCCGGCCCGATCAATGCCATACGACCGTCTCCCCGGTATGTCGCCGTTTCGCGTCCACATACTCCCCGGCTGGCACAAACACTATACGGCTTCAACTCCAGCCTTCCGCAGGCACGATGGTGCCCCCGGGCGTGCGCCGGGGGCACCGAACGGGTGGGGGTCAGCCGCCCAGCGCGCCGCCTGCGCCGCCGGGCGATTCCTCTCCGAACGCGTCGGAATTCAGGTGGATGACGCCGTAGTCGTAAGCGTGCCGCCGGTAGACGACACTCGGCTGCTTGGTCTCGGCGTCGACGAAGAGATAGAAGTCATGTCCGACCAACTCCATCTCGTAGAGCGCCTGGTCAAGCGCCATCGGTGCGGCCGAGTGGGTCTTCTCGCGGACGACCACGGGCCCTTCGCCCTGGATCTCCAGCGATCCCATCCGGGTGGTCGGCACCTTGTCCTGCTGCGCGGCTTCCTCCGCGGCGGTCAGGCCGTGGCCGTTCAGCCGTGCCGCGTCGGGGACGGTGATCGCGACCTCACTCGCCGGGATACGGCCGTTGCCACGGCGTGAGTGACGCTTGTCGTGCTCCTTCCGCAGGCGCGCCTCCAGCTTGGCTGTTGCCAGATCCAGCGCGGCGTACGGGTCGGCTGCGGCCGCCTCGGCCCGGACCACCGGGCCACGGGAGCGGAGGGTGATCTCCACTCGGTCGGAACGGTCGGCCTGCCGCGGGTTGGGCTCCTTGGACACCTCGACGTCCAGGCTGATCACCTTGCCGTCGAGCTTCTGGACTTTGTCCAGCTTCAGCTTCTCGGCCACGTGCTTGCGGAACCGCTCGGGCACCTCGGTCTTGCGGCCCTTGACGACGATGTCCACGCAGAACTCCGTTCCCGGATCGCCCCGCTCAGCGAGCGGAGCAGCTCCTTCTTGCACCAGGCCCCGGTGGGTGCCGGAGCCTCGGACTGGCGACTTTCACCTCCTCCTCCCCCAGGGACGAGATCTCCATTCCCACGTTTTCAGAATCGCCGAAAAACCCTGAAAAGCATGCAACACGACATCCGAGGCAAAGCGTCCGCCAAGTCCTCACAACCGAACATAGCTCTACTGGACGGGTGTCGGCACCCCCTCGCCACGACCAGCTCCGTTTGAGTGAAATTCGGCGCTCACTACCAGCAACGACCTGCCACCCCACCCGGTTCCCCTTGCCCGGCCTCCCGCAGGGACGCTCCGACGGCCGTCCGGGGCCCCTCCTCGCCGGTCAACGCCCCGGGACACCGTTCCCTCGGACGGCGGCACCGCCTGGGGCCACGGCCCCTCAGGCGCGCCTGAGGGGCCGGTCAGGCCGGTCGGAACCTCCGGGGACGTCACGGCAGGCCGGTCGAGCGATCAGTACGTCAGGGTCCATCGCGGCAGACCGGTGGGTGGGCGGCCACACGCCAGGGGCGGAACAAAGCGGTCCGCTCCATCCCGAAGAGGCACGGGCACCCTTGTGGCCCTGCGGCCCTTTGCCTGCCTTGTGGCCGACCACCGCCGTCCCTTTGGCCGGACTCAGCCCCCGCAGCCTCTGTTGAAAAGGAAAGAACTGCGGGACGCGGCCACCACCGCGGCCCCCGTCACCCGACCGCCGGCAGCCCGGACCGCCCGTGCCGCCTCGGCGAGCGTGGCCCCCGTCGTCACCAGATCGTCCACCAGCACCACCGGCGCCCCCGTCAGCAGCCTCCCGACCGCACCCGGCACCTCCAGGGCGCCGGCGACGTTCGCCAGGCGCTGCCGGGCATCCAGCCCCGCTTGATCGACTACCGCTCGACGCTGCCGCAGCACCGCCAGCACCCGCACGGCGACGCCCGCCCGCCGCAGTTCGACGGAGGCCGCCAACGCGATCCTGCGCACGGGATCGTGACCACGGCCGGCCACCGCCTTCCGCGCGGACGGCACCGGCACCAGCAGGAGGGGGCCGCCCCCTCCCCCCACCCCCCGCACCGCCCCCGCCAGCACTGCCCCCAGTGGTGCGGCCAGCCGCAGCGCGCCCCGCTCCTTGTGGGCCAGCAGCACGGCGCGCACCTCATCGGCGTACGGCGCACCGGCCCAGACCCGCGGCAGCCCCGCCGGCACCGGCCTCGGCCGTACCTGCCCCGCGCCACGTCCACCGCGCCACAGCGCCCGGTGACACGCCGCACACAGCTCCGTACGCGGCTGGCCGCACCCCGCACAGTCGACCGGCAGTACCAGGCTCGCCAGCTCTCGCCACACCCCCCGCATGACTCCACTGTCGCGTCGCGCACGCTCGGCCACCACCCCTGTGGATAACTGCGCCGAAGTGGCCGACCTCGCAGCCGGAAACACCGCACCCAAGAGCCACCGCCCGGGCATGCGCCTCGCCCGCGCTCTCTCCCCGGCCCGTCCCACCCGGGCCTGACCCGCGCGCCTCCCGAACGAACCGACACCAGCACGAGTACGGGTACGGGTACGGGTACGGGTACGGGTACGAGCACCCCGCCCATGCTTCATGCCGACGAACGGGCCACGCCCGCCCCGGACAAGCCAACTCCTCGCTGTCCCTGACCACAGCCCCTGAGGCCGTCCCGATCCGCTCCCCCACCAGGCGCGTAGCCGCCCCCACCCACCGCCCCGGCCCTAGCCCGGGCGGACGAACGAACCGACGCCGCCCCGCCCTTCCCCCCGACAAACCGTCGCCGCACCCGCGCTCACCCCGGATAGACCGGCGCCGTCCCGTCCTTGGCCACCGTCTTCCAGTTGGAGTCCGTGGGGAGCCGGACTATGCCCTCCGCCGCGTCCGCGATCAGCGGGCGGGTTTCGTCCTCCGAGGCCGCCACCGCCTTGACGCCGTTGACACCGGGCAGGGTCTGCGCGTCGGACGCGGATCCGTCGGTCTCCATGAACTGCATCTGCTGGACCCCGCCGGCTTCCCGACCGACGACCACCAGCCGGCTGCCGCCCGCCCAGGACGCCGCCACCACGTCCTCCAACTGGGGTGCGATCGGCCGCAGTTCCTGCACCGACAGCGTCGGATGCGCGGAGGTGCCGTCCCGCTCGACCCGGCCGAGTTGGAGCGTCGTACGGCCCTTGTCCTCCACCAGGATCGCGATCCGGATGCCGTCCGCTGCCACCTTGATCGCCTTGATCCGTCGCGCGCCGAGGCCGGGCACCGAGACCTCCTCGGGGTCGCCCTTGCCCTCGCGCATCCGCAGCAGCCGCGAGCGGTGCGCGTCGCGGTCGGCGATCCACAGGTCGCCCAGCCCGTCCCAACTCGGCGCGGTCAGCCCCTCGTCGGCGTTCTTGGCCGTACTGGCGCTGGTCAGCAGCGGCCCCGCGCGTTCGACGCCGTCCTCCAGCCCGGACACGTACAGATACCGGCCGTCGCCCGACACCCCGGCGGCGGTGGTCTCCCCGCGCGAGACGGCGACCGAGCGCAGCGGGGTCTTGCCGGTGCCGAACGGCCCGCCCACCGGCGCCGGTTCGCTGGCCGCGTCCGACATCGCGACGACGCGGTGTTCCGCGTCGATGAAGTACTCCTTGCCGGAGTGACCGGTGTGGCCCGGTGCCGCGAAGTCCCGCTCGGCCTGATCCTGGGTCAGCGCGCACAGCGAGTTGCCGCTCGGATCCTGGAGTTCCACCTGGCTGATCCTCGAAGCCCGCGTCATGTCCTGGACGGTGAAGAAGAGCTGAGCCGCCATCCGCTTGCACTGGGCGGTGTCGGTGTTGACCGCCTGCTTGCTGAGCTTGACCTGTAGGGCGTTGGCGTCGTCCAGCGACAGGTCACGGGCGGCGAGCCGGGTGCCGGGCGGGAAGGCCGAAGTCGTCACCCGGTCCAACCAGTCGGTGGGCCCGGTGAGCAGCGCCTCCACGCTGGACGTGATCGGCTTTATCCGCTGCCGCAGGTAGACCGGGTCGGCGACGAGCACGTTCTTGCCCGCCTTGGGGTCGTCCGACTCGGACTTGTAGGACGCGAAGTAGTACTTGTTGACGGAGCGGTAGATGCGCTGGAAGTCGGACTGCCCCAGCACCAGCCCGTCGGGCAGCCGGTCGATGCGCCACTGGTCCCCCTCCTTGATGAGGTGGATCGTCTCGCGGTACGGCTTCTCCTCGGGGGTGTAGGCGTGGTTGGCGTCCACCTTCGCCACCTGACTGCCGGCGAGCGTGACGGTGTAGCCGTTGGCGCCCTCGCGGCTGGGCTGGGCCTCCGGCTCGGACTTCGGCCGCTCCTGGAGCACGTTGGTGGCCAGGAACGGCCGCCAGGTCTGCTTCGCCGACTTGGCCAGGTACATCCGGGCCGTGCGGAAGTCCGCCTCGTCGCTGGTGGTCGCGTCGAGGAAGCTGCGCACGATGTTGGTCGGCTGGGCACCGTCCTGCGGGGGCACACCGTAGACCCGCACCTGCGAGTCGCCGTCGGCGCGCGGGGACGGGTCGGCCGCCGTGACGTCGCCGCTGTCCGGCATGGACGCGCAGCCGGCCAGCAGTGCCCCGGCACAGCCCAGCAGGACGGCCTTACGTCCCGTGCGTGCGACTCCGGTGACCCGGGGTGCGCGCCGGTGGAACCGCGGGGTGCGCGCCGCGCGCTCGTCTCTGTGCTCAGCGCCCACGCCGTCCGCCTTCCCGCTCCGCACCGGCTTCGGTCCTCTGCTCCGTACTGTCGGGGGCCGCACCCCCGTGCGCGCCTGGGTCGGCGGGCGTCCCCGCGTCCCGGATGGCGCCGGCGTGGGTGTTGTCATGGCTGTTGTCGTGGGTGTTGTCGTCGCCCGTGCGCTCGGTCTTGCGTGTGGTGGCCTGCTGGGGCACCGCACGGGAACTGCCGCCGGGGGGCAGCGCCGCCGGCGGCGTCGTGGGTCGGGCCGCGGCGTGCTGTGCGCCGGGGCGGGGCTGTGCCGGGATGGTGGACGCCGCGTGGCCCGCGCCGGGGCGGGGCCGCCCGTGTTCGTCCAGGCCGCGGTTGCGCCGTGAGTCCTCGGGTTCCAGGGGGATCGGGGAGCCGCGCAGTGTTTCGCCGGCCGTACGGGGCAGCGTCAGCCGGAACTGGGAGCCGCCGCCCGGCTCACCCCACGCCTGGAGCCAGCCGCCGTGCAGCCGGGCGTCCTCGATGGCGATGGACAGGCCGAGCCCGGTACCGCCGGTCGTACGGGCCCGTGCCGGGTCCGCGCGCCAGAAGCGGTTGAAGACCCGGGTCGCCTCGCCGGGCTTGAGGCCGACGCCGTAGTCCCGCACCGCGACGGCGACCGCCCCGTCGCTGCGGCCGCCGGCGGACGACAGCCGGACCACGACGTCGCGGCCCTCGCCGTGCTCGACGGCGTTGACGACGAGGTTGCGCAGGATCCGCTCCACCCGTCGGGGGTCGGCCTCGGCCATGACGGGGTGCTCGGCGCCGCGCACCACTATGCGGCTGCCCTTGCGTTCGGCGAGCGGTTCGGCGCCTTCGATGACGCGGTGGACCACGTCGCGCAGGTCGACCGGTTCGGCCTCCAGCGCCGCAGCGCCCGCGTCGAACCGGCTGATCTCCAGCAGCTCGGCGAGCAGCGACTCGAAGCGGTCGAGCTGGCCGCGCAGCAGTTCCGCGGAGCGCGCGGTGGCGGGGTCGAACTCGTCCCGCACCTCGTGGATGACGTCGGCGGCCATCCGTACGGTCGTGAGCGGGGTGCGCAGCTCGTGCGAGACGTCGGAGACGAACCGCCGCTGCATCCGGGACAGCTCCTCCAACTGCTGGATCTTGACCTGGAGGTTCTGCGCCATCTTGTTGAAGGATTCGCCGAGCCGGGCGATGTCGTCCTCGCCGGTGACCTTCATCCGCTCCTGGAGGAGGCCGGCGGCCAGCCGCTCGGAGATCCCGGCGGCCATCCGTACGGGCGTGACGACCTGCCGCACCACCAGCCAGGCGATGGCGCCGAGCAGGATCACGACGAACACTCCGGCGGTCGCCAACGTGCCGGTGACGAGCTTGAGGGACTCCTCTTCCTGGCTGAACGGGAAGAGGTAGTAGAGCTGGTACTGGTTGCCGTTGATGTCGTTGAGCCGCTTGCCGATGATCAACGCCGGCACGCCGTCGTTGGACCCGATGCGTTTGATCTGGGTGTACTGGCGGAACGTGCTGGACTTGCTGTCCAGCTTCCGCCGCAGTTCGACGGGGACGCTGCGTTCGGGATCGACGTCCCCGGAGGCGCGGGGTCCGCGGGTGCCGGGAGTGGAGTCGCCGAACGGTTCGTCGGTGTCGGAGCTGAGCGCGACGACCGAGAACACGCCCTGTCCGCCGCTGGCGAGCTGCTCGACCAGACTGGTCAGCCAGGTCGCGGAGTCCTGGGTGCCGCGGCTGGCGGTGCGGCTGTTGTCGTCGGTGCGGTTGTCGTCGCCGCCGTCGGCCAGTTTCCGGGCGACCTCGAAACCGCCGACGGCCTGGCTCTGGGCGGCCTGCGCCTTGGCGGTGAGCAGGCCGTTACGGACCTGCCCGACGACCACGACACCAAGCAGCAGCACCACGGCCAGCGACATCAGCAGGGTGGTGGCGACCACCCGCAGCTGGATATTGCGTCGCCACAGGCGCAGCGCGGGCAGCAGCGGCCGCCGCACCCACCGGCTGAAGAGCCGCAGCAGGGGATGGACCGGCCCGCTCACCGCGCCGTCGGGCAGCAGCTGTCCGCCGCGCAGCAACCGTGCCGCTACGCGATCCGAAAAGGACATATCACCCACCGGGCCGACGGTGCGCCCCCGCTGTCCCTCCGGGGCCGAACCGTCCCGGGGCATCTCAGCTAGGCCCGGCCTTGTAGCCGACGCCGCGCACGGTCACCACGATCTCCGGCCGCTCCGGGTCCCGCTCGACCTTGGAGCGCAGCCGCTGCACATGGACGTTGACGAGCCGGGTGTCCGCGGCGTGCCGGTAGCCCCAGACCTGCTCCAGCAGCACCTCGCGGGTGAACACCTGCCACGGCTTGCGCGCCAGCGCCACCAGCAGATCGAACTCCAACGGGGTCAGCGCGATCGACTGGCCGTCCCGCTTCACGGAGTGCCCCGCCACGTCGATGACCAGATCCCCGATCGCCAACTGCTCGGGGGTCGGCTCCTCCGAGCGCCGCAGCCGCGCCCGGATCCTTGCCACCAGTTCCTTGGGCTTGAACGGCTTGACGACGTAGTCGTCCGCACCCGATTCGAGGCCGACCACCACATCCACCGTGTCACTCTTGGCGGTCAGCATGACGATCGGCACACCCGACTCGGCACGGATCAGCCGGCACACTTCGATGCCGTCCCGTCCGGGCAGCATCAGGTCGAGCAGCACAAGATCGGGCTTGGTCTCGCGGAACGCAGCGAGCGCCTTGTCGCCGTCCGACACGAACGACGGTTCAAAGCCCTCGCCACGCAGCACGATGCCGAGCATCTCTGCCAGTGCGGTGTCGTCGTCGACGACCAGGACGCGTCCCTTCATTCGGCCATCATCCCATTACCTGATCGTGACTTTCTCCATCGTGAGGCGGAACACACGTCCGCCAGCCGCTCGCGGTTCACCGGTGACACCACTCCGGCCTCCGTCACGATCGCCGTCACCAGCTCGGCAGGCGTGACGTCGAAGGCCGGGTTGTAGGCCAGCGAGCCCAGTGGGGCCACCGGAATCCCGGCGCCGGCCGCCGCCCCGGTGCCCTGCAGATGCGGCAACGAGAACTCCGTCACTTCACGGCCCGGCCGCTGCTCCACCTCAATGCCGGCGCCGTCCACCGTCTCCAGATCCACCGTGCTGGTCGGAGCCACGACTACGAACGGAACGTGGTGGTGACGGGCGAGCACCGCCAGCGGATAGCTGCCGATCTTGTTGGCGACCGCGCCGTCCGCCGCGATCCGGTCCGCCCCTATGAGCACCGCATCCACCTCACCGGCCGCGAACAGCGAACCCGCGGCGCCGTCCGCCAGCACCGTGTACGCCATCCCGGCCCGCGCCGCCTCGTAAGCGGTCAGCCGCGCCCCCTGCAACAGTGGTCGGGTCTCGTCCACCCACAGCCGCCGCAGCTCGCCGGCCCGGTGCGCCGCCAGCACCACGGCCAGGGCGGTCCCCTCTCCCCCTGAGACCAGGGCACCTGTGTTGCAGTGCGTGAGAATGCGGTGCCCGCCGCCCGGCAGCAGCTCACCCAGCAGTCCCAGACCGTGCTCCGCCATGCGCGCGCTGGCCTCCACGTCCTCCGCGTGGACGGCCCGCGCCTCGACCAGCGCGGCCGCCGCCGCATCCTGCACACCAGCGCCACCGGCCACCGCCCCGCGGTACGCCTCGGCCGCGCGCCGGACGCCGTAACCGAGGTTGACCGCGGTCGGCCGGGCGTTCGCCAGCACGTCCGCCGCCTCCTCGACGTCGAATCCGCGCGCCGCGGCCAGCGCAACTCCGTACGCACCCGCGATCCCCAACAGCGGCGCCCCGCGCACGGCCAGCGTCTGGATCGCCCGCACCAACGCCGGTACGTCCGTACAGACCAGCTCGACCTCCTCCGCCGGTAGACGGGTCTGGTCGAGCAAGACCACCACCGGACCCTCGGGCAACTCCCCCCAGCGCAACGACGGGACCGCGAGCGACTCGGCGCCCGCCTCCGATACCTCGTGCCGATCAGCCATTCCCTCAGTCTGCCGCCGACCCCCCACCGAACAGAAGGTCCCCTTCCTCGAAGGGCACGGGTACAGAGCGCCACCGGCCATGACACGATGAATGACACCGCGGACCCCGGACCCCCGCCGCCCCGGCGGACGGGCAGCAAGAAGGAGCGACGATGAACAACTCTCCGGGCTGGGCCTCGCCCGGATCCTCTCCCTCCGACGAGCCGGGCCGCGGCACCTCGGAGCAGCCCACCCAGCCGTCCGCTCCGGAAGATCGTCCCGACGCGTCCCAACAGCCGCCCCCGCCGAACTGGTCCGGCAACCAGCCGCCGCCCGGCCAGTGGACGGCCCCGGCCGGCATCCCCGGCCAGAGCGGACCGGATACCCAGGGCGCCGGGGACCGCACCCGCGCCTCGTCCGGTTCGGCCCCAGGCGGCTGGGCCACCCCGCCGGGCCCCGGCAATCAAGGCGCCTGGGGCAGCGGTCCCGGCTGGGTCGGCGGCTGGGGCGGAATACCGCCCGCCGCCAAGCCGGGCGTCATCCCGCTCCGCCCGCTCGGCGTGGGTGAGATCCTCGACGGCGCCATCACCACCATGCGTGCCCACTGGCGCACCGTGCTCGGCATCTCGCTGATCGTCGCGCTCGTCTCGCAGACCGCGATCACTCTCGTCACCGGCCTGTGGCTCCCCGGCGCCAACCGTCAACTGAGCCCCGATGACAGTTCCGCACCCCCGCTGCGACACGTCCTGGGCGAATTGGCCGACTCCCTCACCGGCTCCGCCATCACCACGCTCATCGGGCTGCTCGCCACGATCATCGCCACCGGCATGCTGACCATGATCATCAGCCGGGCGGTCCTGGGCCGCTCGGTGACCGCCGGAGAAGCTTGGAGCGATGCCCGCGGCCAACTCCCGCGCCTGCTCGGCCTGCTCGTCCTGCTTCCCCTGATCATCACCGCCATCTTCGCGGCCGCGCTGGCCCCGGGCCTCATCGTCACCAGCTCCGGCTCGCTCGACCTCGGCCTTCTCCTCGTCCTGCTCGGCGTGCTCGCCGCCGCCGTCGTGAGCATCTGGCTGTGGGTCCGCTACAGCCTCGCCTCCCCGGCCCTGATGCTGGAGAAGCAGGGCGTCGTGGCCTCCATGCGGCGCTCCGCCAAACTCGTCCGCGGCGCCTGGTGGCGGGTGCTGGGCATCCAGCTCCTCGCCTACCTGCTGATCGCCATCGCCGAGTTCATCATCCAGATCCCGGCCACCTTCATCGCCTTCCTGATAGGCGGCGAGAACCTCATGGACTGGGCGAACGGCACCAGCAACTCCACCGGCTGGCCGTTCCTCATCGTGCTGGGCCTCGGCGCGGTCATCAGCTCGGCAGTCACCTTCCCGATCAGCGCCGGGGTCACCGCACTCCTCTACGTCGACCAGCGCATCCGCCGCGAGGCCCTCGACCTCGAACTCGCCCGCGCCGCCGGCCTCCCCGGCTACACCCCCGAAGCACCCGCCACGCCCTCGACCTCCGGCGGCACCCCGGCACCCAGGACCGCTCCCGACACAACCCCTGCCGCCCGGCCCACCGCTGACGCCCCGTCCGCGCAGCCGCCCACCAAGCCGGCAGACCCGACGGACTCTCAGCCAACGGGCCCTCAGTCGACGAAGACTAAGTTGACGAAGACTCAGGACGTCGAGGCGGAGAACGCAGCGCCGGAAAAGACCGAGCCCGCCACCGCCGAGACGCCCGACGCTCCCGGCAAGCCCACGGATGCCGCTCCCGACATCCCCGGACCGCGCCCGACCGACACCGCACCGGGAAGCTGATGCGGTGACCACAGGGGGGAAGACCACCGCGCTCGCCGACCTCATCGTGCGCTCCGGCAACGACATACCGGTACGGATCTCTCGCGACCCTGCCCGTGAGGCGGCGGAACACGAACTGTCCGACCCCCGGTACCACCAGCACGACCCCAATCTGATCCAGCGCGCCCTGGATTGGCTCTGGAACCGCATCGGCGAGCTCTTCAACGCGGCCTCCGGCGCCACCCCTGGCGGCTGGGCCGGGCTCATCGCCATCGCCGCATTCGTACTGCTACTGATCATCGCCCTCCGATTGCGGCTCGGTGCGGTGCGCCGCACTCCGACCACACGGGGCACCCTCTTCACCGATACGCCCCGGACCGCCGCCGAACACCGCGCGGCCGCCGACCGGCACGCGACCGAGGGCCGCTGGAACGAGGCGATCCAGGACCGGATGCGCGCCATCGTCCTCGCCCTCGAAGAGCGCGCCCTGCTCACGCCCGGCCCCGGCCGCACCGCCGATGAGGCCGCCACCGAAGCCGGCCTGGTCCTCCCCGCGAACGCCGGACAACTCCGCACAGCGGCCCGTACCTTCGACGACGTCGCATACGGCGGCCGCCCCGGCACCGAACGGGAATACGCCCTCCTGGCCGACCTCGACACCGAGCTGCAGCGCGCCAAGCCCCACCTGGCCGCCACCCCGACCAGGAGCCGCGGATGACCACGGCCACCGCCACCGCCACCGCCGTTCCCGGTCACACCGCGCGCCGCCTGTGGGCCCGCTCCCGGGGCGTGCTGTTGGGACTGCTGCTGCTCGTCATCGGCGGACTGACCCTCGCCGCCCTGCAGTCCGGCGAACAGAACGGCCGGCTCGACCCGCGCTCCGTGGACCGGACCGGAAGCCGGGCGCTCGCCCAACTCCTCACCGCCCACGGCGTCACCAGCCAGGTCGTGACCACCGCCGAGGAGGCTGCAGCCGCGGCCGGCCCGCACACCACGCTCCTCGTCACCGCCCCCGACATGCTGACCTCCGATCAGCTGTCCAGCCTCCACGCAGCGACTGCGCACACCCCCGGCCGCACCGTCCTCCTCTCGCCCGGCTTCGCGTCGCTCCAGGTCTTCGCCCCCGGCGTCCAGGCCGAGCCCCAGGTCAGCAACACGCCGCGGGTGCCTGGCTGTTCGCTGCCCGACGCCCGCCGCGCGGGCGACGTCCTCCTGGGCGGCATCCGCTACACCACGTCCGCCACCACCGCCGACCGCTGCTACGACGCCGGCGGCTACCCCGCCCTGCTGCGCCTCCCGGCCGCCCACAAGGACCGCGACACCGTCCTCCTCGGCTCCGCCGACTTCCTCTACAACTACCGCCTCGCCGAGCACGGCAACGCCTCGCTGGCCCTCCAACTCCTCGGTGCACACAAGCATCTGGTCTGGTACCTCCCCTCCCTCAGTGATCCGTCCGCCACTTCCCAGGACGCTCAGCCGGGCCTCTTCGGCCTCATCCCGTCCGGCTGGCGCTGGGCCCTGCTCCAGCTCACCCTCGCCGCCGGCTGCGCGGCCCTGTGGCGTGCCCGCCGACTCGGCCCGCTGGTGCCGGAGCGTCTCCCGGTCACCGTCCCGGCCGCCGAAACCACCGAGGGCCACGCCCGCCTCTACGAACAGGCCCACGCCCGCGACCGGGCCTCAGCCGTCCTGCGCTCCGCAACCCGCACCCGGCTCGCCCCCCTCATCGGCGTGCCCCCCACGCACGCCCACACCCCCGACCTCCTTCTCCCGGCCATCCGCACCCACTTGGCCGCCGCCCCCCTGGCCACGACCGACCTCAACACCCTGCTCTTCGGTCCCACCCCGGCGGACGACAAGGCCCTGGTGCACCTGGCCGACCAACTCGACACACTTGAGAACTCGATCGTTTCCCACGAGAGGCACGCACCCCGTGAGCACCCCGACCGCTGACAGCGCCCGAGCCTCACTTGAGGAACTGCGCACTGAGATAGCCAAGGCCGTGGTAGGTCAGGACCCCGCCGTCACCGGTCTGGTCGTCGCACTGCTCTGCCGCGGTCACGTACTCCTCGAAGGAGTCCCCGGCGTCGCCAAGACCCTGCTCGTACGCGCCCTGTCCACGGTCCTCGAACTCGACACCAAGCGCGTCCAGTTCACCCCCGATCTGATGCCCAGTGACGTCACTGGTTCGCTCGTCTACGACACCCGCACCGCCGCGTTCTCCTTCCAGCCCGGGCCGGTCTTCACCAACCTCCTGCTCGCCGACGAAATCAACCGGACGCCACCCAAGACCCAGGCGTCCTTGCTCGAAGCGATGGAAGAACGCCAGGTGACCGTCGACGGCACCCCCCGTCTGCTCCCCGAACCGTTCCTCGTCGCCGCCACGCAGAACCCCATGGAATACGAGGGCACTTACCCTCTCCCCGAAGCCCAGCTCGACCGCTTCCTCCTGAAGCTGACGGTCTCCCTGCCCGCCCGCCAGGACGAGATCGACATCCTCAACCGTCACGCGGCCGGCTTCAGCCCGCGCGACCTGAACGCGGCAGGTCTCCGCCCCGTCGCTTCCGCCGCCGACCTCGAAGCCGCACGGGCCGCGGTCGCCAAGACCGCCGTCTCGCCCGAAGTCACCGGCTATATCGTCGATATCTGCCGTGCCACTCGCGAATCCCCCTCGCTGTCTCTCGGTGTCTCCCCCCGAGGGGCCACCGCCCTGCTCTCCACCTCACGTGCCTGGGCCTGGCTCACCGGCCGCGACTACGTCACGCCCGACGACGTCAAAGCCCTGGCCCTTCCCACACTCCGGCACCGCGTGCACCTTCGACCCGAGGCCGAGATGGAAGGAGTCACCGCTGACTCCGTGATCAACGCCGTGCTCGCTCACCTCCCCGTCCCCCGCTGAGGCAAGATCGTGGCCCTCACCGGACGCACCGCTCTCGTCTCCGCGCTCGGAGCCCTGGTCGTGGGCTTCGCGCTGCCCAGCTGGCTCGGGATCCTCACCGTTCAACTCGCCTTGCTGATAGCAATCTTGTGCGATCTGGCGCTCGCCGCGCCAGTGCGAAAGCTCCATTTCACCCGAACCGGTGACACAAGCGTTCGACTAACAGGCGAAGCCCACATCCACCTCACCATCACCAACCCCAACCGCCGCGCCCTGCGCGCCCAGATCCGCGACGCCTGGCCCCCCAGTTCGTTCCACCCCGGCAACGACATCCCCGCATCCCGCCACACCCTCCGCGTCCCCAGCGGCGAACGCCGCCGCCTGACCACCACCCTCCACCCCACCCGCCGCGGCGACCACCACGCCGTCCGCGTCACGGTCCGCTCCTACGGCCCCCTCGGCCTGGCCGCCCGCCAAGGCAGCCACCACGTCCCCTGGGCCCTGCGCGTTCTGCCCCCCTTCACCAGCCGCAAGCACCTCCCCGCAAAACTCGCCCGGCTCCGCGAACTCGACGGCCGCACCAGCATCCTGACCCGCGGCGAAGGCACCGAATTCGACAGCCTCCGCGACTACACCCCCGGCGACGACACCCGCTCCATCGACTGGCGCGCCACCGCCCGGCGGCAATCCGTCGCCGTCCGCACCTGGCGCCCCGAGCGCGACCGACGCATCCTCCTCGTCCTGGAAACCGGCCGCACCTCGGCCGGCCGCGTCGGCGACACCCCCCGCCTCGACGCCTCCATGGACGCCGCGCTGCTCCTCGCCGCTCTCGCCACCCGCGCCGGCGATCACGTCGACCTCCTCGCCTACGACCGCCGAGTACGCGCCTCTGTACAAGGCCGCACCGCCCGCGATCTCCTTCCGGCCCTCACCGACGCCCTCGCCCCCCTCGAACCCGAGCTCGTCGAAGCAGACGCCCGCAGCCTGGCAGCGACCATCCACCGCCACACCGCACGCCGTTCCCTCATCGTGCTCTTCACCGGCCTCGACACGGCCCCCATGGAGGAGGCACTGCTGCCCGTCCTCCCCACCCTCACCCAACGCAACGAACTGATCGTCGCGGCAGTCGCCGATCCTCGTATCGAAGAACTGGCCGCCGGTCGCCACACCCCGCAGGCCGTATACGCGGCCGCCGCCGCGGAGCAGACCCGCGCCGCCCGCCGCCGCACCGCCGACCGCCTCCGCCGCCACGGCATCACGGTCATTGACTCCACCCCGGCCCACCTGGCCCCCGACCTCGCCGACGCCTACCTCTCCCTGAAGTCCGCCGGCCGCCTGTAGAGGCCCATCCGGACAGGGAAAGGCTCCAAGAACCAGCGCACACAGCCCACGCCTCACCTACGGCCGAGCCAACCACCCCCGCTGACAAGCCGGCCAACCCCTCTGAGATCACCGGACCTCGTACGGAGTCTCCCCACCCCATCTCACCCGGACGCTCACGGGACCTGTGGGTCATCCGGCCACGCCCTGTGGCCCACAAAGACGAGCCCCTCACAGCCCAAGACCAAACCATCCGTACCCCCTGGCTACGCCCTGCCTGTGCCTATGCCTATGGAGACCGCCGGCCACAACACAAAAGAGAAGGGCCCCGTCCCCTAACCCAGGTCACTGGGTTAGGGGACGGGGCCCAAAAACAGATAGACCCCGCACCATTACGGTGCGGGGTCTATCCCAAAATTTGTTCGGCGGCGTCCTACTCTCCCACAGGGTCCCCCCTGCAGTACCATCGGCGCTGAAAGGCTTAGCTTCCGGGTTCGAAATGTAACC
>NZ_JBHVQS010000085.1:0-29932 GCF_042886435.1 Streptomyces sp. NPDC058000
GCAGCAGTCCGGCCTACCCCCACCCCGCAGACCCGGCACCGCGGCCGACCAGCCCCGCGCAGCGGACCCGCCCGCCGCAGGCGCAACGGCGGGAAACCCGACAACGCACGGCGAGGCTCAGCGCAGCGGCCCCGCCCCGCGCAGCGGACCCGCCCGCCGCAGGCGCAACGGCGGGAAACCCGACAACGTGGGAAGGCAGTCAAGCGCAGCGCAACGGCGGGAAACCCGACAACGCACGGCGAGGCTCAGCGCAGCGGCCCCGCCCCGCAGGCGCAAAAGTGCCAACCCCACGGCGGGGAAGCCGACAACGTACGACGGGGCCCCGCGCAGCGGACTACGCGTTGAGCTCTGCCAGCACCCGTAGCGTTCGCGGGTCGGGGGCGGTCACCAGGAGGTCGGTGACCGGTCCCGCGCGCCAGGATTCCAGCCGTTCCGCGATCCGTTCGCGGGGTCCGACCAGCGAGATCTCGTCGGCGAAGGCGTCCGGAACGGCCAGTACCGCTTCTTCCCTGCGGCCTTCGGCGAAGAGTCGCTGCACCTGCCGGGCTTCCTCCGCGAAGCCCATCCGCGCCATCAGATCGGCGTGGAAGTTCTTGGCCGCGTGTCCCATCCCGCCGATGTAGAAGCCGAGCATCGCCTTGACCGGCAGCAGCCCCTCGGCGACGTCGTCGCAGACCACGGCGCGCGCCATGGGAGCGATCAGGAAGCCGTCCGGGGCGTCGGCCAGCGACTCCCGGTAGACCTCGGGGCGGGTGGGCGACCAGTACAGCGGCAGCCAGCCGTCCGCGATCCGGGTGGTCTGGGCGATGTTCCGGGGCCCTTCCGCGCCCAGCAGGACGGGCAGGTCGGCCCGCAGCGGATGGGTGATGGGTTTCAGCGGTTTGCCCAGGCCGGTGCCGTCCGGGCCCTGGTAGGGGTGGGGGTGGAAGTGGCCGTCGACCGTCACCGGGCCCTTGCGGGCCAGCACTTGGCGGATGACGGCGACGTACTCCCGGGTGGCGGTCAGCGGGCTCTTGGGGAACGGCCGGCCGTACCAGCCCTCGACGACCTGCGGCCCGGACAGCCCCAGGCCCAACAGCACCCGCCCGCCCGAGAGGTGGTCGAGGGTGAGCGCGTGCATCGCGGTGGCGGTGGGGGTGCGGGCGGCCATCTGGGCGATGCCGGTGCCCAGTTTGATCCGGGAGGTGTGCGCGGCGATCCAGGTGAGCGCGGTGAACGCGTCGGAGCCCCAGGCTTCGGCGGTCCACACCGAGTCGTAGCCCAGGCGCTCGGCCTCGCGGGCGAGTTCGAGGTGCCGGGGGTCGGGGCCGCGGCCCCAGTAGCCGAGTGCCAGCCCGAGCCGCATGGGTCCGCCCCTCTTCCGACGACCGGTTGCCTATCCGCGTCCTGACGGCACGTCAGCTCGCTGGTCCGCGCACTGTACGGCGCCGCCGCGGACATGGCAACGGCCCCCCGCCCGCGAGGGCGAGGGGCCGGACCGGCCCGAAGGCCGCGACAGGACCGCGGGTGCCGGCGGCGTCAGCCGCGCTGGATGCCGGTGGTGTCCTGGAGGATGCCGCGCCGGCCGTCCTGGGTCTGCGCGATCAGCGCGGCGCCGCGCTGCTCCACCGCGAGGTACCAGGTGCCGGGCGCCAGTTCGGCGATCGGTGACGGCGAGCCCTCCTCGCCGTACAGCGGGCGGGCCACCGGCACCGCGAACCAGAACGGGGAGAAGTCCGCCGGGCCGCCGGCCGCCGCGGTGGCTCCCGCCGCACCGGCGACGGTGGCGTCGGACTCGCCGGCCGGGGCCTGCTGGCCGCCGTAGCCCTGGCCGGGCTGCTGCGGGCCGCCGGGCTGCTGCTGGCCGCCCGGGTAGCCGTAGCCGCCCTGCTGCTGGGCGCCGGGGTAGCCGTAGCCCTGGGTGCCGCCGGCGGCGCCGTACGGGCTGGCGGCCTGCGGGCGCGGTGCGCCGACCAGGGCGACCTTCAGTGCCGGGACGAGCGGGGTGGCCACCGCGGCGCCCGCCTGGGCCAGCGCGGCGATCAGGCCGATGATCAGGCCCACGCCCGCACCGCCGCTGCCGAGGATCGCCCAGAACGCGGTCCAGGCGGCGAACACGGACAGCGCCACGCCGAACTGCCCGAGCTCCAGTCCGGCGACCTTGCGCGGCTGCGGCAGGGCCCGCGCCGTGACGATCAGCGCGGCTGCGATGACGCCGGCCAGGTAGACGCTCATCAGCAGCGCCAGCGATTGCCAGGCGTTTGCGCTGCCGTACGAGGAGAGGTTGAGGAACGAGGCGATCAACAGCAGCACCGCTGCTCCGATCACCACGCCGTCGCCTCGACTGAGGGAGCGGATGTTCACGTAAAGGTCCTTTGTCGGTTTCGTGTTCCTGGTCGACTCGGTGAGGGCGTCGACGCTGTCGCTGGCGCGCGGTGCGAGGCACGGCGATGGCCCCCCATCGTAAAGGGAACCTATCGTCGAATCCTGTGGGCCGCCCGTGGGTATCGATGCGGCCCGCGGTCGGAAGTCCGTTCGGCGCGTCCGGAAGTTCGTTCAGCGCGTCAAGAAGTCCGTAATGCCCTCCGTGATCCCGCGGGCCGCCTTTTCCCGCCACTCCGCGTCGGTCAATTGCGCGGCGTCCTTCGGGTCGCGCATATTGCCGCACTCGATGAACACCTTCGGCACCGTGGAGAGGTTCAGTCCGCCGAGATCGGAGCGGATGTCCAGCCCGGTCCCGTGGCCGACGTAATTGGAACGGGCACTTCCGGTCACCGCCGCGAAACGGTCCGCCAGCCCCTCGCCCAGTTTCCGCGACGGCCCGACGATCCGGGAGGTGTCGGCCGCGCCCGCCGTGACCGGCGCCGGCAGGATGACGTGGAAGCCGCGGTTGCCGGCGACCGACCCGTCGGCGTGGACCGAGACCGCGGCGTCGGCGTGCGCGCGGTTCCCCGCCGCGGCCCGCCCGTCCACGCACGGCCCGTACGCCCGGTCGCCGTCCTGGGTGAGCACGACCTTCGCGCCCTCCTCCTGGAGCAGCGCCCGGGCCCGCCGGACGACGTCCAGCGTGAACGCCGCCTCGGCGTAGCCGCCGTTGGTGGCGGTGCCGGTGGTGTCGCACTCCTTGCGGTCGTTGCCGACGTCCACGAGCCGGGCGATTTCCGCCGTGTGGTCGCGGTTGCCCGGGTTGTGACCGGGGTCGAGCAACACGGTCTTGCCCTGGAGGCGGTGCGGCCCGCCCGCGGGGGCCGGGCTGCCCGCACCGGCCGTGGGGGCGTCGCTGCCGGCCTCGTCCCCGTGCTCGGACGGCGCCCCGGAGGCGGCGGTGCCGGCGGTGGCGTCGGGGGAGGGGCCGCCGCCCGGCGACCGCCACACCAGCCAGCCGCCGACCCCGACGGCCATCACCACGGCCAACGCGATCAGCAGGGTGCCGCGCGAGCGGCGGGGCGGGGGGAAAGTACTGCCGTTCGACACCTGCGCGATCGTAGCCTGCTCAGATTCCGGCCCCGGTCCGCCGCAGGACGCGCAGCGAACGGTGCACGGCGACCTCGGTGAACGCGCCGGACGCCAGGGCCCGGCAGTAGATGCGGTACGGGGCCTGGCCGCCGTCCGCCGGGTCCGGGAAGACGTCGTGGATCACCAGCAGCCCGCCGTCCGCAACGTGCGGGGCCCAGCCCTCGTAGTCGGCGGTGGCGTGTTCGTCGGTGTGCCCGCCGTCGATGAAGACCAGGCCGGCCGGCGCCTGCCACAGCGCCGCGATCTGCGGCGAACGGCCCACCAGCGCGATCACCCGGTCCTCCAGGCCCGCCGCGTGCAGGGTGCGGCGGAAGGTGGTCAGGGTGTCCATCCGACCGACGACCGGATCGACGACCTCCGGATCGTGGTACTCCCAACCGGGCTGCTGCTCCTCGCTGCCCCGGTGGTGGTCCACGGTGACGGCCATCACCCCGGCGGCGCGCGCCGCCTCGGCGAGCAGCAGCGTGGAGCGGCCGCAGTAGGTGCCGATCTCCACCAGCGGCAGCCCCAGTGCGGCCGCCTCACCGGCCACCGCATACAGGGCGAGCCCCTCGTCCACCGGCATGAAACCCTTCGCCGCCTCGAACGCGGCGAGGATCTCCGGCCGGGGTGCGGCGGTCGGGGCCGTGGGGGCGGTCATGGGCTTCCTCCTGGTGGATGCGGCCGTGGTACGGCGGCGATCGGTGGCCCGGCAGGGCTCGGGCCACGCGGGGCGGTCGGATCCTGCGGGTCGTGCCTATGGATGGTGCCGTACGGGCCGCGCGATATCGGAACGGGGGTTCGTATCTCCGGTTTCCGGGCCGGTTTCCGGGCGTACTGCGTGCCGGCGGGGCGGCGGGGGAGCCGATCCCGTGGGACGGCACCGGAGAACTCGGCCTTGCCGCCGTCCTCTTCTTCCGTCCTCTCCCGCCCGCGACGTGCTCGCTCCGGTTACCGGACGACGCATCCCGGCATCCGTGAATTCGCCGCATTCCGCACCGTGGAACGAGAGGAGGAGCGAGAGGAGGAGCGAGAGGACGAGCGAGAGGAGGAACGCGCACTCGTCCAAACGCCCCGCCGTGGTGGCGTCGGGAACGGATGCCGAGCCACCCGGGAACGGAAGCCGGAAGCATCCCGAAACCGGGCGGGGAAAGGCCGGTCGATAAACCGCCGTGCGGATCCGCGTCGGAATAGTGAACGGCCCGCACGAAATTCACTGAACCGTTTCCGACCCGGGCCCGGACCGTTTTCCGCCGGTCGCCGGTCGCCGGTCGCCGGTCGCCGGTCGCCGGTCGCCGGTCGCCGGTCGCCGGTCGCCGGTCGCCGGTCGCCGGTCGCCGGTCGCCGGGCAACCGCCGGTCATCTGACCTTCCGTCAGATTGGAACGTGTTCTACTCTGCCGGGCATGGGCATCGGAATCACGCAGGACCATCGTGACCTCGCGGAGGCGGCGCGTGGCTGGGCGGCGCGGGCCGTACCGCCCGAAGACGTGCGCAAGCTGCTCGACGCCGCACCGGCGCGGACCGGCCGCCCCGCCCACTGGGACGGGCTCGCCGAGCAGGGGCTGCTCGGCCTCCACCTCCCGGAGGCCGACGGCGGGGGCGGCGGCGACCTGCTCGACCTCGCCGTCGTCCTGGAGGAGTTCGGCCGCGCCGCGCTCCCCGGCCCGTACCTGCCCACCGTCCTCGCCGCCACGTTGCTGCACCGCGGCGGCGCACCCCGGCACCTCGTACGGGCGCTGGTCACCGGCGAGCGGATCGCCGCGGTCGCCCTCGGCAGCGGCTCGCTCACCGCCGTGGAGGGCGCCGACGGCTACCTCCTCGACGGCGCCGCCCCGCCCGTCCTCGCCGGCGGCGACGCCGATCTGATCGTGCTCGCCGCGGAGGCCGCCACGGGGACGGTGTGGCTGGCGGTGGACGCCGCCGCACTCGCCGTCCGCATCCAGGACAGCGCCGACCCGACCCGGCCGACCGCCGAGGTCCGCGCGGACGGCGCGACGGTCCCCGCCGACCGGCGGCTGGCGGTCGACGGCGCCCTGGTCCGCGACCTCGCCGGGGTGCTGTTCGCAGCGGAAGGCTGCGGAACCGCCGCCTGGGCGCTGCACACCGCCGCCGAGCACGCCGCGGTACGCGAGCAGTTCGGCCGCCCGATCGGCCAGTTCCAGGGCGTCAAGCACCTCTGCGCCGAGATGCTCGTCCGCTGTGAGCAGGCCCGCGCCCTGGTCTGGGACGCGGCCCGGGCCGGCGACGCGCCGCCCGAGGTGCGCGGGCTGGTCGCCGCCCTGGCCACCGCGACCGCCCTGGATGCCGCCGCCGGCTGCGCCAAGGACTGCATCCAGGTCCTCGGCGGCATCGGCTTCACCTGGGAGCACGACGCCCACCTCCACCTGCGCCGCGCGGTCACCGCCCGCCAACTGCTCGGCGGCGGCGACACCCACCGGCTGCGCGCCGCCCGGCACGCCGCGGCCGGCGCCCGCCGCGCACTCCGGCTGGAACTCCCCGCCGAGGCCGCGGAGTTCCGGGACCGGGCCCGCGCCGCCGTCGACCGGGCGCGCGGCCTGGACCCCGCCGCCGCCCGCCGCGCACTGGCCCCCACCGGATACGCCGCACCCCATCTGCCCGCCCCGTACGGACTGGGCGCCGGCCCCGTCGAACAGCTCGCCGTCCAGCAGGAAATGGCCGCCGCCGGCGTCCGGGTCGGCGAACTGGGCATCGCCACCTGGGTGGTTCCCGCGCTCCTCGCCCACGGCACGGCCGCGCAGCAGGAGCGGTACCTGCCGCCGACGCTGCGCGGCGACCTGCTGTGGTGCCAACTGTTCTCCGAGCCGGAGGCCGGTTCCGACCTGGCCGCACTGCGCACCCGCGCGGAGCGCACCGCGGACGGCGGTTGGCGGGTCAACGGCCAGAAGGTGTGGACGTCGGCCGCCCGGACGGCCGGCCACGGCATCCTGCTCGCCCGCACCGACCCGGACGCGCCCAAACACCGCGGCCTGACCTTCTTCGTCATCGACATGTCGACTCCGGGGATCGACGTCCGCCCCCTGAAGGAGATCACCGGCGACGCCCTCTTCAACGAGGTCTACTTCGACGACGTGCTGCTGCCGGCGGACGCGGTGGTCGGCGCGGTCGACGACGGCTGGCGGGTGGCCCGCACCACCCTCGGCAACGAACGCGTCCACATGGCCGACCAGATGGCCTTCGACACCGGCCTGGAGGCGCTGCTGGGCCGCTCCGCCGAACTGGACGGCGCCGTCCGCGCCCGCGTCGGGGCGCTGCTGGCCGAGGCGCACGCGCTCGGCTGCATCGGGCTGCGCACCACGCTCCAGCAGGTGTCGGGCCGGGAACCGGGCGCCGGCGCCAGCATCCGCAAGCTGGTGCAGACCGCACACCAGCAGAAGGTCGCCGACCTGGCCCTGGAACTGCTCGGCCCGGCCGGCGCGGTCCGCGAGGGCCCCGGCGAACGGGCCCTGCACGGCTTCCTGATGTCGCGCTGCCTGACCATCGCCGGCGGTACGACCCAGGTGCAGCTGAACGTCGTCGCCGAACGGCTCCTCGGCCTGCCCCGCGACCCGGAACCCCGCCCCCTCATCTGACCGACCCCGCGGGCCGACACCCCGGCCCCGTCCCCCTCCGCCCGTTCCCGTCCCCTATCCGCCCCCCCATCAGCTCCCTCCCGATCCGCTTCCCCTCGTTCCCCATCCGCTCCTCACCCGCTCCGCATCTGCCCGTCACCTGGTCCCAGGAGGATTCGCATGGTCGGCACGGCGTACATCATCGGCGTCGGGATGACCCGGTTCGAGAAGCCGGAGACCCGCGATTGGCAGTACTGGGACATGGCGAAGGAGGCGGGCGGCGCGGCGCTCGCCGACGCCGGCATCGGCTACGACGCCGTCGAGCAGGTACCGGCCGGCTACTGCTACCAGGCGTCCACGGCCGGCCAGCGCGCCGTGTACGAACTGGGCCTGACCGGCGTCCCCGTCTACAACGTCAACAACAACTGCGCCACCGGCTCCACCGCGCTGATGATGGCCCGTCAGTTCGTCGCCTCGGGCCTCAACGACTGCGTCCTGGCGCTGGGCTTCGAGAAGATGAAGCGCGGCGCGCTGGGTGCCGGCGCGGACGGCGGCCACTTCGCGTCCTCGCCGGTCGCCCGCCACTACGGGGTGATGGCCGCCGCGCACGGTTTCGAGATGACCCCGCCCACCGCCCAGATCTTCGGCAACGCGGCCCGCGAGCACATGGAGCGCCACGGCACGACCGCCGAGCAGCTCGCCATGGTCGGCGCCAAGAACCACCGGCACTCCGCGCACAATCCGTACGCCCAGTTCCAGGACGTGTACACGGTCGAGGAGATCCTCGCCGCCCGCACCGTGCACCGCCCGCTCACCAAGCTCCAGTGCTCGCCGACCTCCGACGGCGCCGCGGCGGCGGTGGTCGCCTCCGAACGCTTCGTCCGCGAGCACGGTCTGGCGGACCGCGCGGTGGAGATCGCCGGGCAGGCCATGACCACGGACACCGAGGAGAGCTTCGCCGCCGGCTCCTGCATCGACGTGGTCGGCGCACCGATGAGCCGGGCCGCGGCCGAGAAGGTCTACGAGGCCAGCGGTCTGGGCATCGAGGACGTCGACGTGATCGAACTGCACGACTGCTTCTCGATCAACGAACTGCTGACGTACGAGGCGCTGGGGATGTGCCCGGTGGGCGAGTCGGGGAAGCTGGTCGCCGACGGCGCCACGACCTACGGCGGCCGCTGGGTGGTCAACCCGTCGGGCGGCCTGATCTCCAAGGGGCATCCGCTGGGCGCCACCGGCCTGGCCCAGGCGGCCGAGCTGGTCTGGCAGCTCCGCGGCACGGCCGGCGACCGCCAGGTCCCCGGCGCCCGCGTCGGCCTCGCCCACAACATCGGCCTGGGCGGTGCGGCGGTGGTCACACTGCTACGGAAGTGAGGGCGACGGCGGGGGAGGCGTGAGGGGGGAGGGGGTGCGCGGGGTGAGGGCGGCGGGTGCGCGGGGGCGAGGGCCGGGGTGTGGGGGCGGCCCTGCTGCTCACGTTAACTCCCCGTGCGGTGTGGGTAGTTGGTTCCCCGGGGGCCCGCGTGACCCCTAGGGGACCTCCGCCCCCACCCCCTAAGGCCCCCGCCCCGCCCTACGTCCTCCGGCCTAGGACCCGAGTGGTTGCCAGATGCACCGATATCCCGATGCGATAGGTGAGCGTCCGGTGCGAGCATGGTGCGCATGCCCCCGATAGCCACCTCCTCCACGCTGTCCGCGTCCGTGCGCCGGACGGCCGCGCCGGCCTGGCTGGTGATGCTGCTGGTCTGCGCCGGACAGTTCCTGGTCGTGCTGGACGTCTCCGTCGTGAACGTGGCACTGCCCGCCATGCGCTCCGGACTGGGCCTGTCCGAGCTGGGCCTGCAGTGGATCGTCAACGCCTACGTGATCACCTTCGCCGGCTTCATGCTGCTCGGCGGCCGGGCCGCCGACATCTTCGGCCGCAAGCGGATTTTCGTCGTCGGGCTGGCGCTGTTCACCGTCGCGAGCGCGGCCGGCGGGCTCGCCCAGCAGCCCTGGCAGCTGATCGCCGCGCGCACCATCCAGGGCGTGGGGGCCGCGGTGCTCTCCCCGGCCACGCTCACCATTCTGACCACGTCGTTCCCGGCCGGCCCGGCCCGTACGCGGGCCATCGCGACCTGGACCGCGGTCGGCGCGGGCGGCGGCGCGGTGGGCGGCCTGGTCGGCGGGGTGCTCACCGAATACCTGTCGTGGCGCTGGGTGTTGCTGATCAACGTGCCGGTGGGGGCGGCGGTGCTGACCGGTGCCGTGCTGTGGCTCGCCGAGAGCCGGCAGGGCGCCGCGCGGCGGCTGGACGTGCCCGGTGCGCTGCTGGTGACCGGCGGGCTCGGCCTGGTGGCGTACGGCATCGTGCAGACCGAGACGCACGGCTGGGGGTCGGCGACCGCGCTGCTTCCGCTGATCGCCGGGCTGGTGGTGGTCGCGGTCTTCGTCGCCGTGGAGGCGCGCACCAAGGCGCCGCTGATGCCGCTGGGACTGTTCCGGCTGCGGTCGGTCTCCTCGGCGAACGCGGCGATGGTGCTGTCCGGCGCCGCGATGTTCTCCATGTGGTACTTCCTGTCGCTCTACATGCAGAACGTCCTCTCCTACCCGCCCCTGTGGGCCGGACTCTCCTTCCTCCCGCACTCGCTGTGCATCGTGCTGGGTTCGAAGCTCGCGCCCCGGCTGATGAACCGCCTCGGAGCCAAGACGCTGGCGATCGGCGGCGCGGTGATCTCGCTGGCCGGGATGGTGTGGCAGAGCACGATGACGGTGGACGGGACGTACCTCGGGACGATCCTCGGCCCCGGCATCCTGATGGCGCTGGGCGCCGGACTGACCGCGACGCCGGTCGCCGCCATCGCCACCTCCGGCGCCGACCCGGCCGACCAGGGCCTGGTCTCCGGCCTGATCAACACCTCGCGGCAGATGGGCGGCGCGCTGGGCCTGTCGGTGCTCTCCACCGTCGCGGCCTCGCGGGTCGCCGCGGGGCACGGCCGGGCGGCCCTGGCCAGCGGCTACGGCACGGCCTTCGCGGTCGGCGCGACAGCGCTGGCCGTCAGCATCGTGCTGATGCTGCTGGCGCTGCCGCGCCGGCGGACGGACGCCGCCCACGACTGAACACGGCCCGGCCGGCAGGCCCGCGGTCCGGGTGGGCCCCGCCGCTACAGCCAGCCGTTGCGGCGGGCCGCCCGGACCGCCTCCATACGGTTGCGGGTGCCGGTCTTGCCGATGGCGGCCGAGAGGTAGTTGCGGACCGTGGCCTGCGAGAGGTGCAGCTTGGCGGCCATGTCGGCGACCGTCGCGCCGTCCACGGCGGCGGTGAGGACATCGCGTTCGCGTGGGGTCAGCGGGTTGGGGCCGGCACTCAGGGCCGCGGCGGCCAGGCCGGGGTCGATCACCCGCTCACCGGCCAGCACCCGGCGGATCGCCGCCGCCAGATCCTCCACCGGGCCGTCCTTCACCAGGAAACCGGACGCCCCGGCCTCCATGGCGCGGCGCAGATAGCCGGGCCGCCCGAACGTCGTCACGATCAGCACCTTGCACGACGGCAACTGGTCGCGCAGGTCGGCGGCGGCGTCCAGGCCGCTGCGCCCGGGGAGTTCGATGTCCAGGAGCGCGACGTCCGGACGGGTCTCCAGCGCCGCATCGACGATCTGATCACCCGCCGGGACCTGGGCCACCACCTCCATGTCGTCCTCAAGGTCGAGCAGCAGCGCCAGCGCGCCCATCATCATCCGCTGGTCTTCGGCCAGCAGGAGCCTGATCACCCGGCTCACTCCTCCGTATCCGCCAGATCGCCCGCGCCCACCGGAAGTTCGGCGGTGACGCGGAAACCACGCCGGCCGTCGGGGCCGCTGCGCAGCGTGCCGCCCGCCGCGGCCAGTCGCTCGGTCAGCCCTATCAGGCCCGTACCGCCCACCGCACCGGGGACGGCGCCGGGCGGTGCGGTGGTCCCGCCCGCGTCGGACGCACCGGAGCTTACGGGACCGTGTCCGTCGTCCGTGATCGTCAGCCGCACCCGGTCGCCGTCCGCGTGCACGTCGATCTCGCAGCGGGTGGCGCCGCTGTGCCGGACGGTGTTGGTGACGCCCTCGCGGACCACCCAGCCCAGCAGCGCCTCGGCCTGCGGTGGCAGAGGCGGCCCGGCGCGTCGCACCACCACCTCGATCCCGGCGCCGTCCAGCGCCGAACGGGCCCGGTCCAGTTCGGTCGCCAGGCTGCCCTCGCGGTAGCCGCTGACCGCCTCCCGTATCTCGGTCAGGGCCTGCCGGCCCACCGCCTCGATGTCGGCGGCCTGGGCCAGCGCCGCGTCGAGGTTGCGGGGCGCCAGCCGGCGGACCGCCTCGGCCTTCACCACCACCACGGACAGGGTGTGGCCCAGCAGGTCGTGCAGATCGCGGGAGAACCGCAGCCGCTCCTTCTCCACGGCACTGCGGGCCAACTCCTGCCGGGTGGCCCGTAGTTGCTGGATGGTGTCGAAGAGGCTGAGGACGGTGGCCGTCACCATTCCGGACAGGAACGTGCCGTAGCCGATGCCGAACGAGCCCCAGGGGGTCGCATCATGCCAGCCGGACAGGAAACCGGCCGTGCCGCTGAGCGCGATGAGCCAGATCCCGAGCGGTTTGCCGCGGATCGCCCGCACCGTGCCGGAGGCCATCGACAGCAGCGGGAAGAACAGGAACCACTCGCCGCCGAAGCCGAGCGCGATGGCGAAGGTCACGGCGGCCAGCGCGGCCAGCGCGTAGAGCGGGTAGCGGGTGTCGCGCCGCCGGGGGCTGAAGGCGGCGAAGACGACGCTCACGTAGAGGGAGTTGAAGGCGAGGAGGCCGGCGCCGGCCAGCCAGGGGTTGCCGGACCTGCCGTGGATGATGTTGGAGAACGCGCCCAGCCCCATCAGCAGCCAGGGCAGGAAGGCGTACCGGCCGGGGCCCTTCTCCACCTTTTCGGCCGGCTGCGTCGCCGCCCCGCAGGAGTGCCGCCCCGCCCCGTCGTCGGCGCCTTCGCGCCGGCCCCGCCACCGTCTTGTCAGTTCCATGTCGGTCCTTGCCTCATGCCGTGCGCTCCACCGCTCGTGCCGGCCGGCGGGAACGCTTCCGCCGTCCGCCGTGCCGCCGGTCACAGCGTCCGTGCCGCCCTGCGGTACGCGTACACCGCGTAACCGCCGAAGAGTGCCAGCCAGGCGGCCAGTACCGCCACCGTCGTCAGTCCCGGTGCGTCGCCGTGCGCGACGCTCAGGCCGAGGTCGGCGAAGCGGTTGGCGGGCGTCCAGGAGGACAGCGCGCGCAGCCAGCCGGGGAACGCCTCGACCGGGAACCACAGCCCGCCGACCACGGAAAGCAGCAGCAGGCAGCCGGTGTTGACCAGCCCGGTGGCCTGCGAGGAGAGGCGGTAGCCGTTGCCGAGGCCGAGCAGGGTGAACGGGATGGTGCCCAGCCACAGCAGTACGACCAGCACGGCCCACTGCCAGGCGGCCATCCGCACGCCGTTGACCAGCCCGCCCACCAGGAGGACCGCGCCGATGGCCGGCAGGACCGTCACCGAGCCGGTCAGCCCGCGGCCGGCCACCACCTGCGCCGGGCTCAACGGCGTGATCCGCAGCTGCCGCAGCCATCCCAGGCTCTTGTCCTCGGCGACGCCGCTGCCGGGGGTGAGCGCCGCACCCAGCGCGCCGTACGCGGCCAGGCCGACCATGGAGTAGACCTTCCACTCCGCCGCCGCCCGGTCGGCGCCGGCGCCGACATGGGTGAACAGCACGTACATCAGTACCGGCATCCCGATCCCGAAGAGCACGAAGCCCTTGTCGCGCAGGGTGCGGCGGACTTCCAGGCGGACGTAGTCGAGCATCACACCGTCTCCTTCGCGGGCCGGGCACCGGTGGCCGGGGGCGTCAGGGGGGTCGAGGGCGTCAAGGGCGTCAGGGGTGCCCGGGTGGTCAGGGCGAGGAAGGCGTCCTCCAGGCTGGCCGGGGCGACCTGGAGGCCGCGGATCAGATCGAGTTCGGCCAGTGCGCGGACCGTGGCGTCGGAGTCCGTGGAGCGCAGTCGGGCGCGGTCGCCGTGGATCTCCACCGCGCACACCCCGGGCAGTCCGGCCAGCGGCTCGCTGCTCGCGCCGGCGAGGTCGAGGGAGACCGACGAGCCGCCGGCCCGCCGTCTGATCTCCGCACCGCTGCCGTCGGCCGCCACCCGACCGCGGTCGAGCACCACGATCCGGTCGGCGTGCTCGTCGGCCTCCTCCAGATAGTGGGTGGAGAAGAGCACGGTGTTGCCGCGGCGGGCGTAGCTGCGCATCGAGGCCCAGAAGGCGCGCCGGGCCTCCACGTCCAGCGCCGCGGTGGGCTCGTCCAGCACCAGGAGTTCGGGGTTGCCGGCCAGTGCCACGGCGAAGCGGACGCGCTGTGCCTGGCCCCCGGAGAGCCGGTCGATCCGGCGCCCGGCGAACGCGTCGAGCCCGGCCAGCTCCAGGGCCTCGTCGACGTCCATCGGGCGGGGGTAGGTGGCGGCGACGAAACCGACCAGCTCGCGGACGGTGACCCGGGGGATGGGCTTGCCGTCCTGGAGCATCGCGCCCACTCTGCCCGCCCGCACGGCCGACTCCGGTGTGCCGCCGAACAGTCGGACCTCCCCCTCGGTGGGTGGCAGCAGACCCAGCAGCATGGTGAGGGTGGTGGACTTGCCGGCGCCGTTGCGGCCGAGCAGCGCCACCGTTTCGCCCGGGGCGATCGTCAGCTCCAGCCCGTCCACGGCCCGCACCGCGCCGTAACTCCGGGTGACGCCGGTGAACGCCACCGCGGCGCCCGCCGGCCCGGCCGACGGTGTCCCGCCGGGCGCCCGCACCCTGTCCGTGGTTCCTGCCATCCCTGCCTCCCCGTTGCGTCGGCGCCGCTCTCCGCGCCGGTCGTCGTCGCCGACCGGCCGCGTGCGGTCCGTGCCGTGCGGTGCGCGGTGACGCCTTCACCCGCTGTCTCAGAGATTACGGAGAGTTGCCGTCGTCCGGCAGGTGCGAATGTGTGCAAAGACATCTGACAAATGTCATGTGTAGGCGGGTCGGAAGGCGGGGCCGTCGGGCGCCGGCCGGCGCCGTCGGCCGCGGCGCTCGCCCCGGGCCGCGCTCATCTGACATACCGTCAGGGGTCTTCCGGGCGCGGCCCGCATCGGCTATACATGACAGCCATCGGCTAGAACGCGTTCTAGAAGTGCAGTGCGCCGGGCGCCGGCGGAGTGCGCCGACGAGCGCGGGCCCGCCGATCCGATACGACCCCGGCGCGGCCGACGGTGCGGACGGTCGGGCCGGGGTCTCACACCGTGGTGAAGGAGCAGCACCCCCATGCCCATCGACGCCGCCAAGGCCACCTCCGCCGAGCCTCGGACCACCGAACTCGTCTGGGACCACAAGGACGTCCAGCTCTACCACCTCGGCATCGGCGCCGGTGCGGCCACCCCGGAGAAACCGCACGCCGCCACCGACCCGGACGAACTCCGCTACACCCTGGAGAGCGCCCTGCAGGTCCTCCCCAGCTTCGCCACCGTCGCGGGCGGCGGGATGGCGCTGGCCGGCGGGCTCTCCGCCCCCGGTATCGACGTCGACCTGGCCGCCGTCCTCCACGGTGGACAGACCGTCACCGTGCACCGGGCCCTCCCCGTGCGCGGCCGCGCCACCCAGACCTCCACCGTCCCGGCCGTCTACGACAAGGGCAAGGCGGCCGTCATCGTGCTGCGCTCCGAAGTGGCTGACGAAGACGGCCCGTTGTGGACCTGCGACACCCAGATCTTCGTCCGGGGCGAGGGCGGCTTCGGCGGGGAACGGGGTCCTTCGGTCCGCGGCGAACTCCCCGACCGGGCGCCCGATCTGACCACCGAACGCCTGGTCCGCGAGGACCAGGCGCTGCTGTACCGCCTCTCCGGCGACTGGAACCCGCTCCACGCCGACCCGGAGTTCGCCGGGCTCGCCGGGTTCGACCGGCCGATCCTGCACGGCCTGTGCTCCTACGGGGTGACGCTCAAGGCGGTGGTGGACGCCGTACTGGACGGGGACGTCTCGCGGGTGCGGTCGTACACGACGCGGTTCGCGGGGGTGGTGTTCCCGGGGGAGACGCTGCGGATCCGCCTGTGGCGGGAGCAGCCGGAGGAGGGCGGGGGCGGCCGCATCCGGGTGTCGGTCACCGCGGCCGAGCGGGACGACGCACCGGTGCTGGCGGACACGGTGGTCGAGCACAGCTAGGGCCTGTCCGGTGGGTCAGGGTCGGATAGGCCGCGGCGTCTGGCGCGGTGCATCGCAAGGCGCTGGAGCGGCCTGATAGCGGAGCTATTGGGGCGTTTCGGCAACGCGGCGAGGTGCCGTGCCAGACGCCGCGGACCCGGCCATGATCCACCGGACAGGCCCTAGACGTCGGGGTCATCGCGGCCCGGTGGCCGCTCGTCCGCACGTGCCGGAGGGTTCGGTTCCGGCGGGCGGGCGTGCCGCCGCGGCCGGGGCCGGAATGTCGTACGTACGAGAGGAGCCGCTCGGATGCGCGCAGCCGTACAGCACGAGACGGGACGGGACAAGCTGGAGGTGCTCGACGACGTCGAGGCGGTGGGGTTCGGACCGGGCCGGGTCAAGATCCGGATCCGGGCGACCGGACTGTGCCACTCCGATCTCTCCGCGATGAACGGGGTGTTGCCGCAGCCCGCACCGTTCGTCCCCGGGCACGAGGGGGCCGGGGAGATCCTCGACGTCGGCGACGGGGTCACCGGACTCCGGCCGGGCGACCGGGTCCTGATGTGCTGGCTGCCCGCCTGCGGCAGCTGTCCGTCCTGCAAACGGGGCCAGACACACCTCTGCCTGGCCGGATTCATGAACGCCGGCACCCCCAACTTCAAGCGCCCCAGTGGTGAGGTCTTCGGCTTCGCCGGGACCGGCACGTTCGCCGAGGAGGTGGTGGTCGCCGCCAACTGCGCGGTCCCGATCCCGGACGACGTCCCCTACGAGATCGCCGCCCTGATCGGCTGCGGCGTCACCACCGGGCTCGGCGCGGCCTTCAACACCGCGAAGGTGGAGGCCGGTTCCTCGGTCGCGGTGATCGGCTGCGGCGGCGTGGGCATCTCCGTCCTCCAGGGGGCGCGGGCCTGCGGCGCCGCCCAGATCATCGCCGTCGACCCGGTGGCGGCCCGCCGCGAGGCCGCCCTCCGGTTCGGCGCCACCGAAGCCGTCGCCCCCGAGGAACTCGCCGACGCCAAGGCCCGCATCACCGGGGGAGAGGGCTTCGACTACGTCTTCGAAGTCGTCGGCAAGTCCGCCACTGCCCGCACCGCCTACGAGACGACCCGGCGCGGCGGCACCCTGTGCGTGGTCGGCGCCGGCGCGCTGGACGACACCTTCCAGGTCAACATGTTCGAGCTGTTCTTCGACGAGAAGCGGATCCTGCCGTCGCTCTACGGGGGCGCGGACGTGCTGCGCTCCTACGAGCGGGCCATCGCCCTGTGGCGGGCCGGCCGCATCGACCTCGAAGGGCTGATCACCCACCGGGTCCGGCTGGACGGCATCAACGACGCCCTGGACCAGATGCGTTCGGGCACCGCGCTGCGCACCTGCATAGAGATCTGAGCGGCGACCACCGGGCCGGACCGCACGGACCGCACGGGACTGCACAGGAGAGGACACGCATGGCACAGCCACTGGAGGGCCGGACCGCGATCGTCACCGGTGCCGGCCGCGGACTGGGCCGGGCCGAGGCCCTGGAACTCGCCCGGCTCGGCGCCCGGGTCGTCGTCAACGACTTCGGCCAGCCGGGCAGGGACGGGTCGGGCACGGCCTCGGCCGCCCCCGCGGAGGAGGCCGCCGAGGAGATCCGCGCGGCCGGCGGACAGGCCGTCGCCCACACCGGCGACGTCGCCGACCACCAACAGGCGGGCGCCCTCGTCCAGTTGGCGATCGACACCTACGGGCAGCTGGACATCCTGGTCAACAACGCGGGAATCCTGCGCGACCGGATGGTGTTCTCGATGACCGAGGACGAGTGGGACTCGGTGATCCGGGTCCACCTCAAAGGCCACTTCAACACCACCCATTTCGCCGCCGCCCACTGGCGGTCCCGCTCCAAGGAGGCCGGCGGCCCGGTCTTCGGGCGGATCGTCAACACCTCCTCCGAGGCGTTCCTGGCCGGCTCGGCGGGCCAGCCCAACTACGCGGCGGCCAAGGGCGGCATCGTCGGCCTGACGACGTCCACGGCGCTGGCGCTGGCCAAGTACGGCGTGACCGCCAACGCCATCTGCCCGCGCGCCCGCACCCGGATGACCGAGGACGTCTTCGCGGCCATTCCCGCTTATCAGGGGGGCGAGGTCCCCGACGACGGCCGGCCCGACCCGCTCGCGCCCGAGCACGTCGCGCCGCTCGTCGGCTATCTCGCCTCGCCGGCCGCCGCCGGGGTCAACGGCCAGCTGCTCGTCGTGCACGGCGGCATGGTCGCGGTCGCCGAACGCCCGCGGATCGCCGCGAAGTTCGACACGGCGAAGGACGTCTTCAGCTACGAGGAGCTGGACGGTCTGCTCACCCCGTACTACGCCGGGCGGCCGGCGCACGAGACCTTCGCGGCCGCCGAGGTGCTGGGCCTCAAGCACGACTGACCGCGTCCCCTCGGGGTGCGGGGCGCACAACGGCCGTGGCCGCCGCCCGGGTGGGGGGGCGGCGGCCACGGCCTGCGCTGTCCGGTCCGCTCAGGCGGTCGGGATCTGGTGATCCCGGCGGTGCCGGCCGTGCGCGGCGTCCTGCGTCTGCTCCGTGCTGGCGGCGGCCGGACCGCGGTGCCTGCCGGAGCCTGTGGCCTGGGCGGCTGCCTCCTGCGGGCGCGCCTGGGTCGGGTCGGTTCGGGCTTCGGACATGGAAAGAGTCACTCCGTCAGATCGCTTACGGCTGTACGCATCGGGACCTCCCCCGGCTCCCGCCGGGACGTGACCCGTGCGGTGCCGTCGGTGGCCGGGTCAACCGGCTGCACAGCCCCCGCCGAAATACTAACGGGGCGGGAATCGGCGCTCCACAGGGACTCCTGGGTCGCGAGAGGTGCCTGTTGCAGGGGAACTGGCCTGCACATCCGGGGATGCGGAGGGAAGCCGAGCGGTTCCGCAGCCAGGGGCTTCGGTTGTGGAGATGCTGTGGAGTCGGCGCCGTTTTCCCCCGCATCCAGGACAATCCTCCCGCCGTCCACGCCCCCCGGATCGGGCGGAACCAGGGCATCCACATCCTTCGCGGCCGCAATCTCCGCGTCCGCAATGCCACTTGGCGGAACGACGACCTCCGCGGCACTCCCCGCCACGACCGGACCCCTGGCCTCCGCCGGACCCCCGGCCTCCGCCGGAACGCCCGCCCCCGCCGGACCCCCCGCCCCCGCCCCCGCATCCGGCTCGGGCTCCGGCTCCGTTTCCGTCCCGTTCTTCCCCCGCGTCGCCGCCCGCGCTCCGCTCCCGGCAACCGGCTCCAGCGGTACGGCCATCCGCGCCACCCCGCACGGCACCGCCTCCGTCGCGTACGGCAGCAGCAGTTCGCCGTTCGGTGCCCACCGGCCGCTGCCCGCCAGCCAGCCCTCCGGGGCCGGGAACTGCCGCAGTCGCCGCTCCGGGGGCCGCCACACGCCCAGCCGGGTCCCGGCCAGGCAGTCGAGCCGGAACGCCACCGCGCAGTTCTCCGGCGGCAGCGTCCGCCCCGATTGGACCGCGAACGGCGTCACCGCCATATCGGGTGCCCGCAGGCATTCCGGGAAGCGCACCGGCAGGCTGCTGCCCAGTACGCCCCAACCCAGCCGGTCGTGGCCGGGAGCGTCCGACCGGACCAGCAGCAGCCCGCTCTCCGGATCGGCGAGCACCAGCCGGTCGTTGCTCTCCTCGGTGATCTGGAGCAGCGGGCTGATCTCCCCGCCGCGCGCCAGGTCGACCACCACGGTCTTGGTGCGACCGTCCAGTTCCCGGTCCACCGCCAGTAGCCGCCCGTCGTGGTCCAGCCAGGCCCCGCCGGTGCAGCCGCCCGGCACCACGGCGACCCGCTCGGGCCCCGCCGCCCCGCCGTGCACCCGCCACACCGCGGTGCTCCCGGCACCCGGCACCAGCGCGTAGCCGAGCAGCCCACCGGGGGTGGGCGGCAGCAGCGTCAGCGCCTGCGCCGCCACCGCGCCGACCAGGACCTCCTGGGTCCCCGGCCCGGTCGGGGAGAGCAGGGAGACGGTGAACCGGTCGGCGACCCGGCGGACGATCACCACCCGGCCGTCCGCGAGCGGCAGCAGCGCGCTGTCCGGCTCCTCGGGCTGACTGCCCGGCAGGGGGACCGCGTACGGCTCCGGGCCACCGATCGTCCAGCGCTCCGGGTACCAGCTTCCGGCGGCGTCGTCGTGACGGGTGAGCCGGGCCGCGTACGAGCCGTCGGCGGCGAGGGTCAGCGCCGCGCGGGGCGGACTGTCGAGCGCTGCGGCGTCCTGGCCGGCACAGATCGTCATCGGGGCCACCTCCAGTGGAGGGACGTTAGTTTTCGCACTTCCGGCCGATCAACGGCAGTTGCCGGTCTTCACGCATAAGGGTGGCCGTTGTCCGATTCGCCGGTACTGGGAGGGGTGGGTGTGCTTCGAGATTCAAGGATGCTTAAAGTTAGGCGGACCTAAGTTGCCGTCGGGTGGCCGGGCAACTCCCCGCCTGCCCGGCGGCGCCCGCCTACGACCTGGAGTGACCTGATGCCCCTTCGCCGCCGCGGCGCCGCCCTAGCCCTCGCCACCGCCCTCGCGCTCGCCGGCTGCGGTTCGTCCGGCGCGGACGGCGGCAACGACCGCGGCGCCGGCTCGAAGTCCGTGGCCCAGGGCGGCAAGGACTTCGGCAAGGCCGCCGACGAGACCGCGAAGCTGGGCACCGACGCCGAGCCGGGCCAGTTCCCGCGCACCGTCCGGCACGCCATGGGCACCGCCACCCTCCCCTCCGCGCCCAAGCGCGTGGTCGTCCTCGACGTCGGCGAGCTCGACAACGTCGTCTCGCTCGGCATCAAGCCGGTCGGCTACGCGCCCACCGAGGGCGACGCCGCCCTCCCGGACTACCTCGCCGAGAACGCCGGCCACCCCAAGAGCGTCGGCACCATCAACGGCCTCAACCTGGAGGCCGTCAACGCCCTCAAGCCCGACCTCATCCTGGGCAGCAAGCTGCGCGCCGAGAAGCAGTACCAGCAGCTCAGCAAGATCGCGCCGACCGTCTTCTCGATCCGCCCCGGCTTCACCTGGAAGCAGAACTACCTGCTCAACGCCGCCGCCCTGGACAAGACCGCGCAGGCCAAGAGCGAACTGGCCGCCTACGAGGCCAAGGCGAAGAAGCTCGGCGAGGACATCGGCCCGAAGAAGCCGACCGTGACGATGCTGCGCTACATGCCGCAGTTCACCCGCCTCTACGCCCAGCGCTCCTTCATCGGCACCATCCTGAAGGACGTCGGCCTGCCCCGCCCCGAGAACCAGCAGGTCGACGACCTCGCCACCGAGGTCAGCCCGGAGAACATCAACCAGGCCGACGCCGACTGGATCTTCACCGGCGTCTACGGCGACCCCAAGTCCACCAAGCGCGACACCGCCGAGCAGAACCCGCTGTGGAAGAACCTCAAGGCGGTCAAGGACGGCCATGCCAAGAACGTGAAGGACGAGACCTGGTACCTCGGCCTCGGTGTCACCGCGGCCAACAGCGTCCTGGACGACCTGCGCGGCTTCCTCGCGAAGTAACGGCCCGCGGCCACGCGGCCGCCGCGGCACCCGGGGCCGGTGGCCGGAACCCTGCTGCCCCTACGGGCCCGCGGTCCCCGTGCGGACCGCGGCCCGGCGCGCGGGCGCGGGGGAGAGGTAATCTTCCCCCCGTGCCCGCACTGTCTGAAGTCCTCGCCGCGCTCGACGTCCTCTGGCCCCCCGAGCGGGCCGAAGGATGGGACGCCGTCGGCACGGTCTGCGGAGACCCCGACGCCGAGGTCCGCCGGGTGCTGTTCGCCGTCGACCCGGTCCAGGAGATCGTCGACGAGGCCGTGCGGCTCGGCGCCGACCTCCTGGTCACCCACCACCCGCTCTACCTGCGCGGCACGACCACCGTCGCGGCCTCCACCTTCAAGGGCAAGGTGGTGCACACCCTCATCAAGCACGACATCGCCCTGCACGTCGCGCACACCAACGCCGACACCGCCGACCCCGGCGTCTCCGACGCCCTGGCCGGCGCGCTGGACCTGCGGATCCTCCGCCCCCTGGTGCCGGACCCGAGCGATCCGGACGGCCGCCGCGGCCTGGGCCGGATCTGCGAACTCCCGCACCCGATGACGCTGGCCGAGCTGACCGCGTACGCCGCCGCCCACCTGCCCGCCACCGCGCAGGGCATCCGGGCGGCCGGCGACCCGGACCGCGAGATCCGCACCCTGGCGGTCTCCGGCGGCTCCGGCGACAGCCTCTTCGACGACGTACGGGCGGCCGGCGTGGACGCGTTCCTCACCGCCGACCTGCGCCACCACCCGGCCTCCGAGGCCACCCAGACCACCGGACGGAACGGCCCGCTGGCGCTGCTGGACGCAGCCCACTGGGCCACCGAATGGCCGTGGTGCGAGCAGGCCGCCGCCCAACTCGACGCGGTCTCCGACCGGCACGGCTGGGGACTGCGCACGCACGTCTCCCACACGGTCACCGACCCCTGGACCGCCCACGCGGCGTCCACCCAGCTCACCCGTCCCCCGGAAAATACGCACACCACAGGAGCCCCCCGCTGAACGCCGCGCCCGCCGACCAGATCCGCCTCCTGGACGTCCAGAACCTCGACGTCCGGCTCACCCAGCTCGCGCACCGGCGCAAGAACCTCCCCGAACTGGCCGAGCTGACGGCCCTGGAGTCCGACCTCACCCAGCAGCGCGACCTGCTCGTCGCCGCACAGACCGAGGAGAGCGACACCAGCCGCGAGCAGACCAAGGCGGAGCAGGACGTCGACCAGGTCCGCCAGCGCGCCGCCCGCGACCAGAAGCGTCTCGACTCCGGCGCCGTGAGCTCCCCCAAGGACCTGGAGAGCCTCCAGCGTGAACTCGCCTCGCTGGCCAAGCGCCAGGCCGACCTGGAGGACGTCGTCCTGGAGGTCATGGAGCGCCGCGAGTCCACCCAGGAGCGGGTCCGCGAGCTGACCGACCGGCTCGGCGCCATTCAGGCCAAGGTCGACGACGCCACCGCCCGCCGGGACGCCGCGCACGCCGAGATCGACGCCGAGGTCGCCACGATCGCCAAGGAGCGCGAACTCACCGTCGCCGACATCCCCGAGGCACTGGTCACGCTCTACGACCGCATCCGCACCAAGCAGGGCGGCGTCGGCGCCGCCCGGCTCTACCAGCGCCGCTGCGAGGGCTGCCGGCTGGAGCTGGACATCACCGAGATCAACGAGGTGCGCGCGGCCGCCGCGGACGCCGTCGTCCGGTGCGAGAACTGCAGCCGCATCCTGGTCCGCACGCCCGACTCGGGGCTGTAGGCCGTGGCGCGTGAGCTGATCGTCGAGGCGGACGGCGGGTCCCGGGGCAACCCGGGGCCGGCCGGCTACGGCGCGGTGGTCCTCGACCCGGCGACCGGCGAGGCGCTGGCCGAGGCCGCCGAGTTCATCGGGACGGCGACCAACAACGTCGCCGAGTACAAGGGGCTGCTGGCCGGGCTGCGCGCCGCGCGGTCCCTGGACCCGGAGGCCACCGTCCACGTCCGGATGGACTCCAAGCTCGTCGTCGAGCAGATGTCCGGCCGCTGGAAGATCAAGCACCCGGACATGAAGCCGCTCGCCGCCGAGGCCGCATCGATTCTCCCGCGGGGCCGGGTCACCTACGAGTGGATCCCCCGCGCCCGGAACAAGCACGCCGACCGGCTCGCCAACGAGGCGATGGACGCGGGCAAGAACGGCAAGCAGTGGGAGCCGCGCGACTCCCGGGCGGCGCTCGCCGGCCCGGCCGACGCGGCCCCCGCCCGCAGCGCCGCGGCCCGGGCCGCCGACGCGGCCGCCGAAGCGGCGGAGGTCGCGGACGCCGCACCCGCCGCCCCGCCGGTCGGCTGGGGATCGCCCGACCTCGGCGCCCCGGCGACCTTCGTCCTGCTCCGGCACGGCGAGACCGCCCTGACGCCCGAGAAGCGCTTCTCCGGCAGCGGCGGCACGGACCCCGAACTCTCCGCGGCCGGCCGCCGCCAGGCCGAGTCGACCGCCGCCGCGCTGGCCGCCCGCGGCACCATCCAGGCCGTGGTCAGCTCGCCGCTGCGCCGCTGCCAGGAGACCGCCGGCGCGGTCGCCGCCCGGCTCGGCGTCGACGTCCGTATCGAGGACGGGCTCCGTGAGACCGACTTCGGCGCCTGGGAGGGGCTGACCTTCGCCGAGGTCCGCGAGCGCTACCCCGACGACCTGGATGCCTGGCTCGGCTCCGCCAAGGCGGCGCCCACCGGCGGCGGCGAGTCCTTCGCGACGGTCGCCCGCCGGATCGCGGTCACCCGCGACAAGCTGATCGCCCGTTACGCCGGCAAGACCGTCCTCCTGGTCACCCATGTCACCCCGATCAAGACCCTGGTCCGCCTGGCCCTCGGTGCCCCACCGGAGTCCCTGTTCCGGATGGAACTCTCCGCGGCCTCCCTCTCCGCGGTCGCGTACTACTCCGACGGCAACGCCTCCCTGCGGCTGCTGAACGACACGTCGCACCTGCGGTAGCGACTCCGCGGAACCCCGCGCTGCGCCCGGCCCGGCACCCCACCACGGTGTGCCGGGCCGTTGCGTGGCTGCGCGGGGCGGGGCCCGTCCGGGGGCGTGGGGGCGGGGCCCGGAGCGGGGGCGCCGCGCCTGAGTCCGGGCCCCCGGGCGCAGTCCGCGAAGGAGGGGTCAGCCGCCCAGCGCCGCCGCCTCCCGAGCCAGCCGCTCGACCCGCGCCCAGTCCTTGGCGGCCAGCGCGTCGCCCGGCAGCATCCATGTACCGCCGACGCAGCCGACGTTGGGCAGTGCCAGGTACGAGGGGGCCGACGCCAGGCCGATCCCGCCGGTCGGACAGAAGCGGGCCTGCGGCAGCGGAGCGGCCAGCGACTTCAGATACGCGGTACCGCCCGCCGCCTCGGCCGGGAAGAACTTCATCTCGGTGATGCCCTCGTCCAGCAGGCTCACCACCTCCGAGGCCGTCGAGACGCCCGGCAGGAACGGGAGCCCGGAGTCCCGCAGCGCGCCCAGCAGTCGCGGCGACCAGCCGGGGCTCACCAGGAACCGCGCCCCGGCCGCCCCGGCCGCCGCGACGTGCTCCGGGTTCAGCAGGGTCCCGGCGCCGACCACGGCCTCCGGGACCTCCTCGGCGACGGCCCGGATCGCGTCCAGCGCGGCGGGCGTGCGCAGGGTCACCTCGATCGCCGGCAGCCCGCCGGCGACCAGCGCGCGGGCGAGCGGTACGGCGTCCGCGGCGTCCTTCAGGACCACGACCGGAATGACGGGGGCGAGGCCGAGGACGGCGGGGGCGGGGGGCAGGGGAGCGGCGGCGGCGTCAGTCACGCCGCCCATACTGCGCCCGGCGCCCCATCCTCCGCAACGATCGTTGCGTATGTTGCAACGCGGAGAAAAGTGAGGCGGTCCGCCATGGCGAGCGCCGGCTCCGCCTCGTCCCTCACAGCTCCGTGACGATCACATCCAGCCCCCATGGCTTGCCGCCCTTCGCCGGCGCCTGCGCCTCCACCACGTACCCCAGCTCGCGCAGCGCCGCCACCAGCTCCGCCGGGTCCGCCGGTTCGTGCCCCGCCACCAGCAGGTCCCGGACCAGCCGCCCCTTGGTCGCCTTGTTGAAGTGGCTGACCACCGACCGCTTCTCGACCCCGTTCACGATCTTCGACTGGAGCACCCGCACCGTCGCGGTCCGCCCGGCCAGCTCCCCCTTCGGCTTCCACGCCGTGGCGTACGCCGCCGACCGCAGGTCCAGCACCAGGCCGCCGGCCCGTCGCCCTTCCGATGCGGCCGCCGGCAGCACCTCCGCCATCGGCCCCCGCCAGTACGCCCCCAGGGCGCCCAGCCCCGGCAGCTTCACCCCCATCGAGCAGCGGTACGAAGGGATCCGGTCCCCGATCCGCACGGCGCCCCACAACCCCGAGAACACCAGCAGCGACCGCTCGGCCCGCTTCCGCGCCGCCGCGTCCAGGGAGGCCAGCCCGAGGGCGTCGTACAGCACCCCGGTGTAGATCTCCCCGGCCGGCCGGGTGGCCGCGGTGCGCAACCCCGCGTTCTTGGCGACCTCGCCCTTCAGGCCCTCGCTCAGCCCCAGCACCTCCTGGGCCTTCGCCGCATCGGCCGCGCACAGCCCGACCAGTTCCTCCAGGACCTCGGCCCGCGCCTCGGTCAGCCCCGGCAGCGACAGCGCCCCCAGATCCAGCGGCTTCCCGCTGCCTCCCGCGGCCTTCCCCTCGGACGGCGGCAACAACACGAGCACGGTGTTTCTCCTTCACGGCGGTACGGGCAGGGGGTGCGGCCCCGTCGAAAGCTTAGAAGCCCGGCCGCCCCGGGGCGGTGCCCGCCCGGCTCCCGTACGCCGTGCCGGGAGCGCCCGGCGGCCATACGCTCGATTTCATGCCCCGTCGCCAGATGCATGTGACCGACGCAGCGGAGGCCCCCCTCCGGGCCGCCCTGCACGAGCTGCGCGTGCGGCTGGAGATCCCCGACCACTTCCCGCCCACCGCGCAGGCCGAGGCGGAGAGCGCCGCCCGCGCCCCGCGCATCCCGGCGGGCGACGGCGAGGTGGCCACCGAGCACACCCTGGACGACGCCACCGACCTGCCCCTCTTCACCCTCGACCCGCCCGGCGCCCAGGACCTGGACCAGGCGATGTTCCTCGCCCGGCGGCCCGGCGGCTACCACGTCCACTACGCCATCGCCGACGTCGCCTCCTTCGTCACCCCCGGCGGCGCCCTGGACGCCGAGTCGCACCACCGGGTGGCCACCCTGTACTTCCCCGACGAGCGGATCCCGCTGCACCCCACCGTGCTCAGCGAGGGCGCCGCCAGCCTGCTGCCCGACCAGGACCGCCCGGCCGTCCTATGGCAGTTCACCCTCGACGCCGACGGCGCGCTGACCGGCACCACCGTCCGCCGCGCCCTGGTCCGCTCCCGCGCCCGCCTCGACTACGCCGGCGTCCAACGCGTCCTCGACGACGGCACCGCCGAGGAACCGCTCGCCCTGCTCCGCGAGATCGGGCTGCGCCGCGAGGAACTGGCGACGGCCCGCGGCGCGATCTCCCTCAACGTTCCCGAGCAGGAGATCGTCGAACGCGACGGCCGCTATACCCTCGCCTACCGCGCCCCGCTCCCGGCCGCCGCCTGGAACGCCCAGATCTCCCTGCTCACCGGCATGGCCGCGGCCGAGCTGATGCTCGCCTCCGGCACCGGCATCCTCCGCACCCTGCCGCCCCCGAGCCCGCAACCTCGGTCGAGCACGGAGGACCCCCACCCCCGGGCCGGTTCGGTCGCCTGGCTTCGCCTCACCGCCCAGGCCCTCGGCGTCGACTGGCCCCACCACACCTCGTACGCGGCGCTGCTCCGCACCCTGGACCCGCACAACGCCGGCCACGCGGCCTTCCTCCAGGAGTGCACCGCCCTGCTCCGCGGCGCCGGCTACACGGTCTTCGACGGCACCGCCCCACCGGCCGCCGCCGCCGTGCACGCCGCGGTCGCCGCCCCGTACGCCCACGCCACCGCCCCGCTGCGCCGGCTCGTCGACCGCTACACCTCCGAGCTGTGCCTGGCCGCCGCGGCCGGCCGCACCCCACCCGGCTGGGTCCGCGCCGCCCTGCCCGCCCTCCCGCACCAGATGGAGACCGGCGCCCAGCGAGCCAACCGGGTCGAGCGGGCCTGCGTCGACCTCGTCGAGGCGGCCCTGCTGCGCGACCGGGTCGGCGAGACCTTCGAAGCCCTGGTCGTCGACCGCCACGAGGACGACCCCACCCAGGGCACCGTCCACCTCTGCGAACCGGCCGTCATCGGCCCCGTCCAGGCCGCCCCCGGCGGCCCCGCGCTGCCCCTCGGCCACCGCATCCGGGTCCGCCTGGCCGGCGCCGAACCGGGCCGCGACCCGGTCCGCTTCACCCCGGTGTGACCGGCTCCCCGCGCCCCACCACCGCCCGCACGGCCGCCACCGCGCCCCGCGCGTCATCCACGTGGAACCGCACCGTCCGCACCGTCTCCCGCCGCCCCAGCAGCCGCACCGCGACCACCGGTTCGACCAGCTCCAGCGTCACCGAGGTCTGCCCCGCCACGGCCAGCTCCCGCACCCCGCCGTCCTTGTGGCCGTCGCTTCGGCCGTTCCCCGGCCCGGACCGCAGTTCGTACCGGACCGACGCGATCAGCTCCACCGGTATCCGCAACTCCGACCGGGCACCGTCCCGCAGCAGCAGACCGTCCGCGCCCAGCACATGCGGCCAGGTCACCGCCGCGGCCTGGATCCCCAGCACCATCAGCACCGTGTAGACGTCCACCACCAGCAGCACCGCGTGCGCGACCGGCAGGTCCCGGAGCAGCACGGTCATTCCGACCGTTTCCACCACGCACACGAACGCCAGCCCGTACATCAGCGCCGCCTGCGCTCCCGCGTACGGGAGGGGACGCGCTCCCTCCGGCACCCCCGCCCGGCGCCGCGCCACCCACCACACCAGGCTCGCCAGCCACCGCCCTTCGTACGTGGCCAGCCGCCGCACCCGCTCCCCGAACCCGCTCATCGTGCCCCCTCCGCAACCCACCGCATGGCCAGCCGCATCGCCGCCGCCTGGGCCGGCGCCAGCTCGGCCACCATGAGTTCCGTCCAGAACTCCGCCCCCGGGCCCGCCGCGGGCCCGGCCCCCGCGGCGATCGCCGCCACGGCCTCCGCCGGCACGCAGTCCACGATCGCCCGGGCCGCCTCCGCCACCCGCGGATCGTCCACCGCCGCCCCCGCCAGCCCGTCCATCAGCCCGTACGCCGCATACGCCCGCTCCATCGAGCCCGGCGCCGCGAACATCTCCCGCAGCGCCGCCACCATCGCCCCCTGCGCCCGGCCGTCGCCCGACGCGTCCAGCAGCGCCAGCACCTCCCGCTCCCGCACCGCCATCGCCGGCTCCGGCCCCGGCAGCGTCGCCGAGGTCCGCGCCATCTCCGCGAACAGCTCGGCAAGTTGCTCCGACACCGGGCCTTCCTCCGGCAGCCCACCCGGCTCCTCGCTGCGCCGCAGCACCTCCGCCAACCGCGACCGCCGGGCCCGGATCGCCGCCTCCTGCCGCGCCAGATCCTCGTCCAGCTCCGCCAGCACCTCCCGCAGCTCCCGGCCGGCGTCCTCGGCCAGCACGTCCCGGACCTCCTCCAGCCCGAGCCCCAGCTCCGTCAGCCGCCGCACCCGCGCCAACGCGACCGCGTCCCGCAGCCCGTACTCCCGGTAGCCATTGGCCCGCCGGACCGGCTCCGGAAGCAGCCCCAGGTGGTGGTAGTGCCGTATGGTCCGCGTGCTGACACCGGCCAGCCCGGCGAGTTCCCCGATCCGCATGGACCCAGTAGAAACGTTGCCGCAACGGCAAGGTCAAGCCGCCGGAATCCGCCAGGTAGCATGGTCGATACGGCGGACGAGCCGGCCGGGCGGCCGCGTGGGGATCCCAGATCCCCCCGAGGAACGTCCGGGCTCCACAGGGCAGGGTGGTGGCTAACGGCCACCCGGGGTGACCCGCGGGACAGTGCCACAGAAAGCAGACCGCCCGGGCCGCACGGCCCGGGTAAGGGTGAAACGGTGGTGTAAGAGACCACCAGTGCCCAGGGTGACCTGGGCAGCTAGGTAAACCCCACCCGGAGCAAGGTCAAGAGGGGCCATCGGCTGATGGCCCTGCGCGGACGTTCGAGGGCTGCCCGCCCGAGTCCGCGGGTAGACCGCACGAGGCTGTCGGCAACGGCAGCCCTAGATGGATGGCCGCCTCCCGGCCGACCGCAAGGTCGCCCGGAGACAGAACCCGGCGTACAGGCCGACTCGTCCGCCGACTAGCTAGCACTGGCCCGCTGCCTGGCAAATCGCCAGGCAGCGGGCCTTTTGCGCTCCGCCTGCCGGTGATCGCCTGTTCACTGTTTGCGGTTGATTCCGGGTGCTTCTAGGCGTCGTGTGGCGATCCTGTGGCGGTGACAGCAACCCGCTCGTGTGGCGATTTGAGCTCGGGCCTGGCGCTCGTCAAGCCGAGCGGAACCCGGGGAGCAGGGGGAGCGTTTGCCGGTCGCTTTCCACCCGCAGGCAACGGTCACAGGGCAGGCCCCGCCAGCCCGCCAGGGCCTGAGCCGTTTCACGAACCTCTGCTGCAAGCGCACCAACGGCCGTCGTGGCCCTGACGAACCACAGCTCAGGCTCGCCCGCTTCCTTCGCGTTAGACCAACGATGGAAGGACTCCGCGCGGCCATCGGCCAAGCCAGAATGCTGCTGCCGAAGGAAGACTGCCGCCATCAGTCGATCCGTCGTGGGGGAGATATTCGGTCGGTGCCAGGTAGCCCTCACCAGGGGCGAGCCGTATTCGGACGATGCGGAACGCACGCCCACTCGCGACGTACGCCCGGCAGTCGTCAGTGTGGGGATAGCGGTGTCCGTATGCAGTGGGGTGGACAGCTCGGCACACTGCCTGTGCGTCGATGTCGCCCAGGATGATGTACCGGGTTCCAGGTCCCAGATTGAGGCAGAGCCTACGGCGCCCCGCGTGCTTGTCGGCAAACGTCAGCTTGTCCCAGTTGTCCAGGTGGAGCCCGATCAGACAGCTGTCCTGGTAGTTGTTCGTGGTCGTGGCCATGCCCGGTCCGGCAAGCGCCTGACCGAGGTACACCGCGTCACTGTCACCTAGGCAGTGTCTGATGGCTCTTTGACGAGATCACGGAGCCAGATCACGATGGCTGCGGTGGTCAGGGTGCCGTGGAAGATGTAGTCGCGTTTG
>NZ_JBHVQS010000086.1:0-7967 GCF_042886435.1 Streptomyces sp. NPDC058000
GGGGTGGGCCCGTGCCCACCCCTCCCGCCGCCCGCCCCCAGTGGCTACCCTCGGTCACACCACGTCTCGCGCCCCCGAACCTCCAGCCGGAAGGTACGCACCATGCACCGGGCACTGATCGTCGTCGACGTACAGAACGACTTCTGCGAGGGCGGCAGCCTCGCGGTGGCGGGCGGCGCGGACGTCGCGGCGGCCATCACCGATCTGGTGGGCGCCGCGGCCGGCAGCGGCTACCGCCACGTGGTGGCCACCCGTGACCACCACATCGACCCCGGCGACCACTTCTCCGACCGGCCCGACTACCGCACGTCCTGGCCCGTGCACTGCGTGGCCGGCACCGAGGGCAGCGGCTTCCACCCGAACTTCGCACCGGCCATCACCTCCGGCGCGATCGACGCGGTGTTCTCCAAGGGCGCCCACGCGGCCGCGTACAGCGGTTTCGAGGGCGCGGACGAGCACGGCACGCCGCTCGCCCAGTGGCTGCGGGAGCGGGACGTGACCGAGGTCGACGTGGTCGGGATCGCCACCGACCACTGCGTCCGCGCCACCGCCCTGGACGCCGCCCACGAGGGGTTCGCCGCCCGCGTCCTGCTGGACCTGACCGCCGGGGTGGCGGCGGAGACCACCGAGCGGGCGCTGACGGAGCTGCACGGGGCCGGCGTGGAGCTGCGCGGCAAGCCGGTGGTCGGCGGCTGAGCGCCCCTTGCGGGGCGCCGCCCTCACACGCCGGACGGGCTGGGAGTGCCGGCAGGGCTGACGGCGCCGGACGGGCTCGGCCCCTGCCTCAGGAGGGCCCGTATCGGGTGCCAGGACTCGGTGTCGTCGTCGGGGGCCTCGCGCCAGACCAGGCCGTCGGGGTGGTGGAGCACCGCGGTGATCTCGTCGGGGGTCGGCGGCTCGGTGTTGCCGCGCAGGTAGACGGCGCGCAGTCCGAGGTTGCGCAGCCTGGTCAGGGCGCGCTGGCGGTTCACGGCGTGCACCAGGACCCGGATGCGGCAGCCGCCGCCGTACGGCCCGCAGAGCGGGCCGTGGTCCGGTCTGGGCAGCGAGAGGGCGACCACCACGCTTCCGCCGGGAAGCCTGATGAAGCCGCCTCTGGTCATCGTCATATCTCCCCCGTGAGACTCGGCGTCAACAAGGAACTGTAGAACGCATCTAAACGCCTATCGGCCGCCGCCCGCTAGGGGGCGACGACCGATAACACTGTGACCTGCGGCTTTTACTTTCTACTTACCCGCAGGGCCCACCGTGAGGTTCACCGTGGAGCCGTCCTTGGCCTCCTTGGTGATCGCGATCTTGGTGTTGGTGTCAGGAACGACCACACCGCCGGTCGGGTTCGCCTTGTCGTAGTAGACGCCGTTGCGGTCGTCGAAGACCCGCACGCCGGGCTTCGACGTGATCTTCACCGCGGTGCCGTCCTTGTGGAGGGTGAGGGCGTCCGTCCGGGCGCCGGTGAAGGTCGAGTCGTAGGACTGGAAGCGGTTGCGCATCAGGGTGCCGTCGGCCCAGCGCTCGGCCCCCGGGTGCGCGTCGACCGGGAGGATCCGCCCGACGCCGGGGTGCACGCCCACGTTGTTGTCCCGCTGCGAGGTGTCCCAGAGCCAGATCAGCACGCCGTTCTGGAACGGGAAGTGCTCGACCCAGCCCGGCCGGGCGGTCTTCCAACCGAAGTTGTACGGACCGGACTTGAGGGTCTTGTCGTAGGAGACGTACTGGCGGTTCTCGGCGAGGTAGTACTGCGGGTAGTCCTTGGTGAAGGACGCGCCGATCCGCGAGAAGCCCTTGCTGGTCCAGCCGTTGTCGCCGTGTTCGGCGTCGTCGGTGAACAGCGGGGTGCCGTCGGCGGTGACGGTGAGGGCGTCCGCGGTGAAGCCCTTCTGCGCGACGCCGCCGTCGGTCTGGTAGCGGAAGCGGAGGCCGATCTTCTTGCCGGCGTAGGCGTCCAGCGGGAAGGCCAGGTCCTGGTGGGTGGTGACGGTGCCGCTCAGCGCGGGCTTGCCGGAGGCGTCGCGCGTCAGGGGCGCGCCGTTCGCGGTGCCGTCCAGGGGCGTCCAGTTGGCGCCGCCGTCCGTGGAGACCTCGGCGTAGACGTAGTCGTAGTCCTTCTCGGTGTCCCACCATCCCTTGAGGGTGAGCGCCGCGTGGGACCTGCCGGTGAGGTCCACGGTCCGGGTCAGGGTGTTGGACAGGTCGTCGCCCATCCCGCTCCACCACTGGCTGGCGCCCTCGGCGGGCTTGACGATCTCGGTGGTGACCTTCTTCGCGGGCAGGTCGACGACGAGTGCCTGCTTGTTCTTGGTGTTGTACTCGGCGACGCCCAGGGTGTGCCGGGACGGCGTCGCGGCCTTGGCCTTGGCGTAGTTGAGCCAGCCGAGTTGGAGCTTGTCCCAGGCGCTCATGTCGCCGGGCAGGTCACCGATGGCGTCCTTGCCGCGGCCGAGCCAGGAGCCGGCCGACATCAACGACCAGAAGTCCACCGAGGATTCGCCCTTGCCGGTGGTGTCGTACTCGTCCGGCAGACCCAGGTCGTGGCCGTACTCGTGGGCGAAGACGCCGAGTCCGCCGTTCTCCGGCTGCATGGTGTAGTCGCCGACCCAGAAGCCGGTGTCGCCGATCTGGGTGCCGCCCGCCTTGTTGTCCGCGGGACCCGTCTTGCCGGCGTCGGTGCCGTACGCGTACCAGCGGTGCGCCCAGATGGCGTCGGTCTTCTGGGCGCCGCCGCCGGCCGACTCGTCCTCACCTGCGTGCACGATCTGGAAGTGGTCGAGGTACCCGTCCGGCTCGTTGAAGTTGCCGTTGTGGTTGTAGTCGTTGCGGTCCCACTGGTCGTACTGGGCGAGGTCGGCCTTGATCTGGGCGTCGGTGCGGCCCTTGGCCTTCTGGTCGGTGACCCACTGGTTGACCGCGTCGCGGATCAGGTCCCAGGCGCTGGGGCAGTTGGTGGAGCCGCAGTAGTTGGAGCCGTAGCGGGCCTCGTTCCACGGGACCCGGACCCAGTCGGAGACCTGGCCGTCGACGGAGTAGCGGCCCGAGGACTGCCGCTCGTAGTACTTGGCCAGCGACTCCTTCTTCTTGTCGTGCGAGAAGTACAGGTCCTGGAAGTGCTGCCGGTCGAAGTCCGGTTGCCAGGCGGTGCTGTTGTCCTTGGTGCGGTCCGGCTTGGCTATCTGGTTGTGCGCCGGGCCGGGGGGGCCGCCGTACTTCTTGACCGGGGGGAGCGGCCCGTCGCCGTCCGGGTCGTACATCGTGGTGTCGTCGACCTTGTCCCCGAAGTCCACGAGGATGGTGAAGATCTTGTCGGTCTTCTCCCGGGCCAGTTCGACGTACTTGCCCTTGCCGAGCTTGACGACCTTGGAGCCGTTGCGCTCGGTCGCCCGGGCGTCGCCGGATATGACCTGTTGGAGCGCCTCGGTGCGCTGTGCCTTCTGCCGGTCGCTGAAGGGGCCCTTGAGGTCGTGGGCGTCGGCCCGCTCGGGCGCCGGGTCCGTGCGGACGGCGGACGCGGCGGCCGGCGGGGCGTCGGCCGCCGCCACCCCGGGAGAGAGAACGGCCGCCCCGGTCGCGGCGATCGCCGTGGCCAGGACGGCCGTCCCGAACAGTCTTCGGTGCTTTCTCACTTGGTCAAGTCCTCCCCATCAACTGGCCAATGCTGGAGGGCATTCGACCGGATCTGGGGAAGAAAAGACAGATCTTGACGTGTGTGTGAACTCCCAAGTACGTTATCCGGCTTGCGATTCACAGGTATCGGACAGCGGACGCACAGGTTCCGCATCGCCCGGCGGACCGGCGAACGTCGTGGGGGTATATGCCTGACGGGCATGCGCCCCCCGTCATCAGCAGGTCGGACGCCCCCCGGGGCGACTTGTCGCACCGATCCGCGACCACCCCGTGCGCCCCCGTGCTCCGAGCCGGTGGGTTAGGTCACGCTTACCTGCCGTTCCGCTCGGGCACAAGGGACCGTAGGCTCGTTCGGTGGCACGCCGCCGGACGCCCGACACCCCCGCCGACCCTCCGAGGACGGATCCCGCCATGCCTCGTCCGACCGCCACCCAGCTCGTCTACGGTTCGGCCACCGTCTTTCTCTCCACCCTCGCGATGCTGCTGCTCTCGCAGACGCAGACCGGGATCGGGGTCGCGGTCATCGCTCTGGCCGGCCTCGGGCTCGGGCTGCTGGTCGCGATGACGGTGCCGATGCCGGGGATGTCGCGGGTGGTGCGCCGAGGTGGCGGGAGCGCCGCGACCCCCGCCCGCCCCGTCCCGCTGCGGGCCGTACCGACCCCGGCCGAGCAACTGCCGCGACGGCGGGCCGGCGCCCGGGTCGGCGAGCACACCGCCGATATCTGACACTTCGTCAATTCATTGACGGTGGCGCACCGTTCCGCGGCACCTCAGTCCGTGGCCACCACCACGGTCCTGGCCGCCTTGTCGTGCAGGCACTGCTGGTACGGCTTGTCCCAGGTGCACCACAGGACGTTGATCAGCCAGAAGACGAAGCCGCAGCACGGGACGATCTCCGGCAGCGTGTAGACGGCGGCCCGGGTCCAACCGGCCTGCGGGGTCGGGATGGCGCCGTCGGAGAGCATCGCGACCCGGATCCGCATCGCCATCTTGCCGAGCGTCTGACCGCGGCTGGTCAGCATCAGCCCCTCGTAGATCAGGTACGCCAGCATCGTCACGCCGGACACCGTCGCCTGCTTGCTGGTCTCCACGCTGCTGGTGCTGAAGTAGTCCACCCAGCCGACGATCGCGTTCATGATCAGGGTGACCGGAACGCCGATGATGATCGCGTCGATGATCCGCGCCAGCAGGCGCTTGCCGCGGTTGGCCAACGGCGGCATCCCGGCCAGGGGATCGGCCCCGTACTCCCCCGCACCGCCGTAGGGACCGCCGCCAGGGGGGCCACCGCCATAGGACGGCGGGGGGCCGGCGCCGGGCGGCGGCGGAGGCGGCGGGGGCGGCGGACCACCGGGAGGGGGCGGGGCACCGGGGGGCGGCGGGGCACCGCCAGGGGGCGGGGTGCCTGCGCCCTCGCCCGGGCCGGCGCCGTACGGGGAGCCGTTGCGCGGTGCGCCGTCGTGCGGAGCGCCGCCCGCCGGGGGCTCCTGCGGCTGCTTCAGGAACGGATCGTGCTCCGGTGGTTCACCGGGGCCGGGCCGGGGCTGGTCGGTACTCATGGCCCGAGTCGACCCCTTGCGGACGGGCGCCGCATCCGCCGGCGTCCGATCGGGGTACCCGGGCCGTCAGGGCGGGTGACGGCCCGGGCAACGACCGGGTGACGGTCAGTCGGACGTCGCGTCGGAGGCGACGAAGGTGCGGGCCACCTTGTCGTGCCAGCACTGCCGCCACGGCTGGTCGATCAGGCACCACAGGGCGTTGACCACGCCGACCACGACGACCCCGAGCACGCCGTAGACCAGCCAGCGCTTGATGGTCTGCGCCAGCATCGGGGTGTCGTGGCTCTCGATGTCCAGCACCCGCACACCGCAGAGCTTCTTGCCCAGAGTGCGGCCCCACTTGAGGGTCGGCAGCACCTCGTAGAGTCCGCCGCCGATGAGGATGACGGCCAGGATGGTGAGGTAGACCGGGGTGGTGGTGCCGTCGACCAGGTACACCGTCACCTGACGGCCGGACTGCTTGGCCGCCTCGACCTTGGCGTCGAGGTGGTCGGTGACCGTGGACCACATGGGCAGCGCCACCGCGAGGGTGACCAGGGCCAGCACCAGGGTGTCGATCAGCCGGGCCGCGAGCCGGCGGCCGAGCGGCGCCGGATGGCCCTGCGCGGCCTGTGCGGCGGCGAAGAAGACATCGGTGGTCGGCGGCTTCCAGGGGATGACGCCGTCGTCGCCGGAGGCACCGCCCTGCGGCGGGAAACCGGGCGTGGGCGCCGCGGCGGCCGGGGGCTGCTGGGCGGCCGGCGGCTGGACCGGGCGGGCCGCCTGCTGGGCCGGTGCCCCGGTGGAGGGCAGGGCCTGGGGTGCGCCGCCGCCGGCCGGGCCGGCCTTGGGCCGGTCGCCCGCCGCGAGCCGGAAGGCCATCGTCTCGTTCTTGGCGGCGGGGCGGCCGCCCTCGCCGGCGTCCGGCCGGACGGCGCGGAAGGCGGTGGTGCCCTGGTCCGCGGCGGGCGGCTTCGCGGGCGCGTTACCGGGCGGGTTCCCGGGCCGCACCGCGCGGATCGCGGTGGTCCCCTGATCGCCGGACCCGCGGCGGGCCCCCGGGTTGACGGCACGGAACGCGACCGTTCCGTCGGCCGGGGCGTCCGGCGTGCGCGGGCCCTGGGTGGCGGGCGCGGCACCGGAGGCGGCCTCGTCGGTCTCCGCGGCGCGCTGCGGCGGGAGTCCGCCCCAGGCTGCGCCGCCGGCCGGGGTGCCGGTGGGGGCCTGGCCGGGCGCGCCCCAGGAGATCCGGCCGTCCTCGCCGAAGCCGGCCTGCCGGGAGGCGTCGGCGTGCCAAGAGGCCGCCGCTTCCGGGCTGGTGCCGTGCAGCCGCGCCGGATCGTCCCAGCTCGCGCCGGGGACCCCGGCCTCGCCGCGGGGGCGGACGGCCGGGTCCGCCTCGTCCAGGAAGACCGGGCCGGTCTCCTCGACGGTGGCGGGTGCGGGGGCCACGCCGGGCGGCGGCGCGGGCATCGGCTCGCCCTCGGCGGGGGCCGGACGACTGGTGCCCGGCGCCCATGCGGCACCGTTCCAGTACCGGATGTAGCCGGGGATGGACGGGTCCGGGTAGAAGCCTGGCGTGGGGCTACCGCCGGCGGATCCTGAGGTAGGGGCGCTCATGTCCGAAGTCCCGTATCTGTTCTCGGCCTGGTGGGTGTCGGGGTGCAGTCTGCCGCAACGCGGCGTCCACATCTATCAGACCCCGGGTCGTAACCGTGTTCCTCCCCTGTTCCTCCCCTTCCCCGGCAGCCGTCGGCAACTCCGGGAAAAAAGTTGCCCGAAGTCGTGTAAGAGTCCGGCCGCCGCCCGCTCTCTCCCTGTGCGGGCCCGCACACGGGTCCCGCGCAGGGTGTTGAAGAAAGGCGGAAACCCATGCACACCGTGGTGGAACGAGAGTTGGAACTGGGTCTGGTCCTGTCTCCGGAGCGAAGCATTCCGGTACCGGCCCGGTTGACCTACCGGACCGACGACCCCTATGCCGTCCACGTCGCCTTCCACGTCGGGTCGGACTCCCCCGTCCACTGGACGTTCGCCCGTGAACTGCTCGTCGAGGGCGTGTTCCGGCCGTCCGGCGAGGGCGACGTACGGGTCTGGCCGACGAAGCTGGACGGCCGCAGCCTGGTCTGCATGGCGCTGACCTCGCCGGACGGCGACGCGCTGCTGGAGGCGCCGGCCGCCGCGGTGTCGGCCTGGCTGGAGCGCACCCTGCGGATCGTGCCGCCGGGCTCCGAGAGCCGGCACCTGGGCATCGACAAAGGGCTGAGCGCGCTGCTCGCGCTGACCTCCCGGGACGACGCCGGGCCGAACGGCCCCTGGCCGTCGGAGGAGTCCCCCGAGCCAGGGGCGTAGCGGTGGTGCCGGTCCGCCATCCGGCGACCGTCCGCCCGACGACCGCTGGCCCGGACACCGTCCGCCCGGCGACCGTCCGCCCGGAGCCGGTCCGCCGCTCAGTCGCCTCGGTACGCCTCCAGCAACCGGAGCCAGACCTCGCTGATCGTCGGATAGGCGGGGACCGCGTGCCAGAGGCGTTCGATCGGGACCTCGCCGGCGACCGCGACGGTGGCCGAGTGCAGCAGTTCGCCGACGCCCGGCCCGACGAAGGTGGCGCCCAGCAGCACCTCGCGGTCCATGTCGACGACCATCCGGGCACGGCCGCGGTAGCCCTCGGCGTAGAGGAACGCGCCGGCCACCGTGCCCACGTCGTAGTCGACGAACCGGGCCCCGGTGGCGGCGGGGTGGGGCGAGGGGGGGGTGTGGGCCACCGCCCGCGCCGGGGGGGGGGGGTAAAACACCATCGGGGCCGCGGTGGCGTGC
>NZ_JBHVQS010000086.1:7977-28168 GCF_042886435.1 Streptomyces sp. NPDC058000
TACTCGACGACGGGCCCGCGCTGGCCGGCGCGTTCGGCCTCGGCGGCGGTGAGGCCCACCGCCGCGGCCTCGGGGTCGCTGAAGACCACCTGCGGGACGGCGTGCCGGTCCGCGGTGGCGACGTGCGCGCCCCAGTGGTCGGTCTCCAGGAGCGGCACCCCGCGGGCCCGGGCGGCGATCGCGGCGCCGGCGATCCGGGCCTGGTACTTGCCCTGATGGGTGAGGAGGGCGCGGTGGTTGACGTCGCCGGCGCCGTACAGCCAGCCGCCGGGCACGCCGGTGACCCGCAGGGTGTCGTCGACGTCCAGCCAGCCGCCGGGCGTCAGGCCGACGGTCTCCAGCCCCAGGTCCTCGGTGCGCGGTGCGCGGCCCGCCGCGATCAGCAGTTCGTCGGCGACGATCTCGTCCCCGGTGTCCAGGCGGACGGTGACCGGGCCGCCCGGCGCCTCCCGGCGCACCTCGCTCACCTCCACGCCGGTCCGCAGGAACACGCCCGCCTCGGCCAGCGACTCGGCGACCAGGTGCCCGGCGAACGGCTCCATCCGGGGCAGCAGCCCGTCGCCGCGCACCAGGAGCGTCACCGAGGCGCCCAGCGCCCGCCAGGCGGTCGCCATCTCGACGCCCACCACCCCGCCGCCGACGATCACCAGCCGGCCCGGCACGGTCTTGGCGCTGGTGGCATCGCGACTGGTCCACGGCTTGGCCGCGGCCAGCCCGGGGATGTCCGGCAGCACCGGGCGGCTGCCGGTGCACACCGCGACCGCGTGCCGGGCGGTGAACGTCCGCCCGCCGTCGACGGTCACCCGTCGTGGCCCGACGAGCCGCGCCCGGCCGCGCACCAGGTCGATCCCGGCCGAGTCCAGCCAGCGGACCTGCCCGTCGTCCTTCCAGTAGGCGGCGGCCGCGTCCCGGTGGGCGAGGACCGCGGACGCGTCCAGGGGCCCGGCGGCCGCGTCCTTCAGCCCGGGCACCCGGCGCGCCTCGGAACGGGCGGTGACCGGACGCAGCAGCGCCTTACTGGGCATACAGGCCCAGTACGAGCACTCCCCGCCCACGAGTTCGTGCTCCACCAGCACCGCGCTCAGGCCGGCGGCGTGCACCCGGTCGGCGAGGTTCTCACCGGTCGGCCCGCCGCCCAGCACGATGACGTCGTAGGTGTCGTAGGTGCCGCCGGCCGTCCCGCCGGGTCCGGTCGTCGCCGTCCCTTCGACCGTTTCCGTGCCGTCGGACGCTTCGGTCGCTCGGTTCGCTGCCATCTGCGCTCGCTCCCTGCTGCTGCGCGTGGGTGGGCCGGGGTCCCGCGGCCCTAACGGCCATCCTCGGCCCGGCGAGGGCTCAGCGCATCCGGCGTTCGACCGCTTCCTTGGCCTCGACGAGTCCGGCGCCGGTCACCTCGCGGTAGACCTTGATCGCCGCGATCTTCTTTTCCTGTGCCAGCAGGGCGTCGACCTCCGCCATCCGCGGGTCCGCCGGCTCCTCGATCCCCAGGTGGGCCATCAGCAGGTCCACCTTCTGGTCCAGCCGCGCCAGCCGCCGCTCCAGCGGCTTGGTACGGCGGTCGAAGGAGGAGAGTACGGCGACGGCGAGCGCGAAGACCGCCAGGGCGATGAAGGAGGTGTCCATGCCAGAAAGCCTACGATCCCGTGACCTGGGCGAAGATCCGCTCCCGCGTCGCCCGCGCCCCGCACGCCCCCGACTCCCGCACAAACCAACGGACTTGCTCCTTTAGGGTCGATCCCCATCGACGTCTACACGGGGGACCCACATGGACGACAACACAACGAACGATGTCCACAACGATGTCCGTAACGACGCCCATAACGACACCCACAACAACGCCCACAACAACGCCCACAACGACGTCTACATGGCGGGCAGACACGCCCCGGAGGGCTCACCCGCCCACCGGCTGTACCTCTGGATCGAGTGCCTGCACGAGTTCATGACCCGCCTCTACGACCAGTTCACCTACGAGGACTGGGAGCACGACTACACCGCCGGCTCACTGCCCGAGCTGGAGGAGGCACTGCGCGACTCCTGCTCGCTCGACGACGGCAGCGACGGGAACGCGATGTACATCGAGTCCGCGGCGGCCTACCTCGGCGAGACGCTGATCGAGGAGGCGGGCGGCCGCTGGGACTGGGACGAGACCGCGGGAACCGACGGGCTGCCCGTGGTCTGCCCCGACCCGGTCCTCGGCCTGGCGCCGGTCGCGCCGCTGCTCGTCGTCGGCCAGGCGCTCAACGACGGGACGGGGCAGGTCTTCGCCACGGTGGCGCGGCTGCTGCGCAAGGCGGTCAGGGACCGGCAGCGGGAGCATCCGGAGTGGTGGCCGCGGCGGGTTCCCACGCCGTGGGTGCGCTACGGGACGATCCTGACCGCCTGCAACACCCCGCGGCGCTGGAAGGACGCGCGCATGCTCGACTACCTCAAGTGGTGGGCCGAGGAGGCCGGCGGCCGCGCTCGCTGGAACTTCGCCCCCGCCTCCCTGGACACCCTCCAGGCCCTGCTGCGCAAGAACTTCCCCACGGTCGAGGACTACGAGCGGGTCGCGCACGAACCGTTCTGGACCATGGCCGCCTGGTATGTGGGCCAGTACGTCGTCGAGAACAAGAAGGCCCTGTGGCAGTACCGCGAGGTCAACCCCGAGGCCCCGCTCGGCACTTGGTACGCGGCGGACTGTTACTGGGCCGGCAGCACCTTCGTCAGCCAGCGACTCCGCTACGACGGCCACGCCGAACACCCCTGGGTGATGCTGCGGGAGGCCGTCGCCGGTACGCCGCTGCGCGAGGTGGTGGACCGCTTCCCGGACCCTGTCCCGCGCGGTGAGTTCACCGAGGGGACGACCTGGCCCGAGGCACTGTGGGCGGTGGCCCGTCCGGACCACCTGGCGACACCGGCCCTGCCGCCCCTCACAGCGGCGGAACTGACGGAGCTGACCGCGACCGACGACCTGGAGGGCCCGGACTGGCACGACAACCACCGGCTGAACACCTGGCTGGCCGCACGGCGCGACGCCTTCGCCGCATGGGCCGCCGCGGCGAGCGGGGGAACCGCGGCGTGGGACTTCTCCCCCGCCTCACTGGACCGGCTCGAAGCGCTGGTGCGCGGCCGGTTCGCCAGCTACGAGGAGATGGTGGCCGCGCACGGCGATCCGTTCCTGGTCGGCGCGGCCTGGTACTTCGGCGAGGTCCAGGTCAGGGAGTGCGGCGCCGTGTGGCGGTGGCGCCCGCGACCCTCCGACCAGCCCGACGACCTGTACGACGTCCCGATGGTGGAGGGCCCCGAAGCCACCTCCGACGAGGACGACGAAGACGAGTACGACGACCCCGACGACGACCACCTCCACATCTCCGACCCGACCGGCGAACTGCGCGCACTGCACCTGCGCGGACCGGACGACCGACTGCGCGACGCGTTGGCGGCGTACGCCTAGGGCGCCCGAACCGGCAGGGTGACATCGGCCGCGCCCGCCGATGCACGGGGCGGCGACCGCGCGGCGGCGACCCGACCGGCTGGCAGGCCGTCGACCCGACGACCCCGACAACGCGAAAGCCGCCGACCGGCACACACTCCGGTCGGCAGCATCGTTACTGCTCCGTCTCACGACTCCATATCCGGTACCGGAGTCCCAGGGGAATCCAGCCACCATCGTGTACCGGATTCCGTCGCCGTCACCCCGAACCGTTCCCGCTCCGGGCGCCCGCGGCCGTTCCACCAGCCGTTCGCACGCTCTACGGCGTCCCACAGGGGGCGCGGCCCGGCCTGGCGAACCTCCCTGTCCTGAACTCGCGCCCACGACCCGTCACATGCCCACAGCCGGCACCCGGTCCGCGCACCATCCGCACCAGTCTCATGTGCCCACGCGATTTCCGGCAGCACCAGCGACAGCGCAAACCACATGCCGTCATCCTCGACGTCCAGGTAATCGACGCGCGTTTCCCGCATGGTGACCTCTGCCGGGTCTCCCGGATAGGGAATCCGACCGTTACTCCCCTCCGACCGGACTCCCATGAAATACGACCCCCCGGAAAGGAATCGCCCCTCGGCCCGCCCGTCGTCACCGACAATCAGTCGGGCATTCCCCCGCCCCAGCGGGCACACAATGATTCCACCGGGCCGCACTTGCTGAATCCACGCAGGCGGCACCGACGTGAATCCGCATGTCGCGATCAACCGGACGGGCATGGCGCCCGAGCGTCAATCGGCGACGACGACTGATGCGACTGGGACCGGATTATTCGCGACCGGGGCATCCCGGTCGACATCGCAGTCGCGCCTCACCATGGCTAGTGCCGCATCAGGCAACGTTCGCCCCGTCGCAGGCCCTGCCTGCCGACGGTTTCTGCCGCTGGCGATAATCGACCGATGAGCGCCATCGAACGCCCCTTGCCGCCCCTGAACGCCGACGAGCGCACCGTGCTCGAAAGCTGGCTCGACTTTCACCGCGCCACCCTCGCCATGAAGTGCGAGGGTCTGGACGACGGGCAGGCCGCCGTCGCGTCCGTGCCACCGTCCGGCTTCACGTTGACCGGCCTCGTCCAGCACATGGCGGAGGTGGAGCGGAACTGGTTCCGCCGAGTGTTCGCCGGAGACCAGGCCCCGCCGATCTACGACCCGCAGGCCGACCCGGCCGCCCCCGACGGCGGCTTCGAACTGGCCGAGGGCGCCACACTGCACGACGCCCTCACCACCTGGCACGCGGAGATCGCCCGCGCCCGCGAGCTCTGCGCCGACCGCGCTCTGACCGACACCGGCCGCTTCATGGAGCAGGACGTCAACCTCCGCTGGATCTACGTCCACATGATTGAGGAGTACGCCCGCCACAACGGCCACGCCGACCTGCTCCGGGAGCGCATCGACGGCACCACCGGCGTATGACGCCAGATCCGGCAGCGTTCGCACGATTGTGAGGTGACGCGCCGCCGGGTTCCGTGCCGGGCGGCGCATCGTGGCAGGGTGCTCAGGCGGCTGAACGTGTGCGCGTGCGCGAGATCGATGACGAGGAGGGGCAGCCGCTGCTGCGGATCATCCGCAGGGGCACCGGTTCGGTGGTGACCTGGCGGCGGGCCCAGATGGTGCTGCTGTCCGCGCAGGGCATGCCCGTGGCGAAGATCGCCGAGGTGACATTCACCAGCGCGGACCGGGTCCGGGATGTGCTGCACAACTTCAACGCCGACGGATTCGACTCCCTCTACCCGAAGTACAAGGGCGGACGCTCGAAGAGGTTCACGCTCCCCGAGTGGCGCGAGATCAAGAAGATCCGGGTCGGCGACTGGGCCGCGGTCAACAACGTAGCGCTCGCCTACACGCCGACCAACAGCTCATGGGGAGTTGTCCACCCTTGACGGCGGCGACGAAGGAGGACCAACCGGCCTCCGGGAAGACCAGCGTCGGGCCGTGCGGGGCCTTGCTGTCACGAACGGGGACGACGCCGGGGGTGCCGGGGGCCACCTCGACGCAGTTGCCGCCGTTATCGTCGCTGTAGCTGCTCTTGATCCACGTCGCGGAGTTGAACTCGTGCCTGTCCATGGCGCCGGTGTCCTTCCCTCTGGAGTGGAGCAGCCGCGTACCGACCTCAGGTGGTGAACTCCCCGCCCTTTACGGCGACAACGAAGGACGACCAGCCGTCCGCCGGAACCACCAACACGGGACCGCGCGGATCCTTCGAGTCACGAACGGGGACGACGCCGGGGATACGCGGGGCCACCTCGATGCAGTTGCCGCCGTTGTCTCCGCTGTAGCTGCTCTTGATCCACGTCGCGGAATTGAACTCGTGCCTGTCCACGGTGTCCGTACCCTTCCATCGCTTCTTCGATCAGAGCGGCAGACTCACGGGCTGACAGAGCGTCGGCCCTGAGCACATCATAGGTCTGGCTGTGACGGGCGTAGACGGCCGGATCGTCGTTGAAATGTCCACGGTCCAGCGATTCCGAGTAGACCCAGTCATGCCCGTCGGGCAGCGTGATCAGCGACATGGAAGTGTTGGGGCGCACGAGCCCAGCGCGGCCGGAAGAGGCGATCTGTACCCGGATGTTGGGGCGTTCCCCCACGGCCAGCAGATGCGCACACTGGCCGTACATGACCTCCGGTCCCCCCACGACATTACGCAGACAGCTCTCGTCCAAGACGACGACGTAGAGGGGGCCGTCCGGGACGAGGAACCGTTGCTGCCGGCTCAGTCGCGCCCTGACGCGCTCCGTCACTTCGTCACCGGTCGCGACGCGGGAGAACAGCGCATGCGCGTAGTACTCCGTCTGCAACAGCCCGGGCATGACCTGGGACTGGTACTCACGCAGGGCAACCGCCACCGCGTCCATGTCCGCCCGACGCTTGAACCAATCAGGGTGCGCGACCTCCGGATACCAGTCGATCCGGCCCCACAGCCTCTTCAGCACCCCACCCGTACCCAGCAGTTCGTCGCACTTCTCGGCGGAGGTCTCGTGCGGGACCCGGGTCCCCCGCTCGACTCTTGCCACCTGCGACCGATCGCACGGGATCTTCCTCGCCAGTTCCTCCTGGGTGAGTCCCGCCGTCTTGCGGAAGTGCTTCAACACCTCCCCGAAGACGGCGGCATTGGTGGCTGCTGTTCCCCCCGTGGCATTGCGTCGGCTCACGCATCCCCCTTTGTGACAGTCGGCGAGTGGCACGCGTCCGGCATTGCACCCCGGCACTCCGCAGAGCAACGCTGTGCCTACCCAACGTAACGGGCCCGGGGTCGAAGGACCCGCCCTTCGCACAAGACCCCCGCGACCGTGCGACCGGTCCGGGGGCGTGGCCACCAACTTCATGGAGTTGACGACGTGTTGAACCGTATCGCGAGCCTGTTCCTGCCGCTGCTGAGGCTGTTACTTCCGGCCCCCGGCCGGCATCGGGCACCCGGATCGCCGACCGTCACCGCGCCCCGCGAGGCCGCGCCGCCGGCAGCGGTCGCGCCGCTCCGCGTGCCCGTCCGGCCGCCGGTGCTGCTCCGTGGCGAGGACGTCCCCCTCATCCGCCCGTACGTCCTCACCGAGGCGGAGCGCAAGGAGTGCCGGGAGCGGCGGGAGCGGCGCGGGCGGCGGCGGGCGCTGTGGCTCGCGGTGCACGGCGTCGACGTCGGGCCGCGCCGCATCCACGGGATGGAGGTCGCCGCATGAGGGACCACGCCGACCGCCCGCCGCGGCTGCTGCCCTGGACGACCCCGGAGGGGAACCCGTGCTTCCTGCTCCCCAGCGACGGGACCGGGTACGTCTCCCGGCTCGCCGACCGGCTGGAGGCCGAGCAGCTCGGCTCCGCCGCCGTCCTGATTGAGGACGCGGAACGGATTCTGGCCGACCGGTCCTGGACGCCCGGTGAACTGCACCTGCTGACCGTGGAATTGAAGAACTCCCTGGTCACCACCCATCGGGTCGCGGAGAGCCGCGGAGCCCGGTTGCCGGTGCCCGCCTACGAGCCGGACGACGACCTTGACGACGACCTTGAGGACGACCCGGAGGACGCTCCCGACGACGGGTGGCATCGGCCGTAGGCGCCGGGGCCCGCCCCCCAGACGTGGCGTCCCCCGACGGGAATCAGCGCGGCGGCGGCAGACGTGCCGCCCGCCCCGCCCCGTCCGCCCCCGTACACGGGGTGCCGCCTCCGGGCGGTGAGGGACGCCACCACTCCGGCCCGGGCCCGGCCGCAGGGTGTGACCGGTGAGTCAACCGCGCCTATTCGACGGTGATGTCCTCGTAGGTGATCGTTACTTCCTCGGTCGCAGGCCCGGACTCGGAAGCCCCCAGTGAGGGGCCTTCCCAGCGGGACGCCCAGGCGTTGCTGAGGTGGATACGCCGGACGGTCTGCTTCTTTGCGTCCTGCAGAGCGATGGTGATGTTCTGCCGGGCCTCGTCGAGATCGGCGTTGACCAGCGTCGCTTTGATCCAGTCGGTGAATGCCGTGCTCTTGTCCATACCGCGGGTAATCGTGATCTCACCGCTCTGGCGTGCACCTGGCTGTTTGCGCACGAGTAGCTCACCGCTCGGGGACACCTGCCGGACCTCGACGACGTCCTGTTCCAGTTGTAGTCCGGACACGCTCTGGACCGTCTCGACTTGGAACTTGCCCAGTTCGACGGCAAAGGTGCTGCTGCTGAAACTGTCACCGGTCAGCACGACAGGTACCTCCTGCTGCTAGTTCCTTCACCTGCCTGACTTGTCGATCGTCCCTTGCCTCGGAAGTGCCCGCAATTGAAACGTATGTCCACGATTTGGATGCAAACCTTCGAGCACCCGAGTGCCGCCTCGCTCCCGCAAGGAGTGCGAGCAACCCGTTCGGACAGGCCCTAGAACAGCTTCCCCGGATTGAGGATTCCCAGCGGGTCGAAGACCTGCTTGATGCCGCGGTGCAATTCCACGGCGTCCGGGCCCAGTTCGCGGGCCAGCCACTCCTTCTTCAGGACGCCGACGCCGTGTTCGCCGGTGATGGTGCCGCCCAGTTGGAGGCCGAGGGCCATGATGGCGTCGAACGATTCGCGGGCCCGCCGCTCCTCGTCGGGGTCGGCCGGATCGAAGCAGACCAGCGGGTGGGTGTTGCCGTCGCCGGCGTGCGCGCAGACGCCGATGGTCAGGTCGTACTTCTCGGCGATGGCGGCGGCGCCCTCCAGCATCGCGGTGAGCTGCGAACGGGGCACGCAGACGTCGTCGATGAGCATCGCGGGCTTGATCCGTTCCAGTGCGGTGAAGGTCAACCGCCGTGCCTGGAGGAGGAGTTCGGACTCGGCGGCGTCCTCGGCGGGGACGACCTGGGTGGCGCCGGCCGCCTCGCAGAGGGCGCCGACGGCGGCGAGGTCGGCGGCCGGGTCCGGGGTGTCGAAGGCGGCCAGCAGCAGCACCTCGGTGGTCTCGGGCAGGCCCATCTGCGCCATGGCGTTGACCGCCCGGACGCTGGTGCGGTCCATCAACTCCAGGAGGGACGGGGCGTGCCCCTCGGCCATGATCCGGCAGACCGCGTCACCGGCCGCCGCCACCGATCCGAACTCCGCGACCAGGGCGAGCTGTTGGGGCGGCTCGGGCTTCAGGGCCAGGGTGGCGCGGACGACGACGCCGAGGCTGCCCTCGGAACCCACGAAGAGGCGGGTGAGGTCGTAGCCGGCGACGCCCTTGGCGGTGCGGCGGCCGGTCTTGATCAGGCGGCCGTCGGCGAGGACGACCTCCAGGCCGAGCACGTACTCGGCGGTGACGCCGTACTTCACGCAGCACAGGCCGCCCGCGGCGGTGCCGATGTTGCCGCCGATGGTGCACGTCTCCCAGCTGGAGGGGTCGGGAGGGTAGTAGAGGCCGTGTTCGTTGACGGCTCGGGAGAGGACGGCGTTGACGACGCCCGGCTCGACGACCGCGATCCGGTCGACGGGGTTGATCTCCAGGATGCGGTCCATCTTGACCAGGGAGAGGACGATGCAGCCGTCGACGGCGTTGGCGGCGCCGGAGACCCCGGACCGCGCGCCCTGGGGGACGACCGGGACGCGCAGCGCGGTCGCCGTCCGCATCACGTGCTGGACCTGCTCGACGGTGCGCGGCAGGACGACCACTGCGGGGGTGCCGGCGTCGCAGAAGTTGGCCATGTCCCGGGCGTAGGAGCCGGTGACGTCGGGGTCGGTGAGCAGCGCTTCCTCGGGGAGCCCGGCGCGCAGGCGTTCGATGAGGTCCATGTCCTCAGCGTGGCACCCGTGGGCCGTACACGGAAGATCGCGTACGGCCCACGGGGCGGGGGCCCGGCCGGCTGGACGGAGCCGGGCGGGCAGCCAGCGCGCAGCGCTGCCTTCTGGGGGTGGAGGTCGGGTGACGGGTGGGCCCGGTCAGGCTCAGAGGTTGCCGCGCCGGTCCTGCTCGCGCTCGATGGCCTCGAAGAGGGCCTTGAAGTTGCCCTTGCCGAAGCCGAGGGAGCCGTGCCGCTCGATCATCTCGAAGAAGACGGTCGGGCGGTCCTGGACCGGCTTGGTGAAGATCTGGAGCAGGTAGCCGTCCTCGTCCCGGTCGGCGAGGATCTTCAGCTCGCGCAGCTCGTCGAGCGGGACCCGGGTCTCGCCGACCCACTCGCCGAGGGTGTCGTAGTACGAGCCGGGCACGTCGAGGAACTCCACGCCCGCGGCCCGCATCTGGCGGACCGAGGCCACGATGTCGTTGGTGGCCAGCGCGATGTGCTGGACGCCGGGGCCGCCGTAGAACTCCAGGTACTCGTCGATCTGGGACTTCTTCTTGGCGATGGCGGGCTCGTTGAGCGGGAACTTCACCTTCTTGGTGCCGTCCGCGACGACCTTGGACATCAGCGCCGAGTACTCGGTGGCGATGTCGTCGCCGACGAACTCCTTCATGTTGGTGAAGCCCATGACGTTGTTGTAGAAGGCCACCCACTCGTTCATCTTGCCGAGCTCGACGTTGCCGACGCAGTGGTCGATCGCCTGGAAGAAACGTTTCGTCGGCGCGGCGACCAGCGGCTCCGTGGCGACGAAGCCCGGCAGGTACGGCCCGTCGTAGCCGGCGCGCTCCACGAGGGTGTGCCGGGTCTGCCCGTAGGTGGCGATGGCGGCCCGGACGACCGTGCCGTGCTCGTCCTTGGTCTCGTAGGGCTCCGTCAGGCCGGTCGCGCCGTGCTCGACGGCGTAGGCGTAGGCCGCGCGGGCGTCCGGCACCTCGATGGCCAGGTCGATGACGCCGTCGCCGTGCGCGGCCACGTGGTCGGCGAGGAACCGGCCCCACTCGGTGGTCGGCTTGACCACGGAGGTGAACACGAACCGGGCGCCGCCGGACTCCAGGACGTAGGAGGCCGTCTCGCGGCTGCCGGTCTCCGGGCCCTGGTAGGCGACCCGCTTCATGCCGAAGGCGGTGGAGTAGTAGTGCGCGGCCTGCTTGGCGTTGCCGACGGCGAAGACGACCGCGTCCATCCCCTTGACCGGGAAGGGGTCCGCCTGCCGGGCCGTGTGGGGGGTGGTGGGCTGGGTGTGCATCGTGGTGTCTGCCATGTCCGCAGAGTCCCGCCGATCCACAAGGTGCGCAATAGTTTGCGTATCTTCTGGGCATTCTGCATAGGGGTCGGCGGGTTTTACCGAGCGTTCTGTACATCATGACCATCGAAATCGGAGGGTGCGGCGGTGGCGATCGATCATTTGGACGGGGCCTTGCTGGAACTGCTCGCCCGGGAGCCGCGGATCGGCGTCCTGGAGGCGTCCCGCCGGCTGGGGGTGGCCCGCGGGACGGTGCAGGCGCGGCTCGACCGGCTTCAGTCGAATGGAGTGATCAGGGGTTTCGGGCCGGACGTGGACCCCGCGGCGCTGGGCTATCCGGTGACCGCGTTCGCGACCCTGGAGATCAAGCAGGGCCAAGGCAGCGATGTACGGGCCCACTTGGCGGGCGTACCGGAAGTGCTGGAGCTGCATACAACGACCGGACACGGGGACATGCTCTGCAGGCTGGTGGCGCGGTCGAACGCCGATCTGCAGCGGGTGATCGACCGGGTCGTGGGCTTTGATGGCATCGTGCGGGCATCCACGGCGATCGTCATGGAAAATCCGGTTCCGCTGCGGATCATCCCGCTGGTGAAGCAGGCCGCGGGCGACTGAACCGCGGCGGGCCGGCCGCAGTGGCGACGGACCGAGGAGGCGACGGGTGAGCTTCTGGGAGTACGTCGGCAGCCGGCACACCCAGCTGCTGACGGACACGTATCAGCACGCCAGCGCGGTCTTCCAGTGCATGGTGATCGCGACGGTGCTGGGCGTCGCGATCGGCGTCGCCACCTACCGCAGCGAATGGGCCGGCACGCTCGCCACCATGACGACCGCGACGATCCTGACCATCCCGTCCCTGGCCATGATCGGCCTGCTGATCCCGGTCGTCGGCCTCGGCGTCGCGCCGACCGTCGTCGCGCTGACCCTGTACGGGCTGCTGCCGGTGGTCCGCAACGCCATCGTGGGGCTGCGCGGGGTGGACCCGGCGCTGGTCGACGCGGCCAAGGGCATCGGGATGTCGCGCCTCGGCCGGCTCTTCCGGGTCGAACTCCCGCTGGCCTGGCCGCCGATCCTCACCGGCATCCGGGTCGCCACCCAGATGCTGATGGGCATCGCGGCCATCGCCGCCTTCGCCTCGGGCCCCGGCCTCGGCAACGAGATCTTCCGCGGGATCGCCTCACTGGGCAGCGCCAACGCCCTCAACCAGGTGCTCTCCGGGACGCTCGGGATCGTCGTACTGGCCCTCCTCTTCGACGCCGCCTACGTCCTGATCGGACGCCTGACCATCTCCAGGGGGATCCGTGCCTGAGCCGTACCCGAGCGACCCGAGCGCCACGGAGACCGCCGCGCGGCCGGCCGGTTCGGTGGGCGCCGCCATCCGGCTGGAGAACCTGACGAAGGTCTACCCGGGCACCCCCGCCCCGGCGGTCGACGACGTCAGCATGGAGATCAAGGCCGGCGAGACGGTGGTGTTCGTGGGGCCGTCCGGCTGCGGCAAGTCCACCACGCTGAAGATGATCAACCGGCTGATCGAGCCGACCTCGGGGCGGATCCGGATCGGCGACGAGGACGTCACCGACATCGACCCGGTCCGGCTGCGCCGCAAGGTCGGCTACGCCATCCAGGCATCCGGGCTCTTCCCGCACATGACGGTGGCGCAGAACATCGCCCTGGTACCGAGGATGACCGGCTGGTCGAAGGCGCGCACCCGGCACCGGGTGGCGGAGATGCTCGACCTGGTCGGCCTGGACCCGGGCGAGTTCCACGACCGCTACCCCCGGCAGCTCTCCGGCGGCCAGCAGCAGCGGGTCGGGGTGGCCCGCGCGCTCGCCGCCGACCCGCCGGTGCTGCTGATGGACGAGCCGTTCGGCGCCGTCGACCCGATCACCCGCGACCACCTCCAGGACGAGCTGATCCGGCTCCAGCACGAGCTGCACAAGACCATCGTCTTCGTCACCCATGACTTCGACGAGGCGATCAAGCTCGGCGACCGGATCGCGGTGCTCCGCGAGCGCTCGCACATCGCCCAGTTCGACACCCCGGAGGCCATCCTCACCAATCCGGCGGACGACTTCGTCTCCGGCTTCGTGGGCGCCGGGGCGGCGCTCAAGCGACTGAACCTGACCCGGGTACGGGACGTGGCGGTGATCGACTTCCCCACCGCGCAGGTCGACGACCCACTCCAGTCGATCTTCGACCTGCTGCGCGACGGCGCCACCAACGAAGTGCTGCTGCTGGACCGCCACCGCCGCCCGTACAAGTGGCTGCGCCGCAGCGACCTCTCGCGCGCCAAACAGTCACTGGCCCGGGCCGGCACCCTGGTCACCGACACGGTGACCCTGGACGCGACGCTGCGCGACGCCCTGGAGGCGGTGCTGACCGACAGCGCGGGCCGGGTCGCGGTCACCGGCCGGCGCGGCGAGTTCCTCGGCGTGGTCGACATGGAGACGCTGATGAACAACGTCCACGAACTGCTGGAGGCGGACCGCCTGGAGGCACTGGAGCACCAGCACGAACTCCAGGCGCTGCGCGCCCACCGGACCCAGCTCGCCCAGGAGGGCCTGAATGGCGCAGGCGGGGCAGAGCGCGGCCCTGGAGGCCGGGCGTGACGCCGGGCGCCGCTTCGGGCGGCGGGGACCGCAGACGACCTCCTGAGGGGCCCGACGGGGCCAACGGGGCAGCCCCGTCTGACGACGCGGAGACCGCCGGGCGGGAGGTGGCGTCCGGGACGGCGCCGACCCGCTCCACCACTCCTGGCGGGCGCCGGATCAGCTGGCAGAAGTGGACGTTCATGCCGGCGTTCCTGACCGCCGCGCTGCTGGCGACCTGGCTGTGGTTCCGCGGCGCCCGCCTGGACTCCATCGCCCACCAGGCGGTCGACAACGGCAAGGTGTGGCTGGCGCTGCGCCAACACCTCCAACTGACCGCCGTCTCCACCTTCTTCGTGCTGCTGATCGCGATCCCCCTGGGCATCGCGCTGACCCGGCCGCGGCTGCGCCGGGCCACCCCGTTCGCGATGGCCGTCGCCAACCTCGGGCAGGCCGTCCCGGCGCTCGGCCTGCTGGTGCTGCTGGTCATCTGGCTCGGCATCGGCGCCGGTTCGGCGATCGTCGGCATGGTGGTCTACGCCGTCCTGCCGGTGCTGGCCAACACCATCGCCGGGCTGCGCGGCATCGATCCGACGCTGACCGAGGCGGCCCGCGGGATCGGCATGTCCGCGTTGGGCGTGCTGACCAAGGTCGAACTCCCGCTGGCCGTCCCGCTGATCCTGGCCGGGGTGCGCACCGCGCTGGTGCTGAACGTGGGCACCGCGACGCTGGCCACGTTCGGCGGGGGCGGCGGGCTGGGCGACCTCATCTCGGCGGGCATCATCACCCAGCGGATGCCGGTGCTGATCCTGGGCTCGGTGCTGACCGTGGCGCTGGCGCTGCTGGTCGAATGGCTCGCCTCGTTGGCCGAACTGCTGTTGCGGCCGCGCGGATTGGAGGTGGCCACATGAGGGGGCGGAACGGCCCGCGGGGACGGTGCCGGGGGCGGCGCGGCGGGCTCGCGGCGGCCGGCGCGCTGCTGCTGGCGGCCGTACTGCTCGGCGGCTGCGGGCTGGTCAGCGGCAGCCCGATGACCGACGACGTGGTCCCCGGGACGGTCGGCCGGGGGCTGCCCCTCAAGGGCGCCCAACTCACCGTCACCTCGAAGGAGTTCACCGAGAACATCATCCTCGGCCAGATCATGGGGTTGGTCTTCAAGGCGGCCGGCGCCACCGTCGTCGACAAGACCAACATCCAGGGCACGATCGGCGCCCGGGAGGCGGTCCGCACCGGCACCGCGGACGGGATGTACGAGTACACCGGCACCGGCTGGATCACCCACCTCGGGCACGTCAAGCCGATCCCGGACCCGCACCAGCAGTGGGTGGCGGTACGCGACGCCGACCGGCGCAACGGCATCGTCTGGCTGCCGCAGTCCCGGCTGAACAACACCTATGCGCTGGCGCTGAACGCCGCCAACGAGAAGAAGTACCGGGTGCGCACCCTCTCCGACGTCGCCGCGCTGCTGAAGAAGGACCCCCGCGCGGTCACCCTGTGCGTGGAGAACGAGTTCGCCACCCGCAACGACGGGCTGCCCGGGATGGCGAAGGCGTACGGCATGGACATCCCGTCCGGCAACGTCCGGCGGATGACCGGCGGCGTGGTCTACACCGAGACGGCGAAGGGGACGTCCTGCGCCTTCGGCGAGGTCTTCACCACCGACGGCCGGATCAAGGCGATGGGGCTGACCGTCCTCGCGGACGACCGGCACTTCTTCCCGAACTACAACGCCGCGCCGGAGATCAACGCCGCCGCGCTGCGGAAGTACCCGCAGATCGCCGCCGTCCTCGCCCCGGTCACCGCCGCCCTGAACAACGAGGTCGCCCAGAAGCTCAACGCCAGGGTCGACGTCGAGGGCCGGGATCCGCACGAGGTCGCCAAGGCGTGGCTCCTCCAGGAGGGCTTCATCAAGAAGGGCGGCGGCTAGGGCCACCCGATCCCGATCCGCCGGACAGGCCAGGCCCTCGGAACGGTGCGACTCCACCGAAAAAGGGTTCGAAACCCCGGAAGATCACGTAGGGTCTACACCGCCCGAAAGCGAACAAGTGTCGCAGTCGCCGCAAGGGTGACTGCGCAGGGGGAAGGAAAGAACTCCATGCAGGGATCCCGCATCCGGCGTCGCCTCGCCGGTGCCACCACCGTCGCCGCCCTGGTCGGCGCCGGCATCCTGGCCGCCGCACCCATGGCCGCCGCCAAGGCCAATCTGATCGCCATCGACAAGGTCGCGCTGGCCGCGCCGGGCCTGACGGTGGACGTCACGTACTCCTGCGACCCCGGCATGAACCACCAACTGGTCGCCAACGCCGAGCAGATCACCTCCTCGAAGCTGGCGGCGCGCGGCGCGGGCACCCTCAAGGTCGACAAGCTCGTCTGCGACTACGCCGACCACACCGCGCAGGTGCGGCTCCGCCCGGCCGACCAGGGCTTCGCCAAGGGCGACAAGGTGAAGGTCACCGTCTTCTACTTCGACGACGACGGCTTCCGCTACGCCGACCGGGAGACCACCGCGACCCTCTGAGCGCGGCCCGCCCTGGCCGCCTTCCGCCTGCGGCCGGGCCCGTCACCGGTCCCTCGACTCAACCGGTGCAGCTGGGAACCTCGCCACCGGAGTTGAGGGCCTTCAGAGCGTCCACCGCCCCGTCCAGGGTGGTGACCGGGATCAGCCGCATCCCTGCGGGGAGCTCGGCGCGGGCGTCCGTGCACTCCTTGCGCGGGACGAGGAAGACCGTCGCCCCGTCGCGGTGCGCGGCCTGGGTCTTGAGCGCCACCCCGCCGACCGCGCCGACCGCGCCGTCGGCGTCGATGGTGCCGGTACCCGCGATGGTCCGGCCGCCGGTGAGGTCGTGCCCGGCGCCGTCACCGGCCAACTTGTCGACGATGCCCAGCGCGAACATCAGGCCGGCGCTGGGCCCGCCGACGTCCGCCAGGCTCAGGGTGACCTTGACGTCCTTGGGAGACTTTTCCAGCCGGCCCAGCGCGGCCCGGGTGGCGCTGTCCTGCGACTGCTTCATCTGCTCCGCGTTGTGCTCGGCGATCTCCTCGGTGTTGTTGCCCACCGGGTAGACCGAATCCCGCGGCATCACCGCCTCGTCGGTGCGGAACCACGCCCGGACCACGTCCGGCAGGTGGACGGAGGCGTCCGGTCCGGTGGCGGTGATGGAGGTCATCCGCAGCTGCCCGCTGGTGTCACGGGTGTGGGGGCCGGAGATGGTGATCACCGGCTTGCCCTTGTCGTCACCGAGGACGTTGGCCGTGATACCTGGATACGCGACCGCGTACGGCAGCGGTGCCAGGGCCGCGGTGACGAGCACGGCGAGGACGGGGACGGTGCAGATCAGCAGGGCACGGGCGCGTGAGGACACCCCGCCACCCTAAATGACCCCCGCCCCGCCCGCCCCGTGCGGCGCCCTGGCCGCACGGCAGCGGCACAGGGTCACCACATGGGGCACGTGATCCCCACGGGCTTGCCGGGCCGACGGCGGGCCGCAGCGGCGTCAGCGCAGCGCCTCGGCGACCTCCCGGGCCGCGTCCACCACCCGCGGCCCGATCTGCTCCGCGACGTTGTCCGTGAGCATCACCACGCCCACGCTGCCCTCTATGCCGCTGACCCCGAGCAGCGGTGCCGCGGCACCGCTGGCGCCGGCCTCCAACTCCCCGTGGGTCAGGGCGAGTCCGGCGTCCTGGAGGCGGCCCTGGCGGGCCTTGAGGATCGCCCGCCCGGCGGCTCCGCGGTCCAGCGGATGACGGAACCCGGCCCGGTAGGCGACGTGGTAGTCGGTCCAGGTCGGCTCGACGACCGCGACCGCCAGCGCCTCGGTGCCGTCGACGAGGGTGAGGTGGGCGGTGGCGCCGACGTCCTCGGCGAGCGACCGCAGCGCCGGCAGTGCGGCCTCTCTGACCAGGGGGTGGACCTGGCGGCCCAGGCGGAGCACGCCCAGCCCGACCCGGGCCCGGCCGCCGGCGTCCCGGCGCACCAGAGCGTGCTGCTCCAGCGTCGCCAGCAGGCGGTAGACCACGGTGCGGTTGACGCCGAGTTTGTGTGAGAGCTCGGTGACGGTCAGCCCGTGATCGGTGTCGGCAAGCAGTTTGAGGACGCGCAGTCCTCGGTCGAGCGTCTGGGAGGTCTCTGCGGTCACGACGCCCCCTCCTGAAGTGAGTGGCGGCGTCCGTGCGCGGCGCACTGCTCGTCCCGGAGCAGCGCGCAAGAGCCGCCGGCCGCTTTGCACCGGCTGCGCTCCGCGGCGGCGCTGCCACGGGGCGTGTGCGTGACCGGGACAGTAGCGAGCCACTCCGGTCAGCGGAAGAGTGCGTCCAGAATCCGGGCTTTCACGCCCGGAATATCCACTCTTGTCCGTACCGTGGTCCACCCCGGAGGGGGTCAGGTTGCGCCACTGTGACCGGTCCGTGACCCCGGGCCGCATGCCGTCCGGCGGCCCGGGCCGCGCCCCGCACGCCGCGTCCGCACGGAACCCGCACCGCACCTCCCCGACGCGTTCCCCGGGCCGACACCGGCCGGGCCTACCGGCACCACCCGGGCCTACCGATACCGCCGGGCCTACCGGCGCCACCGGCGGCGCCGACTCCGGCCCGCCGGCCGCGCCCGGGACGCGCTCAGCGCATCCGCGTGGCCCACTCCCGCACCTTCTTGATGCGCTCGCCCAGCTGCCCGGCCGTCGCCTCCGCGCTCGGCGGGCCGCCGCACACCCGGCGCAGCTCGGTGTGGATCACCCCGTGCGGTTTGCCGCTCTGGTGGACATAGGCGCCCACCAGCGTGTTCAGCTGCTTGCGCAGTTCCAGCAGCTCCTTGTGCGTGACCACCGGCCGCCGCTCGGCGGGCATTTCGAGCAGGTCCGCCTCGGTGTCCGGCTTCTTCCGGCTGTGCGCTATCTGCCGGGCCTGCCGCTTCTGCAACAGCAACTGCACCTGGTCGGGCTCCAGCAGCCCGGGGATGCCGAGGTAGTCCTCTTCCTCCTCGCTGCCGGCGTGCGCCTGCATGCCGAACTCGGCGCCGTCGTAGAGCACCCGGTCGAAGACCGCCTCCGACTCCAGCGCCTCGAACGAGAACTGCTCCTGCTCCCCAGTGTCCTCGTCCTGCTCCTTGTTCGCCTCGTCCATCTCCTTCTCGGACTCGGCGTACGGGTCCTCCTCGCCGTCCTTCTTCGGCTTGTCGAGCACGTGGTCGCGCTCGACCTCCATCTCGTTGGCGAAGCCGAGCAGCGACGGGACGGTGGGCAGGAAGACGGACGCGGTCTCTCCGCGCTTACGGGACCGGACGAAGCGGCCGACCGCCTGCGCGAAGAACAGCGGGGTGGAGATCGTGGTGGCGTACACCCCGACCGCGAGCCGCGGCACGTCCACGCCCTCGGACACCATCCGGACCGCGACCATCCAGCGGTCGTCGGAGTCGGCGAAGTCGTCGATGCGCTGCGAGGCGCCCGTGTCGTCGGACAGCACCAGGGTCGCGCCCTGTCCGGTGATCTCCCGGATCAGCTTGGCGTACGCCCGGGCCTGCTCCTGGTCGGAGGCGATCACCAGGGCACCGGCGTCCGGGATGCCCTTGCGGACCTCGGTCAGCCGGCGGTCGGCGGCCCGGAGCACGTTCGGCATCCACTCGCCGCGCGGGTCCAGCGCGGTGCGCCACGCCTGGGAGACCGCGTCCTTGGTCATCGGCTCGCCCAGCCGCGCCGCGATCTCGTCGCCGGCCTTGGTCCGCCAGCGCATGTTCCCGCTGTAGGAGAGGAACATGACCGGCCGGACGACGCCGTCGGAGAGCGCGTTCCCGTAGCCGTAGGTGTAGTCCGCCGACGACCGGCGGATCCCGTCGTTGCCCTCCTCGTAGGCCACGAACGGGATGGGGTTGGTGTCGGACCGGAAGGGCGTACCGGTCAGCGCCAGCCGCCGGGTCGCCGGCTCGAACGCCTCCAGGCACGCCTCGCCCCACGACTTCGAGTCACCGGCGTGGTGGATCTCGTCGAGGATGACCAGGGTCTTGCGCTGCTCGATCCGGTTGCGGTGCAGCATCGGGCGCACCCCGACACCGGCGTAGGTGATCGCGATGCCGTGGTACTCGCGGCCCAGCGGCCCGGCGCTGTACTCCGGGTCGAGCTTGATCCCGATCCGGGCCGCGGCCTCCGCCCACTGCTTCTTCAGGTGCTCGGTCGGCGCGACCACCGTCACCTGCTGCACGACGTGGTGGTGGAGCAGCCACGAGGCGAGGGTCAGCGCGAACGTCGTCTTGCCGGCGCCGGGCGTGGCCACGGCGAGGAAGTCTCTCGGCTGGGTCTGGAGGTACCGGTCCATGGCCGCCTGCTGCCAGGCGCGCAGCTTGTTCGCGGTACCCCACGGGGCCCGCCCCGGGAAGGCCGGGGACAGGTGATGACTGTTGGTGGCGCTGGCGGTAGTAGTCACGGTCTCCGTCGGCTGAGGTCGGCGATCGGCAACCGCGTCAGCCTACCGGTGCCCCGCTTTCCCCCCTGCGCCGAACGCCCGCTCCCACCCGGCGGTGGGAGCGACGTCACACCGCACCGGCGACGAGGGGCGGTGGACATCCCTAGATGAATGAGTCCGATGTTCGTGCTGGCCGCGACCATGACGAAGGGCGCCCGTTGGCTCGTGTGTGACTACCAGCCTGGACGCCCTTCTT
>NZ_JBHVQS010000087.1:0-9917 GCF_042886435.1 Streptomyces sp. NPDC058000
GGCCGGGACCGGTCCGCACGCCGCGTGGATGCGGTTGCGGATGCGTGGTGCGGTTGCTGCGGGACGCGGGTGCGTCAGACGGCCAGCGCCTGGGCCCGGCGCTTGACCTCCGTGCCGCGATTCTCGCGCAGCGCCTGCGCCGGGGTGCCGGGCAGGGTGTCGTCAGCGGTGAAAAGCCACTCCAGCATCTCCTCGTCGGTGAAGCCGTCGTCCCGCAGGAGCGTCAGCGTGCCGACGAGTCCCTTGACGACCTTGCCGTCCTGGATGAATTCGGCGGGCACCTGGAGCACGCGGTTCTCGCCGCGGCGCACCGCGATCAGCTGGCCCTCCTTCACCAGCTGCCGCACGCGGGTCACCTCGACGTCGAGTTCTTCGGCGATGTCGGGGAGGGTGAGCCAGGCGGGGACGAGTCCATCGATGTTTGCGTCAATCTCGGTCACAGGACAAGCCTGCCACCTCCCACTGACAGCCGGTACCCGGGCATCGCCATCGGGCGGCGCGTGCACACCGCCGGGTGAGCCGTGCGGCCGCGGACTGCGCTACCGGACCGCCGACTTGAGCGGAACGCTCGCGTCCGCCGCCCGTTCCCGGTCGAGCAGCGCGCCCCGCTCGATGAGCCGGCGCCCCTGGGCCAGGTCCCGCGGGCGCCCCACGGCCAGCAGCGCGACCAGCCGTCCCGCCCCGCCGGCACTGTCGCCGTCGCCGTCGCCGCGGAGCCAGAGCACCGACCAGGCGGCGCCGGCCGGATCGCCGCGCCAGACCAGTTCGTCGGCGTCCACGTGGTGACCGGCGTACTGCACGAACCGCCCGAACTGCTCGGACCAGAAGTAGGGCACCGGGTCGTAGACCGTGCCCTCGGCCAGTCCGTGGGCGATGTTCTCGGCCACCGTGCGGGGCCCCTGGAGGGCGTTGTCCCAGTGGTGGACCAGCAGCCGGGTGCCGTAACGGGCCGACGGGAAGGAGGCGCAGTCGCCGACCGCGTAGACGTCGGGGACGGAGGTGCGCAGCCGCTCGTCGGCCAGGACCGAGCCGTCCGCGGGCGAGAGGGCGACGCCGGAGCCGGCCAGCCAGGCGGTGGCGGGCCGGGCGCCGACCCCGACCACGACGGCGTCGGCCGGCAGGGTGGTGCCGTCGGCGAGGGTCACCGCGCCGGGGGCGACGGAGTCCACCCGCACGCCGGTACGCAGATCCGCTCCGGCGTCCGCGTACCAGCCGGTCATGTACGCCGCGACCTCGGCGGGCAGGGCGCCGGCCAGCGGGTGGTCGGCGGCCTCGACGACGGTGACCTCGCAGCCCGCCTCGCGGGCGGCGGTGGCGAACTCCGCGCCGATCCAGCCGGCCCCCACCACCACGATCCGGTGCTGGGCGGCGAGCACCGGCCGCAGCCGCTCGGCGTCGTCCAGGGTGCGCAGCAGGTGGACGTCGGCCAGCCCCTCGCTGCCGGGGAGCCGGATCGGTTCGGCGCCGGTGGCGATGACGGCGTGGTCGTAGCGGATCGGGCCCCGGTCGGTCTCGACGACGTGCGCGTCCGGGCGCAGTGCGGTGACCGGGCTGCCGAGGTGGAGGTCGATGCCGAGGCCGGCGAAGTCGATGTCGAACGCGGAGCCGTCGGCCTTGCCGAGCAGCACCGCCTTGGACAGCGGGGGGCGGTCGTAGGGCTGGTGGGGCTCGTCGCCGAGGAGCGTGATCGCGCCGCGCCAGCCTTGTTCGCGCAGGGCCACGGCGGTCTGCACACCCGCCATCCCCGCGCCGGCGATCACCACGCGCGGCGTGCGGTCAGGGGCCTGGGGAGACTTGCTCTGCTCGCTCACCCACTCACTTTAGGACGGCGGACGACGCGGCCCGCAGCAGCGCGCAAGGAGATCTCTGACACAGCGTCATGCACCGTGGCGGCGGGGTCCGGTCCCCGGGCGCTCCCTTACGACGCGTCGCGGCCCGTATTAGGGTGGCGGCTGCACGCACTCGCGGGAGCCCGGACGGACCGGGCTGAGAGGGAGGCTGGACGGCCTCCGACCGTACGAACCTGATCCGGGTCATGCCGGCGAAGGGAGGGGCTGGACGCCCATGCATCCATCTGCCACACCATCGGACCCGCCGCGGCCGGACGGCCGGCACCCCGATGTGCTGGTCATCGGCGGCGGCATCATCGGGCTGGTCACCGCCTGGCGGGCGGCCGGCCGCGGACTGCGCGTCGCGGTGGCGGACCCCGCGCCCGGCGGCGGCGCGGCGGCCGTCGCGGCCGGCATGCTGGCCGCCGTCACCGAACTGCACTACGGCGAGGAGACCCTGCTGGGGCTCAACCTGGCCTCGGCGCGCCGGTATCCACGCTTCACGGAGGAGCTGGAGGAGGCGAGCGGGCAGCGGATCGGCTACCGGCGGTGCGGCACCCTGGCCGTCGCGCTGGACGCCGACGACCGTGCCCACCTACGGGAGCTGCACGCCCTCCAGGTCCGCTCGGGTCTGGACTCGCAGTGGCTGACCGGGCGCGAGTGCCGCCGACTGGAACCGATGCTCGCCCCCGGGGTGCGCGGCGGCCTCCGGGTGGACGGCGACCACCAGGTCGATCCGCGGCGGCTGACGAGCGCCCTGCTGGCCGCCTGCGAGCGGGCCGGGGTGGTCTTCCACCGGGCGTCGGCGGAGCGCCTGACGACCGCCGGCGGGCGCGCCGCGGGCGCCGAACTCGCCGACGGGACGCGGCTGGCGGCCGGTCAGGTCGTACTGGCCGCGGGCAGCCACAGCGGTCGGCTGGCCGGCGTCCCGGAGGCGGTGCGGCCGCCGGTGCGGCCCGTCAAGGGACAGGTGCTGCGACTGCGGCTGCCGAACCCGCCCCCGGGCGGCCAGGCGTTCCTCTCCCGCACCGTACGGGCCGTGGTCCGGGGCAATCCCGTCTACCTGGTGCCCCGGGAGAGCGGTGAACTGGTCCTCGGCGCCACCAGCGACGAGCTGGGCTGGGACACCACGGTCACCGCGGGCGGCGTCTACGAGCTGCTGCGGGACGCCCACGAGCTGGTCCCGGGCATCACCGAGCTGCCGCTGACCGAGAGCCGCGCCGGGCTGCGTCCCGGCTCCCCCGACAACGCGCCGCTGCTCGGGCCGACCGAGCTGCCCGGCCTCCACCTGGCCACCGGCCACTTCCGCAACGGTGTCCTGTTGACGCCGGTCACCGGTGACGTGATGGCTGAGGTGCTGGCCACCGGAACCGTCCCGGAAGAGGCCCGCCCCTTCTCCCCCGCGCGTTTCTCCCCCCTCACCCAGGGGGCAGCGCGCCTCCGCGCCCTTGAGGAGCAGCCCGTATGAGTGCCCCTAATACCCCCGGCACCCCCAGCAGCCCCGTTACTCCCGATGCCCTTGACGCCCCCGACGGCCCCACGGTGTCCGTCTCCGTCAACGGGGCGGCCCGCCGGATCCCGGGCGGGCTGACCCTCGACCGGCTGGTCGCCACGCTGTCCCGGGCGTCGGCCGGGGTGGCCGCCGCGGTCAACGAGACCGTGGTGCCACGCACCCAGTGGTCCACCACCGCGCTCGGCGACGGCGATCGCGTCGAAGTGCTCACCGCCGTGCAGGGAGGCTGAATCATGGCCATGGCCGACACCGCAGTGGAGCGGGGGACCTCCCCCGTGGCACCCACCGCCGACGCCGACCCGCTCACCATCGCCGGCACCGCGTTCCGGTCCCGGCTCATCATGGGCACCGGCGGCGCGCCCAGCCTCGGCGTCCTGGAGCGCGCGCTGCTGGCCTCCGGTACCCAGCTGACGACCGTCGCCATGCGGCGGCTGGACCCGACCGTGCAGGGCTCGGTGCTGTCCGTGCTGCAACGGAACGGGATCCGGGTGCTGCCGAACACCGCCGGCTGCTTCACCGCGGGCGAGGCGGTGCTCACCGCCCGGCTCGCCCGGGAGGCGCTCGGCACGGACTGGGTCAAGCTGGAGGTCGTCGCCGACGAGCGGACCCTGCTGCCCGACCCGGTGGAGCTGCTGGACGCCGCCGAGACCCTGGTGGACGACGGCTTCACCGTCCTCCCGTACACCAACGACGACCCCGTCCTCGCCCGGAAGCTGGAGGACGTGGGTTGCGCGGCGATCATGCCGCTCGGTTCGCCGATCGGCTCCGGCCTCGGGATCCGCAATCCGCACAACTTCCAGCTGATCACCGAGCGCGCGGGCGTCCCGGTCATCCTGGACGCGGGCGCGGGCACCGCCTCGGACGCCGCGCTCGCCATGGAGCTGGGCTGCGCGGCGGTGATGCTGGCGTCGGCGGTGACCCGGGCGCAGGAACCGGAGCTGATGGCGGCGGCGATGCGGCACGCGGTGGAGGCGGGCCGGCTGGCCCACCGCGCGGGCCGGATCCCCCGCCGCCACTTCGCGCTGGCGTCCTCGCCGATCGACGGTGTCGCGGAGCTGGACCCGGAGCGGCCGGCCTTCTAGGGGGCCGGTCCGGGTGGATCGTGGCCGGGTCCGCGGCGCCGTGGAAGTGGGGGCGGGCGGCGGGCTCAGGCCGGTCCGGCGGCCGCGCCCACCCGGTCCGCCGCCGCCCCGACCCCGTCCGCGAGTTCCGGCGGGGCGGTGAACTCCGACGGCGCGGCGGTGATCACCTCGTCCAGCAGGTCCCGGGAGGCCATCAGGGCCTCGATGGAGCCGGTGAGCCGGGCGCGCTCCCGGTGGAGCTCGCCGACCAGCTGCGGGCACGTGGGCACCAGCCGACCGTCGTCGTCCCGCAGACAGGGCAGCACCTGCGCGATGGTGGCGGTGTTCAGCCCGGAGGTCAGCAGGGTGCGGATCCGGCGGACCTGGGCGACGTCGGCCTCCTGGTAGACGCGGTAGCCGGCGGCCGTCCGCCGGGGGTTGAGCAGCCCCTGCTCCTCGTAGTAGCGCAGCAGCCGCTCGGTGGTGCCGGTCCGCCGGGCCAGCGCGCCGATCTGGAGCGTCGTCATCAGGTCCCCCCTCTGGTGCGGTGTGGCGTCGCGGCCGCGGGCGCCACCCCTTCGTGCGACCACCGCCGGGTCCGGATTATTCCGCGCCGGGCCCCGGACCGCCGTCCGCCCCGTTGTCACGGTTCCGCTGCGTTCCCGGGCAGGTGCGGCCGGGGCGTCCGGGGTGTCGGTTCGGGCTCGTAGACTCGTCTGCCGTGGATACGACGTTGCAGGACCCTCTCGTGGGCCAGCTGCTCGACGGTCGCTATCGCGTCGAGGCGCGCATCGCCGCCGGGGGCATGGCCACCGTCTACCAGGCCGTGGACACCCGGCTGGACCGCGTGCTCGCCCTGAAGGTGATGCACCCGAGCCTGGCCGTGGACGGGGCGTTCGTCGACCGCTTCATCCGCGAGGCCAAGTCCGTCGCCCGGCTCTCGCACCCGAACGTGGTCGGCGTCTTCGACCAGGGCACCGACGGCACCTACGTCTATCTGGCGATGGAGTACGTCGCCGGCTGCACCCTGCGCGATGTGCTGCGCGAACGCGGCGCCCTCCAGCCGCGGGCCGCGCTGGACATCCTGGAGCCGATCCTGGCCGCGCTGGGGGCCGCGCACCGCGCCGGCCTGGTGCACCGCGACATGAAGCCGGAGAACGTCCTGATCGGCGACGACGGCCGGGTCAAGGTCGCCGACTTCGGCCTGGTGCGCGCGGTGGACACGCACACCACCGCCTCCACCGGCTCGGTCCTGGGCACCGTCTCGTACCTCGCCCCCGAGCAGATGGAGCACGGCACCGCGGACGCCCGGGTCGACGTCTACGCCTGCGGCGTGGTGCTCTACGAGATGCTCACCGGCGGCAAGCCGCACACCGGCGGCTCCGCGGCGCAGATCCTCTACAGCCACCTGCACGACGACGTCACCCCGCCCTCCGAGCTGGTGCCGGGCCTGGCACCCGAGCTGGACGAGCTGGTCGCGGCGGCCACCGCCCGCGCCCCCGAGCAGCGCCCGCACGACGCGGTGGCGCTGCTCGCCCGGGCCCGCTCGGCCCGCGCGCAGCTGACCGACGCACAGCTCGACCTCGTCCCGCCGCAGGCCAAGGAGCCGACCGCGGACGACGAGCGGACCGACGTGATACCGCGCCCGGCGGGCGTACAGCTCGCGCTGCCCGTCGAGGGCCAGGCGGAGCTGAACCGCACCAGCCGACTGGAGATGCCGCCGGCGGACGCCGCACCTGCGGACGGCCGGACCACCCGGCTGCGGCCCCCGCCCACACCGCCCGCGGCACCGGCCGACGGGCGGGTCCGGCGGCGGCGGACCGCCACGATCGTGGCGGCCGTGCTGCTGGTCCTGGGCCTCGGCACCGGCATCTGGTACATCAACGTCGGCCAGTTCACCCACGTCCCGGCAGTACTGGACATGACGCAGGCCGAGGCACAGAAGGCGCTGCACGACGCGGGACTGCGGATCAAGGTGGAGCGCGGCTTCAGCGCCAACGTCCAACGCGGCCACGTGATGGCGACGGATCCGGAAACCGGCCTGCGGATCCGCGGCAACGGCACGGTCACCCTGGTCATCTCGCGCGGCCCGGAGAAGGTCGCCGTCCCCGACCTGGCCGGCACTCCGCTCGCGGACGCCCGGCGCAAGCTGCGCGACCTGGGCCTGGTGCCGGGCACCGAGACCCGGGCGTTCAGCGACGAGGTCGCCAAGGGGTCGGTGATCCGTACGGACCCGGCGGCTGGCAGCACCCGGCGGCCGGACACCGCGGTGGCGCTCACCGTCAGCCGGGGCGCGCCGGCGGACGTGCCGAACGTGGTCGGTTCGGCGAGGGAGGACGCCGCGGCGGCCCTGCGGCAGGCCGGCTTCCGGGTCCAGTTCGCCGATCAGCCGGTCTTCGCACCGCAGGACAAGGACGCGGTGGCCCGCCAGTCGCCCGGCGCGGGTACCACGCTGGGCAAGGGCGACACCGTCACCCTGACGCTCTCCAAGGGCCCGGAGATGGTCACCGTCCCGGACGTCGGCGGCAAGAACACCGCGGACGCCACCAAGGCGCTGACCGACCTCGGCTTCAAGGTCACGGTGGACAAGCCGTTCCTGTTCCCGCAGGACAGCGTCGCGTCCCAGTCGGTCGCGGCCGGTGCACAGGCGCCCAAGGGCAGCACGATCACCATCCGGCTGAAGGGCGCGCTGTAGTTCCGCCCAGGTGCCCTGCGGGCGGCCGCGGGGCACCTGGCACCCTGGGAGGGTGAGTACTCCCCTGTCCCCCGAGGGCGCCGCGCAGCGCGCCCGCGCACGCAATCCGGTCGGCGGCCATGTGCCGGTGGCCGGCGGCCTGGCCAAGGTCGGCCTGCCGTACGCCCGGCAGATCGGCTGCGAGGCCGTCCAGGTCTTCGTCGCCAATCCGCGCGGCTGGGCGACCCCGCCCGGCAATCCCGAGCAGGACGCGGCGTTCCGCGCGGCGTGCGCCGAGGAGGGCATCCCCGCCTACGTGCACGCGCCGTACCTGATCAACTTCGGGTCGCACACCGCGGCGACGGTCGAGAAGTCCGTGGTGTCGCTGCGCCACTCGCTGCGTCGTGGCCGGGACATCGGCGCGCTCGGGGTGGTCGTGCATACCGGTTCGGCGACCGGCGGGCGTCCACGGGAGACAGCATTGGCGCAGGTCAGGGCGGAGATGCGACCGCTGCTGGACGAGCTGACGCGGGACGACGACCCCTGGCTGCTGCTGGAGCCAACGGCCGGCCAGGGCGCCTCGCTGTGCTCGCTGGCGGAGGATCTGGGGCCGTACTTCGACGCGTTGGACCGGCATCCGCGGCTCGGGGTGTGCCTGGACACCTGCCACGCGTTCGCGGCCGGGCACGACATGGCGGCGCCGGGTGGCATGAAGGCGCTGCTGGACGAGTTGGTGGAGGTCACCGGCGAGGGCCGGCTGAAGCTGATCCACGCCAATGACTCCAAGGACGTGGTCGGCGCGCACAAGGACCGGCACGCGAACATCGGCGCCGGCCACATCGGCGCGGAACCGTTCGCCGAGCTGTTCGCCCACCCCGCGACCAGCGGCGTCCCGCTGGTGATCGAGACCCCGGGCGGCGAGGAGGGCCATGCCGCGGACGTGGCGCGGCTGAAGGAGCTGCGGGTGCCCTGAGCGGATACCGGACCGGCGGGCGGCTCTAGAGTTCCGGGCCCTCGCCCGGCTCCTCCTGGTAGGAGTAGCGCTGCTCCTGCCAGGGGTCGCCGAGGTTGTGGTAGCCGCGCTCCTCCCAGAAGCCGCGGCGGTCGGCGGTCATGTACTCGATGCCGCGGACCCACTTGGGGCCCTTCCAGGCGTAGAGGTGCGGCACGATGAGCCGGACCGGGAAGCCGTGTTCGGCGGTGAGCAGTTCGCCGGAGCGGTGGGTGGCGAAGAGGCAGTTCTCCGCGCCGAAGTCGGTGAGCCGGAGGTTCGAGCTGAAGCCGTACTCGGCCCACACCATCACGTGGGTGGCCTCCGGCGCGGGCGGCGCCAGCTCCAGGATGGTCCGGGTCAGCACGCCGCCCCATTCGGCGCCGAGCATGCTGAACTTGGTGACGCAGTGCATGTCGGCGACGACGGTGGTGTACGGCAGGGCCGTGAACTCCTCGTGCGTCCAGCAGTGCTTGGCGCCGTCGGCGGTCGCGCCGAAGACCCGGAACTCCCAGCGCTCGGGGCGGAACTTCGGGACCGGTCCGTAGTGGGTCACTGGCCAGCCCCGCTGTAGCCGCTGTCCCGGAGGCAGCACAGGCTCCTCTTCGCGACTCTCCGGCTGACCCATGCCCCCATGGTGTCAGACCCCGAAGGGTGCCGATGACCAGGGCGGGACGGAATCGGGCAACTCGTACTAAGTGTGAACTTACTGGACGGCCGCTTGGCGCGGTGCGAGGATGCGCGGCACTTGCCCAGAACTCGCGTGAAAGGGGCCCGCAGCCATGCAGGGCGACCCCGAGGTCATCGAATTCCTCAACGAGCAGCTGACCGCCGAGCTGACCGCGATCAACCAGTACTTCCTGCACGCCAAGATGCAGGAGAACTTCGGCTGGCCGAAGCTCGCGAAGTACACCCGCGCCGAGTCCTTCGACGAGATGAAGCACGCGGAGGTGCTGACCGACCGCATCCTCTTCCTCGAAGGGCTGCCGAACTACCAGCGGCTGTTCCACGTCCGCATCGGCCAGACCGTCACCGAGATGTTCCAGGCCGACCGGCAGGTCGAGGTGGAGGCCATCGACCGGCTCAAGCGCGGCATCGAGGTCATGCGCGCCAAGGGGGACATCACCTCGGCCAACATCTTCGAGGACATCCTCGCCGACGAGGAGCACCACATCGACTACCTCGACACCCAGCTGGAACTGGTCGAGAAGCTCGGGGAAGCGCTCTACATCGCCCAGCTGATCGAGCAGCCGAGCTGACGGCCCAGTACGGTGCGCACCGGCGGGGCGCCCCAGGGGGCTACGCGGCCGCCCGGAGGTCCGCGGGCCCCGGTGCGGCCACCTCCGCGGCCAGCGGCCCGGATGCCGCGCCCCGCGCGTCGGGCGCCTGGCCCCATGACTCGGACTCCGACCGCAGCGCGTCGGGGACACCACTGTCGATCAGCTCGCGACGGGGGCACGCGCCACGACCCAGCAGCGCCTGGATGCGGCGGACGCAGCCGCCGCAGTCGGTGCCGGCCTTACAGGCGGAGGCGACCTGGCGGGGCGTGCAGGCACCCCGGTCCGCGTGCTCGCGGACCTGCTGCTCGGTGATGCCGAAGCAGGAGCAGACGTACACGCGGGTTCACCTCCGTAAGGGCGCCTCGTCCGATCCCGGTGATCATCAGTGAGGTAACCCTTACCTTACCCGCGACTGCGGGCCGGGAACAATGCACGGCAACGCAGTGGGGGGGGGGGGGCCCGCGGCCCGCCCCCCCCCGCGCGCCCCGCCGGTTAGTGGGGGGGGGCGGAGCCCCCCCCCCCCCGGCCCCCGCCCGCGGGCGCCCGCCGCCACGGGTGGTTCCATGGCC
>NZ_JBHVQS010000087.1:9927-27903 GCF_042886435.1 Streptomyces sp. NPDC058000
TTTCACCTCTTTATGGGCGCCTCGCCCTACCCGGGTTATAATCTGTGTGTAAACCCTTACATTCCCCGCGACGGGGGGCGGGCAAAAAGGCACGCAAACGCTGGGGGGCGCGTAACACTGGACCCGCCCCCCACTCGTCTCGCACTGCTGTTACTGGTCGCGGTACATCTCCGCCACCAGGAAGGCCAGGTCCAGCGACTGGCTGCGGTTCAGCCGCGGGTCGCAGGCCGTCTCGTAGCGCTGGTGCAGATCGTCGACGAAGATCTCGTCGCCACCGCCCACGCACTCGGTGACGTCGTCACCGGTCAGCTCGACGTGGATGCCGCCCGGGTGCGTCCCGAGGCTCTTGTGAACCTCGAAGAAGCCCTTGACCTCGTCCAGCACGTCGTCGAAGCGACGGGTCTTGTGACCCGAGGCCGCCTCGAAGGTGTTGCCGTGCATCGGGTCGCAGATCCACACGACCTGGGCACCGGAGGCGGTGACCTTCTCCACCAGGTCGGGCAGCTTCTCGCGGATCTTGTCCGCGCCCATCCGGGTGATGAAGGTCAGCCGGCCCGGCTCCCGGTTCGGGTCGAGCCGGTCGATGAGGGTGAGCGCGTCCTCCGGGGTCGTCGTCGGGCCGAGCTTGACCCCGATCGGATTGCGGATCCGGGAGGCGAACTCGATGTGCGCGCCGTCCAGTTGGCGGGTGCGCTCACCGATCCAGACCATGTGGCCCGAGACGTCGTAGAGGTTCCCGGTGCGGGAGTCCACGCGGGTCAGCGCCGACTCGTAGTCCAGGATCAGCGCCTCGTGCGAGGAGTAGAACTCCACGGTCCGGAACTCCTCCGGGTCCACCCCGCAGGCGTTCATGAAGTTCATCGCCCGGTCGATCTCGCGCGCCAGCGCCTCGTAGCGCTGGCCGGAGGGCGAGGACTTCACGAAGTCCTGGTTCCAGGCGTGCACCTGGCGCAGGTCGGCGTAGCCGCCGGTGGTGAAGGCGCGCACCAGGTTGAGGGTCGCCGCGGAGGCGTTGTACATCCGCTTGAGCCGCTGCGGGTCCGGGAAGCGGGCCTCGGCGGTGAACTCGAAGCCGTTGACGGAGTCGCCGCGGTAGGTCGGCAGGGTCACGCCGTCGCGGGTCTCGGTCGGCTTGGAGCGCGGCTTGCTGTACTGGCCGGCGATCCGGCCGACCTTGACCACCGGGACGGACCCGGCGTACGTCAGCACGGCGCCCATCTGGAGGAGCGTCTTGAGCTTGTTGCGGATGTGCTCGGCGGAGACGGCGTCGAAGGCCTCCGCGCAGTCGCCGCCCTGAAGCAGGAACGCCTCACCTCGGGCGACCGCGCCCAGGCGCTCGCGCAGCTGGTCGCACTCGCCCGCGAAGACGAGCGGCGGATAGGACTCGAGCTCCGCGATCACATCGCGCAGAGCCTCTTGGTCCGGCCAGTCAGGCTGCTGCGCCGCGGGCAGGTCTCGCCAGGTGTTGCCACCGGCGTGGGTTTCAGCGTTCACGGTCACGCACCCCACATTACGGGGTCCCGGAGGGGTGTCCGTCCGGCATCCGGACTGTGAGACGCCCCCGCGGCCGGGGTCCGGTAGGGTGCCCGACATGCACACGCGACCGATCATGAGCATGAACTGGTGGTGGACCGCCCAGCCGGCGGCCCACTGATTCGCGTACGCATCCACAGACCGCGAAGGCCGCCCGAGGGGCGGCCTTCGGTGTTTCCGCGGCCGTTCCCTCCACACCGGAAGACTCCCGGAAGGAACCGCCATGCACCCCGAGCCCCAGACCCGGCCCACTGCCGCCGCGCTGGTCCAGCGGCTGCTCGACCCCGCCTGCCCGCCGTTCGCCCTGCTCCGCCGTCGCGCCCCCGGCCGGGACGGCAGCGCCGTCGAGGTGCTGATCGGCGAGGTGACCGAGGTCGAGCGGCTGGCCGACATCCCGCTCGGCGAAGGGGTGCCTGACGCGCCGGTGGCCGACGCGCTGGCCCTGATCCCGTTCCGGCAGATCCGCGAACGCGGCTTCCGGGCGCACGACGACGGCACCCCGTTGGCCGTACTGCGCCCCGCCGAATGCCACGAGCTGCCGCTGGACGCGCTGCTGGCGGCGCTCCCGGCGCACGACGTCCGGGTGGAGGGCGGAGCCTTCGACGTCGCCGACGCGGCCTACGCGGAGATCGTCGAACGGGTGGTCCGGGAGGAGATCGGCACCGGCGAGGGCGCCAACTTCGTCATCCGCCGAACCTTCGAGGGCGAGATCCCCGACTTCTCGGCGGCCGACGCGCTGGCGCTGTTCCGGCGACTGCTGGCCGGTGAGCGCGGGGCGTACTGGACGTTCGTGGTGCACCGGCCGGGGGTGCGCACGCTGGTCGGCGCCAGCCCGGAGGTGCACGTCCGGATGACCGGTGAGAGCTGCGAGCGCGAAGGGCTCTCGGTTGTGGGTGGCGGAGGGCGACGGGTGGGCGGCACCGTCGTGATGAACCCCATCAGCGGGACCTACCGCTACCCCGCCCAGGGGCCCACCGTGGAGAGCCTGCTGGCGTTCCTCGGCGACCGCAAGGAGGTCGAGGAGCTGTCGATGGTGGTGGACGAGGAACTGAAGATGATGTGCACCGTCGGCGACCAGGGCGGGGTGGTGGTCGGGCCCCGGCTCAAGGAGATGGCGCACCTCGCACACACCGAGTACGAACTGCGCGGCCGCTCCACCCTGGACGTGCGGGAGGTCCTCAAGGAGACGATGTTCGCGGCGACGGTCACCGGCTCGCCGGTGCAGAACGCCTGCCGGGTCATCGAACGGCACGAGCCGGTCGGCCCGGACGGTCGCGGCCGCGGCTACTACGCGGGCGCGCTGGCGCTGATCGGCCGGGACGCGAGTGGGGCGCAGACCCTCGACTCGCCGATCCTGATCCGCACCGCGGACATCGACGGTGGGGGCACCTCCCGCTCGGGCGAGGCCGAGAGTGCGGGAGGGCGGCTGCGGGTGCCGGTCGGCGCCACCCTGGTGCGCGCCTCCGACCCGGCCGGCGAGGTCGCCGAGACGCATGCCAAGGCGGCCGGGGTGCTCACCGCGCTGGGGGTCCGGCCGGCGCCCGCGCGGGCCACGACCGGGCCGGCACCGCGGCTGGCCGACGACCCGCGGGTGCGGGCCGCACTGGACGCCCGCCGCGCCGACCTGGCCCCGTTCTGGCTGCGGATGCAGACCACCGCACCGGTCGCCGGGCTGCACGGCCACGCCCTGGTCATCGACGCCGAGGACACCTTCACCGCGATGCTGGCGCACCTGCTGCGCACCTCCGGGCTGACGGTGACGGTCCGCCGCTACGACGAGCCGGGGCTGCGCGCGACCGCCCTGGCGCACCAGGGACCGGTGGTGCTGGGCCCCGGGCCGGGCAACCCGTCCGACCCCGCCGACCCCAAGATGCGCTTCCTGCGCGGGCTCACCGCGGAACTGGTGGCGGGCCACCGCCACGGCCTGCTGGGGGTCTGCCTCGGCCACGAACTCCTCGCCGCGGAGCTGGGGTTGGAGATCGTCCGCAAGGACGTGCCGTTCCAGGGCGCCCAGGAGCGGATCGACTTCTTCGGCCGGACCGAGACGGTGGGCTTCTACAACACCTTCACGGCCCGCTGCGACGACCGGACTGCCGCCGAACTCGCCATGCACCGCGTCGAGTTGAGCCGGAACGAGACCACCGGCGAGGTGCATGCGCTGCGCGGCCCGGGCTTCGCCGGGGTGCAGTTCCACCCCGAGTCGGTGCTGACCCTGGACGGTGCGGCGGTCACCGCGCAGCTGCTGGCAGCTGTCCTCGTGTGACCAGCATGTGCCCATTGGTGCGGCCGGCCAGGTGGTCCTCCACATTGACCACGGTGGTCTCGACGATCTGGCCGACCGCCTCCTGGGTGAAGTACGCCTGGTGCGAGGTGACCAGCACGTTCGCGAAGGTCATCAGCCGGGCCAGGGTGTCGTCGCCGATGACGTCCAGGGACTTGTCGTAGAAGAACAGCCCGGCCTCCTCCTCGTAGACGTCCAGGCCGACGCCGGTGAGCCGGCCGGCCTTGAGCGTCTCGACCAGGGCCGCGGTGTCGATCAGCCCGCCGCGGCTGGAGTTCACCAGGATCGCGTCGTCCTTCATGGCGGCCAGCGCGGCGGCGTCGACCAGGTGCCGGGTGTCGTCGGTCAGCGGGACGTGCAGGGTGACCAGGTCCGCCTCGGCGAACAGCCGCTCCCGGGGGACGTAGCGCATGCCCAGCGCCACGCACTCCGGGTTCTCGACGAGGTCCCAGCCGAGCAGCTCCATCCCGAAGCCGTGGGCGATCCGGGTGAACGCGGTGCCGATCTTGCCGGTGCCGAGCACCCCGGCCGTCCGGCCGTGCAGGTCCCGGCCCATCAGGCCGTCCAGCCGGAAGTCGAAGTTCCGGGTGCGGTTGGCGGCCGGGACCAGCCGCCGGTTCACCGCCAGCGCCAGCAGCCAGGCGAACTCCGCGACCGCGTGCGGCGAGTACGCGGAGACCCGGCCGATGGTCAGGCCGAGATCGGCCGCGGCCTCCAGGTCGATGTTGTTGAAGCCGGTGGAGCGCTGGGCGACCATCTTGGTGCCGCCGGCGGCCAGGGTCTGCAGCACCTCGGCGGTCAGATCGTCGTTGACGCTGGTGGAGACGACCTCGTAGCCGTGCGCGATGGGGGCGGTGTCGCGGTTGAGGAAGACGTTCAGAGCGCGGACCTGGTGGCGGCCGCCGAACGCCCTCTCCAGGATCGGCCGCTCGTCCGTCTGCACGCCGAAGGCGACGATCTCCACGTTCCCTCCCGGTTCTCCCCCACCGGCGGTCCTCACGCGGCGGCGCCGCGCAGCAGCGATGGGCCGGATATGTCGCGTCATGGCGAATATACGACCCATCGCACGGCGGTGCCGCCCGGAGAGCGGGCGGCCCGGTTCAGCCGAAGAAGACGCCGACCTCGGCGTAGAGCGCCGGATCGACGGTCTTCAGCTTGGCGGTCGCCTCGGAGAGCGGTACCCGGACGATGTCGGTGCCGCGCAGCGCGACCATCGTGCCGTAGTCGGCGTCCCGCACCGCATCGATGGCGTGCAGTCCGAAGCGGGTGGCCAGCCAGCGGTCGAAGGCGCTGGGGGTGCCGCCGCGCTGGGTGTGACCGAGGACGGTGGTCCGGGCCTCCTTGCCGGTGCGCGCCTCGATCTCCTTGGCCAGCCACTCGCCCACGCCGGAGAGCCGGACGTGCCCGAACGAGTCGGTGCTGCCGTCCTTCAGCACCATCTCGCCGTCCTTGGGCATGGCGCCCTCGGCGACCACCACGATCGGCGCGTAGCTGGCCTTGAAGCGGGACTCGATCCAGCGGCAGACCTCGCCGACGTCGAAGCGCTGCTCCGGGATGAGGATGACGTTGGCGCCGCCGGCCAGGCCGGAGTGGAGCGCGATCCAGCCGGCGTGCCGGCCCATCACCTCGACGACCAGCACCCGCATGTGGGACTCGGCGGTGGTGTGCAGCCGGTCGATGGCCTCGGTGGCGACCCCGACCGCGGTGTCGAAACCGAAGGTGTAGTCCGTGGCCGACAGGTCGTTGTCGATGGTCTTGGGCACGCCGACGCAGGGGATGCCGTGCTCCGTGAAGAGCCGGGAGGCGACGCCGAGGGTGTCCTCGCCGCCGATCGCGATCAGCGCCTCGATCTCGTGCTTGGCGAGCGTCTCCTTGATCCGGCGGACCCCGTCCTCCTCCTTGAAGGGGTTGGTCCGCGACGAGCCGAGGATGGTGCCGCCGCGGGGCAGGATGCCGCGCACCGCGGGGATGTCCAGCCGTACGCTGCGCCCCTCCAGCGGTCCGCGCCAGCCGTCCCGGAAACCGACGAAGTCGTATCCGTGCTCCTGGGTGCCCTTGCGGACGATGCCCCTGATCACCGCGTTCAGACCCGGGCAGTCGCCGCCGCCGGTCAGTACTCCGACCCGCATCGCTTCACCTTCATCCCGTCCGTGGCCGCGTACGGCCGTCCGTGAGCGTAACGCCGGTCACGCTAATGGTGACCTGGGTCACTCCGGGATGGTGTGCGCGCCGATCCCCGCCAATTGCACGGGAGTTGACCCGAGGTCTTCACCCGTACGAGCGGACGGAGGGGGTCCCGGCGGGGACGGCGAACGGCTCAGACGCCGTCGAGGCCGCGCTCGATCGCGTACCGCACCAGCTCGACGCGGTTGTGCAACTGGAGCTTGCCGAGGGTGTTCTGGACGTGGTTCTGCACCGTGCGGTGCGAGATGACCAGCCGCTCGGCGATCTGCTTGTACGAGAGTCCCTTGGCGACCAGGCGCAGCACCTCGGTCTCCCGCTCCGTCAACCGGGGGGCGCCGGGCTCGTCGGCGGTCGCCGGGGCTGGTTCCGCCGCCAGCCGGCGGTACTCGCCGAGCACCAGACCGGCCAGGCCCGGGGTGAACACCGGGTCGCCGGCGGCGGTGCGACGGACCGCGTCGAGCAACTCCTCGGTGCTGGCCGACTTCAGCAGATAGCCGGTGGCCCCGGACTTCACCGCCTCCAGGACGTCGGCGTGCTCACCACTGGCGGAGAGCACCAGCACCCGCAACGACGGATTGCCGCCGACCAGTTCCTTGCACACCTGGACGCCGGGCAGCCCCGGCAGATTGAGGTCCAGCACCAGCACGTCGGGCGCCGTCGCCTGGGCCCGGCGCACCGCCTGGAGCCCGTCCCCGGCCGTCGCCACCACGTCGCACCCGGCCTCCGCCAGATCGCGGGCGACCGCGTCCCGCCACATCGGGTGGTCGTCGACCACCATGACCCGCAGGCCCGTCCCGTCCGTCACGCGCGCGCTCTCCCCCGTCGTCCGCCCTCGGGTGCGATGCCCTTGGGAACCTTCAGCTCCACTTCCGTGCCCTGGCCGGGGACCGAGATCCACTCGGCGCTGCCGCCCAACTCCCGCAGCCGGCCGCGGATCGACAGCGCCACCCCGAGGCGGCCCTCGCGCTCGGCCGCGGCGAGCCGCCCTGCGGGAATGCCGGAGCCCTCGTCGCGCACCGTCACGATCACCGCGTCCGGTTCGTCCTCCACCAGGATCCACGCGCGGGCATCGGCCCCCACGTGCACCCGGACATTGTCCAATGCCGCACCGACAGCGGCGGCCAGCTCCGCCGCGGCGGCGGCCAGCAGCTCGACCGGGGCGCACGGCCCGGACAGCGTCACCCCGGCCCCGGCGTGCGGGGCGAGCAGCGCCATCAGGTCGCAGGAGCCGGCGGCCGGCGGCGGACCTGGGACCGCCGGGCAGTCCCCGGGGCCGGCGTCGGCCGCGGCGTCCGCCACCGCCCGCTGCCGGGGCACCAGCCCGCCGGCGACCAGGGTGCGCAGCGCCACCTCCTGCTCGCCCGCCATCCGGCCCAACTCGGCCGCCTCGCCGCCGATCGCGGTGCCGCGCCGCTGCACCATGGCGAGCACCTGGAGCACGCTGTCGTGGATGTCGCGGGCCAGCCGCTCCCGTTCGCGGGTGGCGGCGTCGATCTGGAGGGCGCGGGCCAGGGTGCGCTCACTGGCCCGGGCCACCTCGACCACGTAGCCGATGGCGACGCTGGCCACCCACACCAGCACCACGTTGTGGACGGTGTCCCGGGCCAGCTCCTGGCGCTCGACGAGGTTGATCACCGCCACGATGGTGGAGGCCACCGCGGCCCACCGCCAGCCGCCCTTGATGGCGAAGCCCAACACGGCGCCCGCCGTCCAGATGGACGGCAGGGTCGCGGCGCCGTCCATGATGCGGGCGTGGGAGTCGACCACGGACGTGAGCAGGATGCCGCCGACCGCGACGCCGAGGTCACCGACCAGGTACTGCCGGGTGCAGCGCTCAGCGGACGTCGTGCGGCGCCAGGTCAGCGCGGTCCAGAGGGTGAGCACGGCCATGTAGGCGGCGGCGCCCAGCGGGTGCGCGTAGTGCGGGTAGGAGACCGCGAACAGGCACAGCACGTAGACCAGGGTCAGGATGCGGTAGCCGGTGAGCGCCCGCCACAGCGGCAGCTCGACCGACATCCGCAGCACCGTGCGGCGCCCGCCGGGCGTCGCGCCCCGATCGTCCTGGGTCCCGTTGCCCGTGGTCCGTGCGTCGTCTATGTCGGCATCCGTCATGCCGGCCCCCACCCCTCACCGGGGCCGCCGCCCCGGTCTCGGCTCGTCCGTCCGTCCCGTCCCGTTCGGCGGTGGCCCGGCCGGCCTTCGCCGTCTTACGCCTCTGCTGCCTTCTTCTGCGCCTCCGCGGCCTTGGCCGCCTCGGCGATCTGCCGCTTGGCCGCGGTCGCGTAGATGTCGACGTACTCCTGGCCGGAGAGCTTCATGATCTCGTACATCACCTCGTCGGTGATCGAGCGCAGGATGTAGCGGTCGCCCTCCATGCCCTGGTAGCGGCTGAAGTCCAGCGGCTTGCCGATCCGGATGCCGGGCCGGACCATCTTCGGCAGGACCTTGCCGGGCGGCTGCACCTTCTCGGTGTCGATCATCGCCACCGGGACGACCGGCGCACCGGTGGCCAGCGCCACCCGGGCCAGGCCGCCCGGCTTGCCGCGGTAGAGCCGCCCGTCCGGGGACCGGGTGCCCTCCGGGTAGATGCCGAAGAGCTCGCCGCGCTCCAGCACCTCGATGCCGCTCTTGATCGCCGCCTCGCCGGCGCCGCGGGCGCCCGAGCGGTCGACCGGGAGCTGCCCGACGCCCTTGAAGAACGCCGCGGTCAACTTGCCCTTCACGCCCGGGGAGGTGAAGTACTCGGCCTTCGCGATGAAGGTGACCTTGCGGTCGAGCACCGCGGGCAGGAAGAAGGAGTCCGAGAAGGACAGGTGGTTGCTCGCGAGGATCGCCGGACCCGTGGCGGGAACGTTCTCGATGCCTTCCACCCAGGGCCGGAACGCGAGCCTCAGCGGACCGCCGATGGAAAACTTCATTGCGCCGTAGATCAACCGACTGCCTCCTGTGTCTGACGCATTGACCTTAACCCCCGCGCGGCACGCCCGGGGTCCGCGGCGGGGCACGAGACCGCGTGCGGGCCCGCCGGGGGCCGCGCGGGGGTCCCGTTCGCGGCCGTCCGCGCCCCCGAGCCGGTCCCCCGACCTGGCGCTCCGGACGGCCGTGGCCCTACCCCGCCGCGGTCACTCCGCGTACCCTGAGGTAACCCTCCAGCCCCCACACCGATCGGAGTCCCCCGGTGCCGCTCCTCCCCGGAGCCGAGCCGTTCCGCCGTGACGGCGGAGACGTCGGCGTCCTCGTCTGCCACGGCTTCACCGGCTCCCCGCAGTCCATCCGCCCCTGGGCCGAATACCTAGCCGACCGGGGCCTGAGCGTCTCCGCGCCACTGCTGCCCGGCCACGGCACCCGCTGGGAGGACATGCAGCTCACCACCTGGCAGGACTGGTACGCCGAGGTCGACCGGGAGCTGCGCGCGCTGGCCGAGCGCTGCACCAAGGTCTTCGTCTGCGGGCTGTCCATGGGCGGCGCGCTGGCGCTGCGGCTGGCCGCCCGGCACGGCGACACGATCAGCGGGGTGGCCGTGGTCAACCCCGGCAACAAGGTCCACGACACGGCGGCTCCACTGCTGCCGGTGCTGCGGCACGTCGTCCGGTCGACCAAGGGGATCGCCAGCGACATCGCCAAGCCCGGTGCGGTGGAGGTCGGTTACGACCGGGTGCCGCTGCACGCCGCGCACTCGCTGCGGCAGTTCTTCCACCTGGTCGACGCCGAACTCCCGCGCGTCACCCAGCCGTTGCTGGTGCTGACCAGTCCGCAGGACCACGTCGTCCCGCCCGCCGACTCCGAGCGGATCCTCAGCCGGGTCTCGTCCACCGACGTCCGGCACGCGCTGCTGGAGCGCAGCTACCACGTCGCCACGCTCGACCACGACGCCGAGCAGATCTTCCAGGACAGCTACTCCTTCATCACCCGGCTCGCCCCCCAGGCCCGTCCGGACGCGGCCCAGGAGGGGACGGCGGCCAGTGGCGGAGCGTAGCCCCCGCGACCCCCGGGACCCGCTCGACGAAGAGGCCGCATGGGCCGAGATCGTCGCGGGCTACGGCGAGCGGCCGGAGTTCCCGGCCACGGACCACCGACCGGAACGGGCCCCGGCTCCGGAGGGAGCGGCGGCCGACAGCGCGAGGCCGGACAGTGCGAGGCCGGATGGTGCGAAGGCTGACGGCGCGGGCGCGGACAGTGCGGGGGCGGACGGCGACGCCGCGGACGCCCCCACCCCCCGCCCCGCCGACGGCGCGCCCGGCGACGGCACCCCGTCGCGCCCCGGCAGCTTCGTGGTCTTCGCCCCCGGCGTGGGACCGCGCGACTGGACCCCTGACGAGCCCTCCGACGACGACTTCGACGAGACCGACGAGGGCCACTTCACACCGCCCGAGCCGCCGCCGCTGCCGGCCACCGACACCACGACCAAGTTCGCCTGGATCGCGGCCCTCGGCGGCCCGCTGCTGCTGGTCCTCACGGTCGTCCTCCAGCAGCCGGTCACCTGGTGGATCGCGGTGCTGGGCATCGGCGGTTTCCTGGGCGGCCTGGGCACCCTCTTCGCCCGCATGACCAACGACCGGGACGACGACGGGGACATGCCGGGCGGCGGGGCGGTGGTCTGAACCGCGGACCGGCCGGGGGTCAGCCGCCGGCCGGCACCCGTAGTGCGCTCAGGACCGGCAGATGGTCCGAGGCCGCGCGCAGGTCCGCCGCGCGGACGCCCGGCAGCCCGTGCGGCACCCCGCACCCGAGGAACTCCACGCCGTCCGTGGCGAACACCGCGTCGATCCGCTGCCGCGGCGCGTGCGGCGTGGAGGTGAACTCGCCGCCCCACGGCTCGGCCGCCCAGCCGTCCCTGAGGACCGCCGCGACCCGCCGGAAGCTCCGCCCGTCCGGCCGGTCGTTGAGGTCACCGCCGACCACCGCGTGCGGCACGCCCAGCCCGGCGACCCGTTCCAGGAGCAGCCCGGCCTGGTCGTAGCGCTCCCGCGGGTCGAGGCTCAGGTGAGCGCTGACCACGCCGAGCCGGGCCCCGGCGAAGCGGACCACGGCGGTGGCCAGACCGCGCTGGTGCAGTCCGGGGGTGCGGGGCAGCAGGACGTCCTCGGTCCGCTCCACGTGGGCGCGGAGGTGAGCGAGGATCATCGGGCCCGCGGTGGTGGCACCGCCGGTGACGTAGACCAGGCCGCTGGCCCGGGCGAGGCGCTCGGCGGCCTTGCGCCAGCGGAAGAAGCGCGGCGCCTCCTGGACGAGGACGAGATCGGGGGCGCAGGCCCGGATGACCCGGGCCAGCGCCGCCTGATCGTCGCGCATCGAGCGGATGTTGTAGCTGAGCACCCGGACGACCGCGGAACCGCTCCGTTCCGCTCCGCCTCCGCTCGTTTCCAAGACCTCGGAAGCAGAGCCCGCCTCGGTGGCGGAGGCCGGGAGTCCGGCGGCGAGGGCCGCCGCACCGGTACGGGTACCAGCGGGCACCACGGTGTCGGACGCGGGCCGTCCGGAGCGCTCGGCCGCCATCCGCGTCAGCCCTGGCGCGCCAGGTCGGCCGCGCCGACCAGTCCGGCCTCGCCACCGAGTTGTGCGGCGAGCACCTGGGCGTGCGGGCGCCACTGGCTGCCGACCAGCCAGCGTCGGAACGACTTGCGGATCGGGTCGAGGACCAGCTCGCCCTCGTCCGAGACCCCACCGCCGACGATGAACGCGGACGGGTCGAAGAGCGAGGCCAGGTCGGCGAGGCCGGCACCGGCCCAACGGGCCAGTTCGCGGAACGAGTCGATGGCGACCGGGTCGCCCTGGCGGGCGGCCGCGCTGATGTGCTTGCCCTGGATGCCCTCGGGGGTGCCGTCGCCGAGCGCCAGCAGCGCCGCGGCGCTCTCCGGGGTGGCGAAGGCGCGCTGCCGGGCGTACCGCAGCAGGGCGCGGCCGGAGGCGTACTGCTCCCAGCAGCCCTGGCTGCCGCAGCCGCACAGCAGGCCGTCGGGGACGACCCGGATGTGGCCGAACTCGGCGGCGACGCCGAAGCGGCCGCGGCGCAGCTTGTTGCCGATGATGATGCCGCCGCCCAGGCCGGTGCCGAGGGTGATGCAGATGACGTCGCTGTGGCCCTGCCCGGCGCCGAAGCGGTACTCGCCCCAGGCCGCGGCGTTGGCGTCGTTCTCGACGACGACGGGGAGGCCGACGCGCTGCTCGACCTTGTCCTTGAGCGGCTCGTGGCGCCAGTCGATGTTCGGGGCGAAGAGGACCGTGGCCCGCTTCTCGTCCACGTAGCCGGCGGCGCCGATGCCGACGGCCTCGACATGATGGCCGGCACCGACCGTACGGACGGCGTCCGCGATGGCCTCGGTCAGCGCATCGGTGGCTCGCGGGGTCGGAACCTTGCACGTCTCAAGGATCGAACCGTCTTCGTCGACCACGCCGGCCGCGATCTTCGTGCCGCCGATGTCGACGCCGATGGTGAGTCCCATGTGTCCCTCAGTTTTCGCTCGAACCCCGCCGGGACCCACCGTACCGGAGGCAGGGGGAGCTCCCCCGCCGCTCACGGCCGCGGAGGTGGGGTGACTCCCTCGCCGGGCGAGCGGTGGGAGGGGTCAGTCGAGGTCGATCCGCTCGGTGCCGGCGGGACCGTCGTCACGCGGGTCGCCGGCCTCGTCTCCGGGGTGGTCGTCGGCGGTGGCGTCGCGGGTCCAGCGGCGCTCGCTGCTCTCGACCACCGAGCGGTAGGCGGCGAGGAGTTCGGAGCCGGCCGCGGCGAGGTGGTCGAAGACGTCGGGGTTGCGCTCGATGACCGGCTCGACGGCGGCCTTGGCCTGCCGCAGCAGCTGGCCCACCGCACTGCTGGCGGCCGTCCCGCCCAGCGCGCCGGGCAGCTGGATGGCGGCGAGCTTGTCGGTCACCGCGTCGGCCAGCCGGCGCAGTTCCTCGGCGGCGCTGCCCTGCTGGGGGCCGTACTCGGCCCGGCGGCGGGCCTGCTCCGCGGCGAGGTCCTCGGCACAGGCCGCCTCCCAGGCGTCGGCATCGGGCTCGACGGGGCGGTCGGCGGGGCGCTCGGTGGCATCACTCATGGCGGACTCCGTGGACTCCTGCGGGCGGTACGGACCGGACGGGGCCGTGCGGTGCCGGGCGGCACCGCGGGCGGACACCTGCACGGCTGGACGTCTTACGACGTTACCCGAACGGGGGTGCCCACTTCAGTCGCTCGGCGCGGTCCGCGGCCACAGCCCCGGATCCGGGGTGAACCGGATCTCCAAGGAGCCGTCGCGCAGCGCGGCACCGGAGACGGTGCAGCGGCGCAGCGCCGAGGGCAGCGTCCGGATCCGCCGGAAGCGGCCGACGGTCACCACGATCTCGTCGCCGCGGCGCACCAGGCCGAGGCCGTCCCGCTCGGCGCCGGGCAGCGGGACCCGCCAGACGAGGAGGCCCTCGGACGCCAGCCGGTCCTCGACGGTCCAGGGGTCGGCGGGGGCCGCGGTCGGTTCCGGCGGGGTCATGGTGCCGGTGGCGCCGTCGAGCAGCGCGCCCACCTCGTCGATGCCCTGGGGGTCGCGGCCCAGGTGCGGCACCTCGTGGACGGGGACGTCGGGGAACTCCGCGCGCAGTGCCTTGAGGGCGGTCTGCTGGTTGCCGGAGAGCCCGGCCAGGAAGGGGTCGGCGGAGCCGGTCGGCAGCAGCCGGTTGACCAGCACGCCGTCGGTACGGCGGCCGTGCAGCGCGAGGCCGGCGCGGACGGAGCGCAGGGTGGCTGCGGCGATCGGTCCGGCGTCGGTGACCAGCCGTACGGAGGTGTCGGGCGCGTCCACCACCCGCTGGACGGCGGCGAGTTCGCGCTCCCAGCGCTCGGCGGCCTCGTACAGCTTCTGGGCCGGCATGGGGACGCCGGCGAGTTGCGCGAGCACCGGGCGCAGCGCGCGGGCCGCCTGGCGCTCGGCCGGCAGCAGGCGGCGGAGGTAGCGGCGGACCTGGGCGGGCAGGGCGAGCAGCCGGATCGTTTCGGCGGCCGGCGGCATGTCGACGACCAGCAGCTCCCAGGCGTCCGAGGCGTGCGCGGCGCGCAGCGCGTGCAGCAGCGCGAAGGACTCGGAGCCGGGGAGTTCGGTGAGTTCGTCCTCGTCGAGGGGGGCCGCACCGAGCAGGTCGAGGGCGACGCCGGCGCGCTCCTGGAAGGCGAGGAACTCCTGGCGGAACCGGTCGGCGGGGTCGATCCGGTGGGCGTACAGGCCGGGGGCCGCGGCTATCGGGGACGGCTCGGCGGCGCCGGGGCGGACGCCGAGGACCGCCTCCGGCGCGCTGCTCTGGGTGGTGAGCAGGAGGGTCCGGGCGCCCTGCCGGGCACCGGCCAGGGCGGTCGCGGCGGCGAGCGTGGTGCGGCCCGCGCCGCCGGGGCCGGTGACGAGGACGGTGCGCACGCTCAGTGCTTCTCGGCCTCGTCGGAGGCGGCCGTGGCACCGGACGCCGCGGGGTCGCTCTCGACCCGCTTCTTCAGCCCGGCCAGCGCCCGGTCGATGATGACCTTCTCGGCCTTGCGCTTGATCATCCCGAGCATCGGGATCTTGACGTCGACGGTGAGCTGGTAGGTGACCTCGGTGCGGGTGCCGCCTTCCAGCGCGGCGAGCCGGTAGGAGCCGTCCAGGACGCGCAGCATCTGCGACTTGACCAGCGACCAGCTGACCTCGTTCTCGCCGGTCCAGGTGTAGGCGAGGGTGTGGTCGTCCTTGATGGCGCCGGCGTCCAGCACCAGGCGCACCTTCTCCGCGCGGCCCCGGTCGTCGGTGGCGAGGATCTCGGCTTCCTTGACCTCTCCGGTCCACTCCGGATAGCGGCCGAAGTCGGCGATCACTCCCATCACTTCGGCCGGTGCCGCCTCGATCGTGATGTTCGAGCTGGTGTGTTCGGCCATCGCCGTGACTCCTCCATGCCGATTCGTGCCGGTCCGCCGACCCTTCCCCGAGCTCTCACTTCCGTTCGAGCGGGGGAGACCCCATTACGCGGTGTCTATGCTGCTGAAGGCTACCGCGCGGGGGAACCCGGACCGACACCAGCGGGCCCGCCACGACGGCCTCGCCGCCCGACGGTCGCCGGCCTCACCACTCCAGCACGTAGGGCCTGCCTGTTGCGTTGAAGTGCCCGACATTGACGCATTCCGTGCCACCGATCCGGAACCGGTGGGCGAGCGGCTGGTGGACGTGTCCGAAGAGGGCGTAGCGCGGCCGGGTGGTGCGGATGGCGTGCAGCAGGGCGGCGCTGCCCCGTTCGAAGCGGCGGGCGACGGTGTCGTAGCAGAGGTCGGGGACGTCCGGCGGGATGTGGCTGCACAGCACGTCCACCTCGCCGACCGCCTCGACCTTGGCGGCGTACTCCTCGTCGCTGATCTCGTACGGCGTCTTCATCGGGGTGGTCAGGCCGCCGCCGACGAAGCCGAAGGTCCGGCCGCCGATCTCCACCCGCTGCCCGTCCAGGACGGTGGTGCCGGTGCCGGCGTACTCGGGCCACAGCCGCGGTATGTCGACGTTGCCGTAGGTGGCGTACGTGGGGGTGGGGAACGCGGGGAAGAGGTCGGCGTACTGGCGGCGGACCGCGGCCTCGATGACCGCCTCCCGACTGGCGCCGCTGCGGTCCAGTTCGGCCCAGAGTCGGCGGCCCAGCTCGCGGGCCTCGTTGAAGCGGCGGGCGGTGCGCAGCTCGACCAGGGCGTCGGCGTTGGCGACCCCGAAGAGGTCGGGGAAGATGCCGCGCGAATGGTCCGCGTAATCGAGGAAGAGGACCAGGTCGCCGAGGCAGACCAGGGCGTCGGCCCCGTCCCCGGCCGCCGCCAGGTCCCGACTGTTGCCATGGACGTCACTGACCACATGCACGCGCATGGCGTCACCCTAGGGCCTGTCCGGTGGATCAGGACCGCGCCGGGAGCGGAGGGCGGACCCTTGGTTACTTTCGGGTCACCTCTGGGCTGGTTTAGTCTGCGCGTGCAGTCCCCATGACGTGTCCGCAGCATGTGACGCATCGAACATCTGGCCGTAACCCCCTATCCCAAAAGCAATACCGATGGGTAACGTCCGGGCCGTCCAATCTCCCCCCGCATGATCATGGACCGCAGTCGGTGCGCACACAGCGTCGTGGTGCCGGCGCTTTCGAGGAGCAGCAGTCTTGCGCGAGTTCAGCCTTCCGGCCCTGTACGAGGTCCCCGCGGACGGCAATCTGACGGACCTGATCCGCCGCAATGCCGCGCAGTACCCGGATGTCGCGGTCCTGGGACGGAAGGTGAACGGCGGCTGGCAGGACGTCACCGCCGCGACCTTCCTCACCGAGGTCCGGGCAGCCGCCAAGGGCCTGATGGCCGCCGGCATCAAGCCCGGCGACCGGGTCGGCCTGATGTCGCGCACCCGTTACGAGTGGACGCTGCTGGACTTCGCCGTCTGGAGCGCGGGCGCGATCACCGTCCCCGTATACGAGACCAGCTCCGCCGAGCAGATCCAGTGGATCCTCGGCGACTCCGGCGCGGTGGCCATCCTGGTGGAGAGCCCCGCCCACGAGGCGACGGTGGAATCGGTCCGCGACCGGCTCCCGGACCTGGCGAACGTCTGGCAGATCGAGCGGGACGCCATCGCCCGGCTGCGGGCGGCCGGCGACGACATCACCGACGCGGAGGTCGACGAGCGCAGCGCGCTGGCCGACGCGGACTCCCCCGCCACCCTCGTCTACACCTCGGGCACCACCGGCCGCCCCAAGGGCTGCGTGCTCAGCCACCGCAGCTTCTTCGCCGAGTGCGGCAACGTCGTCGAGCGGCTTCGCCCGCTCTTCCGCACCGGTGACTCGTCCGTCCTGCTCTTCCTGCCCGTCGCGCACGTCTTCGGCCGGCTGGTGCAGGTCGCCTCGGTCATGGCGCCCATCAAGCTGGGCCACGCACCCGACATCAAGAACCTCACGGACGACCTGGCCTCGTTCCGGCCGACGATGATCCTGGGCGTCCCCCGGGTCTTCGAGAAGGTCTACAACTCCGCGCGGGCCAAGGCGCAGGCCGACGGCAAGGGCAAGATCTTCGACACGGCGGCGGAGACCGCGATCGCCTACAGCCGGGCGCTGGACACCCCCGGCGGCCCGTCCCTCGGGCTGAAGCTGAAGTACAAGGTCTTCGACCGCCTGGTCTACGGCAAGCTGCGGACGGTGCTCGGCGGCCGGGCCACCCACGCCATCTCCGGCGGCGCCCCGCTCGGCGAGCGGCTGGGCCACTTCTACCGCGGCATCGGCTTCACCGTCCTGGAGGGCTACGGCCTGACCGAGTCCTGTGCGGCCACCGCGTTCAACCCCTGGGACCGCCAGAAGATCGGCACGGTCGGGCAGCCGCTGCCCGGCTCGGTGGTCCGGATCGCCGACGACGGCGAGGTGCTGCTGCACGGCGAGCACCTCTTCACCGAGTACTGGAACAACCCGACGGCCACCGCGGAGGCGCTGTCCGACGGCTGGTTCCACACCGGCGACCTCGGCACCCTCGACGAGGACGGCTACCTCGCCATCACCGGCCGCAAGAAGGAGATACTCGTCACCGCGGGCGGCAAGAACGTCGCCCCCGCCGTCATCGAGGACCGGATCCGCGCCCACGCGCTGATCGCCGAGTGCATGGTGGTCGGCGACGCCCGTCCGTTCATCGGCGCGCTGATCACCCTCGACGAGGAGTTCCTGCCCCGCTGGGCCGAGGAGCACGGCCACCCGGCCGACGTCACGCCCACCCAACTCGCCGAGGACCCCGAGCTGCTGGCCGCCGTCCAGCGCGCGGTCGACGACGGCAACGCGGCGGTCTCCAAGGCCGAGTCGGTCCGCAAGTTCCGCATCCTGCCGACCCAGTTCACCGAGGAGTCGGGGCACGTGACGCCGTCGCTGAAGCTGAAGCGGAACGTGGTCGCGAAGGACTTCGCGGAGGAGATCGAGGCGATCTACCGGGGCTGACGATGCCCGCTCCGGGGCCACTTCGGTGGCTGAAACGCGCAGGTGCCCGCGCCCCTGAAGGGGTG
>NZ_JBHVQS010000088.1:0-27640 GCF_042886435.1 Streptomyces sp. NPDC058000
AGTCGGGGCGGGTGTCCGCCCCGACTCACCGCCCGTCCGACCCGTCCGCCGCTCACCCCTTTACGGGAAGCGGTCCTCCAGGACGGAGTTCAGCAGCGCCCGGACGTCCTCGCGGTCCAGGCCCTCGGTGCGGGCCCGTTCCATCCAGGCGCGCAGTTCCTCGCGCAGGACGGCGTCGGCCGCCGAGTCGGGGCGGGCCAGGGTACGGCTGACGAACGTGCCGAGCCCGGGCCGCGGCTCGACCAGGCCCTCGCGCTCCAGCTCGCGGTACGCCTTGAGCGTGGTGTTCGGGTTGACCTTGGTCGTGGCGGCGACCTGCGCGGCCGTGGGCAGCCGGTCGCCCTCCACCAGGACGCCCAGCCGCAGCGCCTGCTGGACCTGCTGGACGATCTGGAGGTAGGTGGCGACGCCGCTGCGGCGGTCGATCCGGAATTCGACGGCGCTCACCACCTTTCTGCCTCTGTGCTCGTTTCGGTACGGCCGATGCGGCCCGTACGGCCCGTACGAGCGGTACGGCTGGTGCGGCCGGTTCGTCCGCCGGGGCCGTGCCCGCCGACCGCTTGATGATCGGGCCGCCCGCGGCGGGTGTCAAAGCGCCCCCCGTGGCGCGCCCGACGCCCGTTCAGAGCGGCCGCCTGCGGGCCCGCCACACCACGAACGCCAGCACCAGTGCGGTCAGCGCCAGCAGGATGCCCGCACCCAGCCACTGCATGCCCGGCATCTGGTCGAAGGAGATGTACTGGGTGACGCGGTTGACGATGCCCGCCTTGGCCCGGCAGGCGTCGGGGTGGGCGTCGCCGACGCAGGTGCTGAAGCCGAAGAGCCGGCCGTCGGCGGTGCCCACCCAGTCGTCCATCCGGATCGCGTCGGGCGCCAGCTTGGGGCCGTCGCCGTTGAACGGGTAGGTGACGCTGTGCAGCGTGCCCAGCTTCGGCCGCACCTTGCTGTCCCAGACCACGCTCACCACCGCCACGGTGAACGCGGTGGCCAGCATCGCCGGTATCACCCGCTTGATGAGCTTGCCGAGGGCGACGCCGCAGACGGTGAGGAACAGGGTCTTGGCGACCAGTACCGGGCCGGTGATGTCGAACGGGCCGCTGTTCAGCCAGTCGCCGCCCACGACCAGCTCGTGGGCGGGCGACCAGAGCCACTGGAAGACCAACGACAGCAGGGTGGTGCACGCCGCCACGATCGTCAGGGGCAGGGCGAGTGTGGCGGCGAGCCAGCGGCCGCGGCTCACGGACTGGGTGGTGACCAGTTGGAGGGTGCCGCGCTCCAGCTCGGAGGAGATCAGCGGGGCGCCGAGGAAGGCGGCGACGGCCACCGGCACGAACTGGAGGAACTCGATGTCGGAGTTGAACGCCCCGCCGAACCGGTTGCGGAAATCATCCTGGAGGGCATCGGCGCCGGCGGGCTTGCCGCCGAGGTAGTCCATCAGGCCGATCCGCTGGTACGAGAAGAGCGCGCAGGCGGCGAGGGTGACCAGGATGCCGGTGAGCAACGCGGCGCGGTGCCGGCGCCAGACCAGCCAGAGGGTGCCGCGCAGCGGGCCGGAGGTGGTGCCGGCGGCCGATCCCGCCTCGTGGGTGGTGGTGGCGGTGCTCATGCCGCGGTCTCCTTCGGGGCCTCGTCCATGATCAGGGCGGGTGCGTCGGGGGAGCGCATGCAGGCCAGCAGGACCTCCTCCAGGCTCGGTGCCATGGCGTCCCAGGGGGCGTCCCCGGTGGTGTCGGGGCGGGCGGGCAGTGGTCCGTCGGGCCGCACCATGGCGCTGAACTGCCGTCCGTTGATGCGGGATTCGACGACGGTGTGCCGCTCGGTCAGCTCCGCGGGGACTCGGCCGGCGACGGCCCGCCCGGTCACCAGCATGTGGGCGGGCACCAGGGCGTCGGTCGGGCCGGCCATCCGCAGTCGCCCGCCGGCCAGCACGAGGAGGTGGTCACACATCTCCTCGACCTCGGCCAGCATGTGGGAGGACATCAGGACGGTGGTGCCGTGCTCGGCGGCCTCGGCCATCAGGAGCCCGGACAGTTCGTCGCGGGCCAGCGGGTCCAGGTCGGACATCGGCTCGTCGAGAAGCAACAGCTCGGGGCGCTTGCCGAAGGCGACCGCGAAGGCGACCCGGGTGCGCTGACCGCCCGAGAGGGTGCCCACCCGGGCGTCGAACGGCACGTCGCCGGAGCGGACGATGCGTTCGGCCAACGCCTGGTCCCAGCGCGGGTTCAGCTCGCGGCCGAGGCGGAGCGTCTCGGCGACCGTGAAGCGCGGGTAGAGGGGCTTGTTCTGCGCGAGGTAGGCGACGCGCTTCAGGACGGCGGGGTCGCTGACCGGGACGCCGCACAGCCGCAGCGTGCCGGTGGACGGTTCGAGCAGGCGGGCGGCGATGCCCAGGAAGGTGCTCTTGCCGGCGCCGTTGGGGCCGACCATGGCGCAGACGCGCCCGGCCGGGAGCCGGAAGGAGCATTCCTGGAGCGCCCACCGTCGGCGGTACCGCTTCCACAGGTTGTCGGCCTCGATCGCCCACGGGCCCGGGCTCGGGTCATGCACGCCGGATCCCCCCTTTAGCTAGTTAATTAGTGGAATGAGTATGGAGAGAGGTCGGGGACCTGTCAAAGCGGGGGTGGCCGGCGGCGGCCCGAACGGTTCGGTCGCGCGGTCCGAACGATCCGGTTACGCGGCCATGACCAGCGGTTTCGCCATGCAGCGGCTCGACTCGTACGTCCGGTAGTAGCCGAACTTCTCGACCAGCGCATAGCCGCTGGAGGCGTACAGGGAGAGCGCCTCGGGCTGCTCGGTGCCGGTCTCCAGCACCATCCGGGTGCGGCCCGCGGCCAGGGCGTCCGCTTCGAGCGCGGCCAGGATCCGCCGGGCCAGGCCGCGGCCGCGGGCCGTCGGCACCACGAACATCCGCTTGATCTCGGCGTCGCCGGTGGCGTACCCGGCCGTGGCGTCCTCCTGGACCCGCCACCCGCCGGTGGCCAGCGGCCTGCCCTCCTCGTAGGCGATCAGGTACAGGCCGCGCGGCGGGAGGAACATCTCCGGCGCCAGTCGGGTCAGGTCCCCGTCGCCGTACCGCCGCGCGTACTCCTGCTGGACCTCTCCGTCGAGCCGGATCGCGTCGGGGTGGTCGTAGCGGACGGGACGTATCTCCATTCCAGGAAGCGTACGGAAGCGCGGGGGGAGGCGGAAGCGGCGGTCCGGCCGGGCGGCCGGGGGCGCGGTGTCGCTCCGTCTGACCTGCGGAAACGTAAGGCGCCCCCGCCGGGAGAGGAGATTCCTGGCGGGGGCGTCGCCACGTTGCCGTGGCCTCAGCTGTGCGTCTGCTTCGCCAGTGCCACCAGGTCGGCGAACGCCTGTGGGGTGAGGTGCAGGTGCGGGCCGTCCGGGTTCTTGGAGTCGCGGACGGGGACCATGCCGCGCGTGGCTACGAGGTTGGTGGCGACCTCGATGCAGGCGCCGCCGTTGTTGCTGTAGGAGGACTTGAACCAGCGGGGGGATTCGGTCGTCATGGAGATCTCTTTCGAAGCTGATCGATCAAGGCCACGGATGCCGCTTGTGAGAGTGGCTGTGGTCAGCCCTGGAACCTGGCGAAGTCGACCAGTTCCGCCCATGCATCGACGGAGAGCCAGGTGTGGCCCGGCGGGGGTCTTGCTGTCCCGGACCAGAACCTCACCAGTGCGCCGGGCGTGCTCCGGAGCCCATTCGATGCATGCGCCGCCGTTGTCGGAGTGCGAGGAAGAGACCCACTGGAGGGTGGCAGTCACGGGGTGCCCTTTCGTAACGTATCGATCATGGCCACAGAAGCAGCCTGGGAAAGCGACTCAGCCTGCAACTGATGGTAGGCCGTCAACATGGGGACTGCCGATGTGCTTTCCCGGTCCAAGTGCCCTCGCTGAGCCGACTCCGTGTAGGTCATGAGTGAGCGATCCGGGAGCGTCAGCACGTACAGCGGCAGGTCGAACGGCCTCCGCTCTCCCATGGCGAACGGGGCGATCTGAAGCATGGTGTTCGGCAACTCGGCGAACTTCAGCAGACCTTCAAACTGGGCGTCCATGATCTCGCGACTGCCGACGGGGCGTCGGATGCAACTCTCGTCCAGGACGGCGGAGATCAGTGGCGGGCGCGCTCGATCCAGCGCAGCTTGACGTTCGACAACGGTCGATACGCGTTCGTCAGCCTGTTCAGGCGTGATCGCACCACGCTTGACCGCGCTCGCGGCGAGGATCGATGCGTACTCGGGCGTCTGCAACAGTCCCGGGATTACGCCCACTTCATACAGGCGGATCTCTGCCGCCTTCGCTTCAGCGGCCTTGTACTCCGGGAAGCCCTCCAGCAAGCCGCCATGTTTGATCTCGCGGTACTCGCTCTCAAAGGCGTCCGCCGTGCCGGTCAGGCCGAACGCCATGTCTGTGCTACGCGAGAACCGGAGAGTTGGAGGCTTCCGACCATTTTCGACGGCCGAGATGTGGACGCTGGAATATTCCATGCGATCAGCAAGGTCATCTTGAGTCCAGCCGCGCGACTCACGCGCGCTGCGTAAACGCGCTCCGTAGGCAGCTTGTGGTGATGCGTCCGGGTTCAACTCGTTCTTGTTCAAGGGGCGTTCAACGACCTTCCGTCCGGTGGTGACAAGTTGAATGCTCCCCAGCTGCGGGCCACTCTGAACCTCCCCGGTAGCGACTCCGCTACAGAGAGCAAGGAGGGGTTGATGACCAGTCCTGCCCGTACGCCCTACTCGGCGTGCGCTGACGAAGGAACGCAGCTCGATGCCGCGCTGAAAGAAGTGGGGATCGACGCCCCGCCCAGCACGGTGTCCGTGACGGAGGACGGAGACATCAGGGTGACCCGGGTTTCGCCTCCGTTGCTCACGCCCAGCCAGGCCGCTCGGCTGACCCGCATGGTGAAGGCGGCGCGGGGAGCCAACGGAAGGCCGGACGACCTGCGCGAGAGGAACGCGGACCAGACCAGGCGGTCGCTGGGGCCGAACGCGGGCAAGCGGACCGACGGAAGCGGTAGGCCGTGCAGCGCCTACTAGGGCGCCTGCTCGCAGCTCAGCGGGAAGCCGCTCCGCGGCCGGACCCGCCCGGTGACGACGTGCCGGTTCGCTGCCCGGTCGGCCGGCATGACATGACCGTCTGGGCCCCCTCGGTGTATCGGTGCGACGAACACGGCGTGACGCTCGTCGTCCACTCCCCGCCCCCGAAGATCCCCGGCGTGTGAGTACCGCCGGGCGTGCCCCGAACTCCCGTCGGGCCTCGGCGGGCGGGCAGTATCCGTCTGACTGTGAAAGAGGACAGCGGCAGTTGGACGGCCAGCAAGGAGAATCCCTCAACCAGAAGGAGCGACCCGTGTCCGTGGTTCTCAGCGCCGACGGTGGCGACAGGCTTCCCGGCGAGCCGTACCCCGGTCCCCACCAGCCGCCGACCCCCGACGGTGGCCCCGGCGTTCCCAACCCGCCCAAGGCCGGCTGAACATGGCCGACGCACACCAGGAGCGCCCCGGCCATACCGGTCTGGGGCGCGCCCTCATGTCCGGCGGTGCCCTCTCCTCCGACTGGGCCCCCGCCTACGCCGCCGTACCCCGCGCGGCGTTCCTGCCGGACCTCATGTGGCCTTGGGACATGCAGGCCGGGAAGAGCGTGCCCGTCTCCCGGACGGACGATCCGGAAGCCTGGCACGCCTACGCGGAGTCCGACTGCCCGATCGTGACGCAGTGGGACGACGGCAACCACGCCGGTACGGCGCCCGGAACGGTCTCCACCAGCTCGGCGTCGATGCCGTCCGTGGTGTTCCGCATGCTCCAGGACCTCGACGTGCGCCGCGGGCATCGGGTCCTTGAGATCGGGACCGGAACCGGCTGGAACGCGGGTCTGCTGGCCCACCGCGTGGGGCGGACGAACGTGGTCACGGTGGAGGTGGACGGGTCCGTGGCGACCGCCGCGCGAGCGGCGTTGGAGCGGTTCGGCACCCCGGTCGAGGTAGTGCACGGGGACGGTTTCGAGGGCCACCCCGCAGGGGCGCCGTACGATCGCGTCCTCGCGACCTGCGGCCTGCGGACAATCCCGTATGCCTGGGTGACGCAGTGCCGGCCGGGCGGCATCGTCGTGAGCCCCTGGGGCACCCACTACGGCAACGGTGACGCGGTGGCCCGGCTGGTGGTGAGCGATGACGGCAAGAGCGCGTCCGGCCGGTTCACCGGTCCCGTCGAGTTCATGAAGCTCCGGGCGCAACGCCTCCCGCAGGTCGTACACCGGGACTACGTTCCGGGCAGTGTGGCCGACGGCGACGAAACCTCTACTGCCGTCACGGAGGGAGAGTTCGTCGCGGGGCCGTTCAGCGCCCTTGGTTTCGCTCTGGGGCTGCGCGTACCGCATTGCCTCCAAGCGGTCGCGGAGAAGCGGGAAGGTGCTCGGCCGGTCTGGCTGTATGGGCTGAGGGATCGGTCCTGGGCCTGCGTGCAGTTCCGCGAGGGCAAAACTGCGCGGGTCTGGCAGCAGGGGGAGCGTCGGCTCTGGGACGAAGCGGAGGCCGCTTACCAGTGGTGGACGGATCGCGGCCGGCCCGACCACGACCGCTTTGGGCTGACCGTCGACGCCGACGGCGAACGTGCGTGGCTGGACCACCCGGGGAATGCCTGGCGTCTTTGATGCCGCCACCGGGAGACGCCCGGTTCGGACACGACGAACGCGGGGCCGGCCCCTCGATGAGAGGACGCAACGATGCCCAGCAGTGGACCGTTCGCACTCCCCGCCCATGTCGAAAGCGCCTTGGTGCCGCTAAGCGCGCGACTCGTCGTAGACCGACGTGGCTCTACCGTCTGGGACGTACAGACCTCCAACGGCCGCTACGCGGTGAAGCTGGGCTATGCCACGCAAAGGCACCCATGGACAGCGCTGGCCCCCGCCCGTGAAGCCGCCATCCTCCGCCAGCTCATCCCACAAGAAATCCTGTCCGGAGATTGGCAAGAAGGGACATGGAGCGCGCAACCATGGCGCGAAGGGGAATCCCTCTTCGACCTGTGGAAGCCGGGTCGTCATCACACCAGGCCCGCTACACCCAACCTTGATCAAGCCCTCTCATGCGCCGTTGCCCTCGCTGACCTCCACGCGGCCGGATGGACACACGGCGACGTGCAGCCCAATCACGTCATCCTCGGGTCCGGCAGAGCCTTCCTTATCGACCTCGCCTTGGCTCAGGGAGGCGAGGTGCCCGACGCCCACGACTTCCCCTATCGGGGTTGCCTGGTCCACTACGAAGCGCCGGAGATCTCACGGAGCATCTTGGAGACCGGCGCGGCGGTGCCGACGCGGGGAGCTGACGTATACGCCCTGGGTGCGTCCCTGTTCGTCTCCGCCACGGGCTGGAGGCATGTGTCCTACCCGGACGACGCCGACCGGAAGGACCAGCGCCAGGCAATCGTGGACAGGCCACACCGGCCGATCAACGTGCCGGGGTCGCTGGGCAAGCTCATTGAGCAGATGATGCGCCGAAACCCTGCCGACCGGCCGACCATGGCGGAGGTGTGCGCAGAGATCCGCAACGCGCTCTAACCGGCGGCAACCTCAAGCGGTCGTCTCGACGCCTCCGGCCGGATGGGTTCGCGCGCACGGTGATCGCCGGAACGGCCCCTCGGCGTCCCCGTAGCCGTCGGCGGATTCGAGGGGCCGTTCGCCTGCACACGACGACGAGGCCCCGGGCTGTTTTGTCGCGAACACCATCGGGCTGCTTGGGGTCAACAATGCTGTGTTCGCGGGGGTCTTACCCTGGCTCGGCGTGGATGCCCGCAAGGGAACGTCACGCTCGGTTACCTGGCGTGAGTAAGCCCTGATGAGCAGGTCAGAGGTGTCGCCATGGGGGAGGCCGGGCGCGCCGGGAAGCGCACGCGTTCCTTGGAACCCGGAGAGTGTTTTGCGGACCATCCCGTATGCCTGGGTGACGACCCCGGCTGCCCGTCCGCCGGGACGGTGTGTCAGACCATGGCGAGCCGGTCCACCAGCAGTTCCATCCTCCGCTCGGCGTCCTCCGGCGGCAGCCGTCCTGCCCGGGTCAGGGTCGCAAGGCCGTGCAGGGCTGCCCAGAACGTCTCGGTGAACAGCCCCGGGTGGACGCCGTCCCCGGCGACCTCGCCCAGGCTCTCCAGCAGCGCGGCGAAGGCGTCCTTCAGTGGCTCCGGGGTGTCCTCCTGCGCGTACGCCAGGCCGCCGTCGAGCTGGAACAGGGCGTCGTAGACCGCCGAGTTGCGTGCGGCGAAGTCGAGGTAGGCGCGGGCCAGGGCGGCGACCCGGGCGCGCGGGCCGTCCGCGGCGGCGGTCGCGGCCCGCACCGCCGCGGCCAACTCGGTGGCGCCTTCCAGAGCGACGGCGCCGATGATCTCGCGCTTGCCGCGGAAGTGGCTGTAGAGGACGGGTTGGCTGTACTCGATGCGTTCGGCGAGCCGGCGGGTGGTGACCGCGTCCCAGCCCTGCTGCTCGGCGAGTTCGCGGGCCGTCGCCACGATGAGGCGTTCGCGGCCCGCCCGTTCGCGCTGCTTGCGTTCCTGTACCGACATGATTCGATCGTAGCACCGCTAGACAATCGAGCGGCAGTAGCACTAGCGTTGGCTCATCAGCTAGCGGCGCTAGATCCCAGGAGGGGTCATCATGCTTCTCGACGCACTCAAGGTCGTCACCACCGTGGTCGTCGGCCTGATGGTGGGGGTGGAGTTCTCCGTCGCCTTCGTCATGAACCCGATCTTCAACGCCCTCCCCGAGGACAGTGGCCAACTCGGCCGCGCCCACGGGGGCCGGATGCTCGGCGCCGTGATGCCGTTCTGGTACATCGGCTCGCTCGTACTCGCCGCGGTCTGGGCCGTCGCAGGATGGCACCGCCCCGGCGCCGGCCTCGTCGTCATCGCCGCCGCGCTGCTGATCCTCAGCGTGATCATGTCGCTCCTGCTGCTCGTCCCGATCAACAACCGGGGCAAGACGTGGACCCCCGAGAACCGGCCCGCCGACTGGAAGCAGCAGATGAACCGCTGGGACCGTTTCCACTACGTCCGCGTCGGCATCATCATCGCCGCCTTCGCGCTGCTGGTCGCCGCCCTCGTCTGAGCCCGCGGCGAGACCCCGCAGGCGGCGCGCACTCCTCTACTCCGCGGGCGGCAGCCGCTGCGTGATCCGGTCGAACAGGTCCGTCAGCGGCTCGCCGACGTCCTGACCGAACTCGGTCAGCCCGTAGGTGACTTGGGGCGGCGTCGTCGGCTCGACCTTCCGCCAGACCAGGCCGTCCTGGACCAGTGTGCGCAGTGTCTGAGTGAGCATCTTCTCGCTGATGCCCTGGATGCTGTTGCGCAGCTCGTAAAACCGAAGGTCGTTGCTCCGCAAGGAGATCAGCACCCAGATGCCCCACCTGCTGGTCACGTGGTCGACCACGTCGCGCGCAGGGCAGTCGGTGTGAAACACCTCATGCCGGCTACCCGCCTCGGCCTGCGTCAGCTGCGCACCTTCCCTCATATCCGGAGCTTACCTCCGGGTATGTTCTTACGGAAAGTAAGTCCGACTCCTAGCGTCAATTGCCGCAGTGCACAACGGACTAGGAGCTGAACATGATCGTGGTGACCGGGGCTACCGGGAATGTGGGCCGGCCTTTGACGCAGGCCCTGGCCGAGGCGGGCGAGCAGGTGACAGCGGTGTCGCGGCACGCGGCGGCGGTGCCTGGCGGGGTCCGGCACGTGCCGGCCGACTTGACCGAACCGCAGGGCCTTGCCCCCGCGTTGGACGGGGCGAAGGCGCTGTTCCTCCTGTTGTCCGGCGACCTGCACGCCCCCGAAGCCAGGCCGACCGACCTCGTCGACCTGGCCGTGGCCAGCGGGGTCCGCCGGGTCGTCCTGCTGTCTTCGCAGGGCGTGGCGACCAGGCCGCTCGGCCCGTCGCGGATCGCGATGCGCGCGGTGGAGGACGCGTTGAGGGAGTCCGGCCTGGACTGGGCCGTCCTGCGACCGGGCGGCTTCGCCTCCAACGCCTTGGGTTGGGCGGAGTCCGTCCGCACGCAAGGGACGGTCGCCGCACCCTTCGGCGATGTCGGGGTTCCGATCGTCGACCCGGTCGACATCGCCGAGGTCGCGGCGGCCTGCCTGCTGGACGACCGGCACGCCGGCGGAGTCTTCGAGCTGACCGGGCCGGAGGTGATCACGCCGCGTCAGCAGGCGGAGGCCATCGCCGCCGCGCTCGGCGCGCCGGTGCGGTTCCACGAACTCACCCGCGAGGAGGCCAAGGCCGCCATGACCCGGTTCGTGCCGCCGGAGCTCGCCGACGACACCCTGGACATCATCGCCGCCCCGAACCCCGCCGAACTGCGGATCAGTCCGGACGTGGAACGAGTCCTCGGCCGCGCCCCGCGCCCCTTCAACGGCTGGGTCGCCCGCAACATCGCCGCTTTCTGCTGAGACGCAACTCAACCGAAGCGCCCGGGCAGCCTCGTGCGACTACGGCCGCACGGGGCTACCCCGTAGCGCCACGCCCACCACCAGTCCTGAGGACGGCCTTCCGCAGGCCGGGACGCGAACCGCGAGAACCCGCACGAGGCACCCACCTTCTTTCTCACAAGGAAAGAAGGTGGTACTTTCCCCATGAGCAAGTACCTCGGACGACCAGGACGACCAGGGGGACCCATGACCTCGTACGACGCGCGGGCCGCGCTCGACGCCATACACCACCACCAGGAGCAGACCCGTGACGCGTATGTGCGCCACGGGTCCAAGCTCCCCTACATGCTCTTCACCGCGCTGGTCGTGTTCGGCTACAGCGCGGCCTTCGAGCTGCCGAACCCCTGGCGCACCCTCATCCTCCTGGCGGGGAGCGCCCTGATGACGGGCATGCTGTTCGTGCATCAGCGGCGGGCCCCGGTCCGTCGGAAGCCGTCCGGCGCGGAGTGGGCGTTCTCCCTGTGGCTGGGGGGCTTTGTCACCGTGGTCCTGGTGGCGGCGGTGATCGGCGCCCGGCTGCTGGGGCTCCCGGAGCCCGGCATGGTCGCCGGAGCCGTCGGGGCCGTGGCGACCCTGGTGGCCGGGTATGCGACCCGCCCGATCGTCAAGGCCATCACCCGCCGGGACGGCCACCGCTGATGGACCCGGACTTCGACGAGTTCCTGCACGTACCGGCCCGGCTCTCGGTCGTCGCGCTGCTGGCTCCGGCCGACTGGGTGGAGTTCGGCTTCGTACGGGACAAGGTGGGGACCAGCGACTCGGCCCTGTCCAAGCAGGTCGCCGCATTGGCGGAGGCCGGGTACGTCGAGGTGCGCAAGACCCGGAACCGTACGGGGCGGCACACCCACGTCCGGCTTACCGCGCACGGCCGGTGGGCGTTCCAGCGGCACGCCGCGGCCCTCCAGAGGATCGTGGCGGCGGCGCACGAACCGCAGGAGTGAGGGGCGTGGGGCGGATGGTCAAAGGGCTGCCCTGCCAGGCGTCGCCGTGGCCGTGCACCCCGTGGGGGAACCGGACCCTTGGGAGGCGGAACAGGGCGACGTGTGGGAGGCGGAACGGCGCGACATACGCGCCGGGTAGGGTGCCGGGATGCTGACCGTGACCTCTGTGAACGTGAATGGGCTGCGGGCCGCGGCCAAGAAGGGCTTCGTGCCGTGGCTGGCCGGGACCGACGCCGATGTGCTGTGCCTCCAGGAGGTGCGGGCCGAGACCGCTCAGCTGCCGGCTGAGGTGCGGGAGGCGGCCGGCTGGCACGTGGTGCACGCGCCGGCCGCCGCCAAGGGGCGGGCCGGCGTCTCGCTCTACACGCGGCGGGAGCCGGAGCGGGTGCAGGTGGGCTTCGGGTCGGCGGAGTTCGACGACAGCGGGCGGTACGTGGAAGCCGATCTGCCCGGGGTGACGGTGGCCAGCCTCTACCTGCCGTCCGGCGAGGTCGGCACCGAGCGGCAGGACGAGAAGGAACGGTTCATGGCGGAGTTCCTGCCGTACCTCGTCGGGCTGCGCGAGCGGGCGAAGGCGGCCGGCCGCGAGGTGGTCGTCTGCGGCGACTGGAACATCGCCCACCAGGAGGCCGACCTCAAGAACTGGAAGGCCAACCAGAAGAAGTCCGGGTTCCTGCCGGAGGAGCGGGCCTGGCTGTCCGCCGTGCTGGACGCGGACCAGGGCGGTTATGTGGACGTCGTCCGGGCCCTGCACCCGGACACCGAGGGCCCGTACTCGTGGTGGTCCTACCGCGGGCGCGCCTTCGACAACGACGCCGGGTGGCGGATCGACTACCACCTGTCCACGCCGGGGCTGGCGGCCCGCGCCGTCAAGGCGTCGGTGGAGCGGGCGGCGACGTACGACCAGCGGTGGAGTGACCACGCGCCCGTCACGGTGACCTTCGACGTGTAGTGGGCGAGTCCCCCCGAGGTGAGCGAGGGGCGATCGGCGGGTTCATCTGGTTGTGGGGCCGACGGAGACGTGGCTCGCGAAGCGGATCGGCCGCGCGTCCCAGTCACCGCCTTGCGTGACCTCCGTCAAGCCTGACCGTTACCTCGGTGTGACCATCGAAAAGTACGTTACTGCCCCTTTTGTGGCCGCTGTCATCCTGGCCGCCGGCGCGGGAACGGCTTCCGCCACATCTGCGGATGCCGGCCCCAAGGCCCCGAACTTCAGGATGCATACAACGCCTTCAGTGCCCTACGGCACTGTCCTCAGCCGCATTGGCGTCAACGAACGTCAGTCTCCCAGCACCGACTCCGCCATCACCGGCGGCCTCGGATACGGCGCGCTGGTCGGCTTGCACTGCATGGCCAAAGCCCAGGAAGTCGAAGGCAACAGGTTCTGGTTCCGACTCCGTGGCCGGGATGCATGGGTCCCGGCCCGGTACGTCAAGAACACCGGGCACGTCGAGTGGTGCCAGGAGGCGGACGGCGGCACCTCCAGCAAGGGCGAGGCGGACGACGCCTCCGACAAGCGCGCCGACGGTACTTCCGGCAAGGCCGTCGATGGCGCCTCCGACAAGCGCGCCGACGGCACCTCCAACACGGGCGCCGACGGCACCTCCGACAAGCGCGCCGACGGCACTTCAGGTAAGGCCGTCGATGGCGCCTCCGACAAGCGCGCCGACGGCACTTCAGGTAAGGCCGTCGATGGCGCCTCCGACAAGCGCGCCGACGGCACCTCCAACACGGGCGCCGACGGCACCTCCGACAAGCGCGCCGCCGACAGGCGGGCTTCGGACGATGAGTCGGAGGTCACCTACTGAAGGAGGACCGTGGTCATGTGTGCAACCGGTTCGATGCGGTGGCGGATCGACTACCACCTGTCCACGCCGGGGCTGGCGGCCCGCGCCGTCAAGGCGTCGGTGGAGCGGGCGGCGACGTACGACCAGCGGTGGAGTGACCACGCGCCGGTGACGGTGGTGTACGGGGCGTAGCCGCCCGGCGTCACCTCGCCCTCGTTCTCGCCCGAGTTCTCGTTCGCGGGGTCCGGTCTCCCGGGGTTCAGTCCTCCCGGGGGGCCGGCTGCTCGTCGTGTGCGGGCTGCTCGGGATCGGTGGCTCCGCCGGTCAGCAGGCTCTCCAGTTCCGTGCGGATGCGGCGGTCCATGGCCATGGAGAGTTCGGCCTCGACGACGCCCTTGGCGAGCGGGCGGAGGTTCTCCACGCTCTCGGTGGCCCGGGGGAGGTCCTGGAGCGTGGGGACGAGGTGGGTGCGGATCAGGGTGGTGAAGATGTCGGCGAGGGCGTCGGCGTGCGCGCGGACCCGGCCGCCGGCCTCCAGTACGGCGGCCAGTGGGACGCCCTGGGCGATGAGGCTGGTGGAGACGTCCAGCAGGCGCCGGCTGATGTGCACGAACTCGTCGCCGTCCACGGCCAGATAGCCCAGGGCGAGCGAGGTGGTGAGGTTCGCCGGGGTGATCTCGCCGCTGAAGTGGTCGGCCAGTTCCTCGGGGGTGAGGCGGACCGGGGTCTCCTCGGACCAGGGGGTCAGCAGCGGGCTGGGGAGGCCGAGGAGTTCGCCGACGTCGCGGCCGGTCTCGAAGGCGGTGAGGAGTTCAGCGATCCCGCCGAGGGTGTGCCCGCGCTCCAGGAGGGCGGCGATGGTGCGCAGGCGGGCGAGGTGGTGCTCGTTGTACCAGGCGATCCGGCCTTCCCGGCGGGGCGGCGGGATGAGCTTGCGCTCGCGGTAGAAGCGCAGGGTGCGGACGGTGATGCCGGCTTCCCGGGCCAGGTCGGCCATGCGGAACTCGCGTTCCTTCGGGGTGCTTTCGGGGGAAGCGGGGTGGGTGTCGCTCGCGCGGGCGCGGGTGTCCGCGTTCCGGGGATTCTGCGCTGCCGCCTGGTCTGCCACGGGGTCAGCCTATGCGGGCCGGCTCTGCCGGCGGTCCGATGTGACCGGAGGTAACTTCCTGCCGCCGAACCCCTACCGCTCGGTACGGGACTGTCCTACGCTCCAACCGTGCCAATCGTGCCAGTGATTGCTGGCACGATTGCGGGACGGTGGAGCGTCGACTTCGAGAGGTGGCGGCATGGCCGACGACGGGAAGCGGCATGTGCGGGTGGCGGTGATCGGATCGGGGTTCGGCGGCCTGGGTGCCGCCGTACGGCTACGGCGCGCCGGGATCACCGACTTCGTGGTCCTGGAGCGGGCGGACTCGGTGGGAGGCACGTGGCGGGACAACAGCTATCCGGGGTGTGCCTGTGACGTGCCCTCGCACCTGTACTCGTTCTCGTTCGCGCCCAATCCGGACTGGCCGCGCAACTTCAGCGGGCAGCGGCACATCCGGGCGTACCTGGAGCGGGTGGCGGACACCTTCGGGCTGCGGCCGCACCTCCGCTTCAACGCCGAGGTGCGCCAACTGCGCTGGAACACCGAGAAGTTGTGGTGGGAGATCGATACCGCGCAGGGGTCGCTCACCGCCGACGTGGTGGTGTCGGCCACCGGCCCGCTCTCCGATCCGCAGATCCCCGACATCCCCGGCCTGGCGGACTTCCCCGGCAAGGTCTTCCACTCGGCGCGCTGGGACCACGACTACGACCTGCGGGGCAAGCGGGTCGCCATGGTCGGCACCGGGGCCTCCGCGATCCAGATCGTGCCGGCCATCCAGCCGCAGGTCGACGCGTTGACGGTGTTCCAGCGGACCCCGCCGTGGGTGATGCCGCGGGCCGACCGGCGGATCAGCCCGGTGGAGCGGTGGCTGCACACCAAGGTGCCGGCCACCCGGCAGCTGCGTCGTCAACTCCTGTGGAGCATAAGGGAGTTGCAGGTCAGTGCGTTCACCAAACGGCCCGGTGAGCTGGGACTGATCGAGAGCCTGGCGAAGTCGCATATGCGCAAGGCGATCAAGGATCCGGCGCTACAGGCCCGGCTGACTCCCGACTACCGCATCGGCTGCAAGCGGATCCTGCTGTCCAACACCTGGTACCCGGCGCTGGCCCGGCCCAACGTGGACGTGGTGACCTCCGGACTGCGCGAGATCCGGGGCAACGTCCTGGTCGCGGCGGACGGCAGCGAGGCCGAGGTGGACGCGATCATCTTCGGGACCGGCTTCCACGTCACGGACATGCCGATCGCGCAGCGGGTCACCGGGGCCCACGGCACCACCCTCGCGGAGGAGTGGAAGGACGGTATGGAGGGGCTGCGCGGCACCAGCGCGGCCGGCTTCCCCAACTTCCTCACCATCATCGGGCCCAACACCGGCCTGGGGAACAGCTCGATGATCCTGATGATCGAGGCGCAGCTGAACTACCTCGTCGACTTCATGCGCCAGCTGGACGTGCTCGGCGACCGGATCGCCCTGGACGCCCGCCGGTCCGCCGTCGACGCGTGGACCCGCACCATCCAGCAGCGGATGACGCGCACGGTGTGGAACACCGGCGGCTGCGACAGCTGGTACCTCGACGCCAACGGGCGGAACACCACCGCCTGGCCCGGCACCACCGCGGAGTTCCGCCGGGTGACCCGGCAGGTGGACCTCGCCGAGTACCAGGTCATCCGGCCGCCGAAGGAGCGACCCGACGACGAACCGGCCCAGGCCGCCACCGGCCGGACGGCCGCCGAGGAGGTGGCGGCATGAAGCAGCCGGCACACCTCACCCGGGGGCGCTACGCCCCGCCGGTGCCCCGTAGGACGCTGGAGGTCGCCTCCGCCGACGGGTCCCGGTTGTACGCCGAGGTCCACGGGCCCGAGGGCGCCCCGACGGTGGTCCTGGCACACGGCTGGACCTGCTCGACCGCCTTCTGGGCGCCGGTCGTCCGGGAACTGGCCGACACCCACCAGGTGGTGGTCTACGACCAGCGGGGGCACGGGCGCAGCCCGGCCGTCCCGCCCGCCGGCTACAGCACCCGCGCGCTCGCCGACGACCTGGTCGCCGTGTTGGAGCAGAGTCTTGCTCCCGGTGAACGGGCCGTCATCGGCGGGCACTCCATGGGCGGTATGACGATCATGGCCGCCGCCGAGCGGCCCGAACTGCGCGCCCGCGCCGCGGCGGCCCTGCTGTGCAGCACCGGCAGCGCCGATCTGCCCGCCGAGTCCCGGGTGTTCCCGCTGCCCACCCCCGGTGGCCGCCGCCGGGCGCACCGGCTGCTGCTGGGCTCCCGCGCCCCGCTCGGCCCGGTCTCCCCGCCCGCCAAGTGGGCCCTGCGGTACGCCACGATGGGCGCCGGGTCGAGCGCCGAGCAGATCGAGGCGTGCGCGCGGATCGTGCACGCCTGCCCGCCGGGCGTCCGGGCCCGCTGGGGTCATGTGCTGCACGACCTCCAACTCACCCGTGGCGTCAGCCGGTTGGAGGTGCCGACCGCGGTCCTCGCGGGCACCGCGGACCGGCTCACCCCCCTCGTGCACGCCCGCCGACTGGCCTCCGTCCTCCCGCAGTGCGCGGGGCTGACCGAACTTCCCGGGCTCGGCCACATGACCCCGATCGAGGACCCGGACGCGGTCGCCGGGTGCCTGCGGGAACTCGTCCGCGACCATCTGGCCACCGCCCCGGCCCCCCGGGGTACGCGGTCGGCCCGGCAGAAGAAGGAGAAGACGGCGTGAACGGAAGCAAGCTCGACGGCCAGGTCGTGGTCGTCACCGGCGCGGCGCGCGGCGTCGGGGCGGTGCTGGCGCGCAAGTTGTCGGCGCGCGGGGCGACCCTGGCGCTGGTCGGCCTGGAGCCCGACGAACTGCGCGAGGTCGCGGCCTCGTTGCACGGCCCGGCCCACCACTGGCACGCCGACGTCACCGACCACGAGGCGATGGCCCGGGTCGCGGAGGAGGTCAAGCTCCGCTTCGGCAAGGTCGATGTGGTGGTCGCCAACGCCGGGGTGGCGACCGGCGGCCCGCTCGTGGACTCCGACCCGGTGGCCTGGCGGCGGGTCATCGAGGTCAACCTGATCGGCGGCGCGGTCACCGCGCGGGCGTTCCTGCCGGTGCTGATGGCGTCCCGCGGCTACTTCCTCCAGATCGCCTCGCTCGCCGCGCTCACACCGGCGCCGATGATGAGCGCGTACTGCGCCTCCAAGTCGGGCGTGGAGGCGTTCGCGCACAGCCTGCGCGCGGAGGTCGGCTACAAGGGCGTCCGGGTCGGGGTGGGGTACCTGAGCTGGACCGACACCGACATGGTGCGCGGCGCCGACCGCGAGGACCTGATGCGGGAGTTGCGCGCCCGGCTGCCCTGGCCGTCCAACAAGACCTATCCGCTGGGCCCGGCCGTGGACCGCATCGTGGCCGGCATCGAGCGCCGCTCCCCGCACGTCTACGGGCAGTGGTGGCTGCGCGGGATGCAGTCGGTGCGCGGCTACCTGCCGTCGCTCATCGGGACGGTGGGGCAGCGCGAGATGCGACGGTTCGGGGACCGGCTCGACGGGTTCCGGCCGGGGCTGGTCGGCGCGGGCGGCGAGGCGGACGAGAAGGCCCGGGTGAACGGGTAGCGGGGCCGGGGCGGCGGGCCGGTCCCGGCCTGGGGGCGACCACGGAGAGTGTCCGATTGTGATCGAAATGCGACGAATGTCGGTTCGTGTCACGCTTATCGAGCCCGATCCCCAACACCCCCACAGGAGTGAACAGCATGGGCATCGAAGACCAGTTCAAGGACAAGGCGCAGCAGCTCAAGGACGAGGCCAAGCGGCGGGCCCAGCAAGGTCAGCAGGGCGCCGAGCGCGGCAAGTCGTCCCCGGAGCGCGGCAAGCAGTCCCCGGAGCGTGGCCAGCAGCCGCGCGAGCGCGGCCAGCAGATGCTGGACGACGTCGAGGACCGCTACCAGAGCTGACGCCCTGGCGTCCAGAGTGATGGGCGTCTGACGTCCTGAACGAGGGTCGTTCGTCCTTTCGCGGAGAGGCGCATCCGGTGAACCCGGGTGCGTCTTTTCGTTGCGCCGGTCTTTTCGTTGCGCCGGCCGGGGTCGTAACCGCCCAACGGGACTGCCCCGCAGGGCGGTTGGGTGGTTGGTGGGTGTTACTCGGTGCCGCGCGGCGGGAGCGAGGGGCGCCGCCGGTCCGGGACGTCCGAGAGGTCCGGCGGGGTCGCCGCGGGATGGCGGTCCAGGAGTTCCAGTGCGGTGCGCACCGCGACGCCGAGCTGCGGGTGCCGGCCCTCCGCCCAGTGCAGCGGGGAGCGCAGCGCCTCGATGTCGACCTCGACGCCGTGGTTCTCCACGCCCCAGCCGTAGAGGTGGAACCACGCCGCGTTCATCGGGACGGTGATCTGGGTGCCGTCCGCGAGCCGGTGCCGGCCGGTCATGCCGACCACCCCGCCCCAGGTCCGGGTGCCGACCACCGGCCCGATGCCCTGGAGCTTGAACGCCGCGGTGATCATGTCGCCGTCGGACGAGGTCATCTCGTCGGCGAGCGCGACCACCGGACCGCGCGGCGCGTTGCTGGTGTACGACACCGGCTCGGCGTCCCGGGTCAGGTCCCAGCCCATGATGGTCCGGGTCAGCTTCTCGATGACCAGCTCGGAGATGTTGCCGCCGGCGTTGCCGCGGACGTCCACGACCAGCGCGGGCATCGCGACCTCCCGCCGCAGATCGCGGTTGAACTGCGCCCAGCCCGAGCCGCCCATGTCGGGGATGTGCAGGTACCCGCACCGGTCGTCGCTCAACTTCCGCACCACGTCCCGCCGTTTGGCCACCCAGTCCTGGTAGCGCAGCGGCCGCTCGTCGATCAGCGGGACCACCGCGACCCGCCGGGCGTGACCGTTGCCCGCCTCGTCCGGCGGGGCGAAGGTCAGCTCCACGGTCGTCCCGCCGGCCGCGGCAAGTAGCGGGTACGGGCCGGCCACCGGGTCCACCGGGCGGCCGTCGACGTGGGTGAGCGCACTGCCCTCGCGGATGCCCGTACCGGCCAGCGGCGAACGGGCCTTGGAGTCCGAGGACTCGCCGGGCAGGATCCGCTTGACCACCCAACGGCCGTCCCGGCACACGAAGTTGGCGCCGAGCAGCCCGATCGGGCGCTGGTAGTGCGGCGGTCCCTCGTTGCGGCGGGCGCCGGTGACGTAGGCGTGCGAGGTGCCCAGCTCGCCGAGCACCTCGCGCAGCAGATCGGCGAACTCGTCGGGGCTGGCGACCCGTTCCAGCAGCGGCCGGTACTGCGCCAGTACGTCCTCCCAGTCGATCCCGCACAGCTTCGGGTCCCAGAAGTACGCCCGGACGATCCGGCCCGCCTCGTCGAACGCCTGTCGCCACTCCGCCTCCGGATCCACGTCGTGCAGGATCCGCCGCAGGTCCAGGTAGACCGTGGTGTCGCCGTCCGCCGACTCGGTCGCGGGCACCGCGCGCAGCTCGCCCTCGTCGTTGACGACCAGCCGGGTGCCGTCGCCGCTGAGCGCGAACCCGTCCAGGGAGCTGGTGAGTTCGGTGCGCCGGGCCTTGGTCAGGTCGAAGTGCTCCAGGGTGGGGCGGCCGGAGGTGTCGGCCGGGTTGGCGAAGGTCTCGCCCAGCGCGCCGGAGATCGGCCAGCGCAGCCACACCAGACCGCCGCCGCTGACCGGCCGGAGCGAGGAGTACTTGGACGCGGAGACCGGGAACGGCGTGACGCGGTTCGCCAGCCCCTCCACCTCCACCAGCACCGGTCCCTCCCCGGTCGGGGGGTTCTCGTCCGGATCCAGTCCGCCGGCCGCCGGCCGCCCCTCCGGGGACAGCGCGAACGGGGACGGTGTCGCCGACGACAGCGGCACGAGGTAGGGGCGGCAGCCCAGCGGGAACGACAGGTCGCCGGTGTGCACGTCGTAGACCGGGTCGAAACCGCGCCAGGACAGGAAGGCGAGGTACCGGCCGTCCCGGGTGAACACCGGCTGCTCGTCCTCGAAGCGGCCGTTGGTGACGTCCACGATGTGCCCGTCGGACAGCCGGGCCATCTTGATCATCCGCAGGGTGCGGCCGATGCCCGGGTGCGACCAGGTCAGCCAGCGGGAGTCGGGGGAGAAGGCCAGATCGCGGACCGGGCCGTTGCGGGACCGGGTCACCTCGGTGACCACCTGGGCCGGCCCGCCGGTCGTTCCGCCGGTCGTTCCGCCGGTCGTTCCGCCGGTCGTTCCGGCGTCACCGCCCGCGGCCTCCTCCGGCGCACCGGTCTCCTCCGGCGCACCGGTCTCCTCCGGCGCACCGGTCTCCTCCGGCGTGCCGGTCTCCACCAGCAGCAGCCGCCCGTCGTGGGTGGCCACCGCCAGCCGCTCGCCGTCCGGCGCGGAGATCAGCTCGTGGACCCGGCCCACCGCCCCGGCCGCCAGTCGGCGCGGGGTGCCCGGACCGCTGGCCCGCGGCAGGTTGGCGATCTCGACGGCGTCCTCGCCCTCGGCGTCCGTCACGTACGCGATCCGCCCGGTGGCGCCCAGCATCACCGGCAGCCGCACCCGTACGCCCGGGGTGTCGTGGATGGTCCGGGCCGGGCCGTCGCGGTGGGTGAGCCAGTACAGACTGCCGCGGACCCCGACCGCGCTGGCCCGCCCGGTGGCGTCCACCGCCAGACCGGTGACGTGCGCGGCGGCCGGCACCTGGTAGCTGCGGCGGCCGGCCCGCGGCCCGCCCAGCCGCACCGCGAGCTTCCGCGGCACCGCGCCCGGGGACAGGTCGTCGATCAGCCACAGGTCGCCGGCGCACTGGTAGACGATCCGGGAGCCGTCGGTCGAGGCGTGCCGGGCGTAGAAGTCGGGGTGGTCGCTGTGCCGGCGCAGATCCGTGCCGTCGGGGCGGCACGAGTAGACGTTGCCGACGCCCTCGTGGTCGGAGAGGAAGGCGATCCGGCCGGCGGTGAACATCACCGAGCCCAGGTGCCCGCACAGATCCGGTAGCAGCCGGGTGCCGTGCAGCCACATCCGCCCCATCGCCCCGCCCCGGTACCGCTTCCAGGACGCCGGCTCGTGCGGCGGCTTGCCGCTGAGCAGCAGGGTCCGCCGCTCCCCGTCGAGGTCGGCCAGCGCGATGTCGGCGACCGGCCCCCAGGGCAGCTGGCCGCCGGGACTGCCGTCGGTGGGCAGGCTGTACGCCCACGAGTAGTACGAGAACGGCTGACCGTGCGAGGACACCGCGAGGATCTGCGACTGCCCCTCGTGGTCCGGTGGCGTCCAGCCGCAGACCCGGGCGTCGGTACTGCCCCAGTACGTCAGCCGCCGGGCCTGGCCGCCCTCCACGGACACCAGGTGGACCTCCGGGTCCAGGCTGCGCCAGCTGGTGAAGGCGATCCGGCTGCCGTCGGGGGAGAAGCGCGGATGCCCGACCCGGGTCCGGTCCACGGTCAGCCGCCAGGCCCGGCCCGGCTCCGCCCCGTCCGGCGCGAGCGGCGCCAGCCACAGGTCGTCCTCGGCGGCGAAGCACAGCAGGTCGCCGTGGAGGTGCGGATACCGCAGGTACGACCCGGGCGGTCGGCCCGGCCCGGTCGTCGGCACGCGGCGCAGCCGGCCGCGCGCTCCGGCGCCGTCCGCGGCCGCCGGCTTGTCCGTGACCGCCGCGTGGTCCGCGCGGTCCGTGTCGTTCGGCCCCGGGGGCGGCCCGGCGGCCTCGGGTGCATCGCTCACGCCCCCATGGTTTCGGCGCCGCGGGCGGGCGGCAAGTCGGCCTGTCCGGACGGCCCCGCCCGCCCCGCCGCGCTTCGGCCGCGCCCGCGCCCCCGGCCCGTGCCCGGGAACGGAGCCCGTCAGCCCCGGCCGGTGGCGAACGGCAGCGACGCGTACCGCCGCACGTAATGGCCGCCCGCGAAGGTGCCGCCGGCCGCGTCCACCGTGAAGTCCGGGAAACGGGCCAGCAGTTCCTCCAGCGCGATCCGGGCGACCAGCCGGGCCGCGGCGGCCCCCAGACAGTGGTGCGGGCCGTGGGTGAAGGCGAGGTGCTGCGGCCCGTCCCGGGTGATGTCCAGGCGGTCGGCGTCCGGGCCGAACGCGCGGGGGTCGCGGTTGGCGGCGCCGTACAGCAGCAGCACCTTGCGGCCGGCCGGGACGGTGCGGCCGTGCAGCGTGGTGTCGACGGTGACGGTGCGGGCCAGGCACTGGACCGGGGAGGTCAGTCGGAGCAGTTCCTCGACGGCCGCCGGCAGCCGGGCGGGGGTGTCGAGCAGGGTGCGGCGCTGGCCCGGATGGGCGGTGAGGAGTTCCGCGGCACCGCCCAGCAGGCCGGTGGTGGTGTCGTTGCCGCCGGCGACCATGGTGAAGGCGAAGCCGAGGATCCGCAGCAGCGCGGTGCCGTCGCCCGGCGGCAGCAGCCGGACCAGGTCGGAGACGGTGTCGTCGGCCGGTTCGATGCGACGCCGCTCGACCAGCTCCGCGAAGTAGCCGAACAGCCCGCCCACCGCCTCGGTCGCGGTCAGCGGGTCGCCCAGCGCATTGGCCTCCACGATGGCGTGCGTCCAGCCGTCGAAGCGGGCCCGGTCCGCCTCCGGCACGCCGAGGTAGCGGCCGACGACGAAGCTGGGCAGCGGCTTGAACAGCTCCGCGACGATGTCGCAGCCGTCGCGCAGACCGGCGATGTGGTCCAGCCGGGCCCGGACGAAGGCGCGCACGTCCGGCTCGATGGCGGTCACCCGGCGCGGGGTGTAGCCGCGGGTGATCAGCCGCCGGAAGTCGGTGTGCTCGGGCGGGTCCAGCATCACCATCGGGGCGGCGTCGGTGATGCCGAGCCGCTCCCGCTCGCCGTAGACGAAGGTGAGGCCGCCGGCGGAGGAGAAGCGCGCGGTGTCGCGGGCGGCCGCGAGCACGTCCGCGTAACGGGAGAGGACCCAGTAGTCGCCGTCGGCGACGTGGTGCAGGGGACGGGCGTCCCGCAGGGTCGCGTACATGTCCCACGGGGCGCGCCAGCTCTCTGAGGCGCACGGGGCGAACCCGGCGGGAGCGGAACCCGGGGCCTGGGGTGCTTCCTGGGCTGTCATGGCCGGGAGGGTGGGGGAGCGGGGCGCAAGAGTCAATGGCGATGCGGGGGCGGACGGGGGTGTGCGGGCGGCGGCCCGGGCATTCCGCGTCGCGGGCGCTCTTGCAACTTAGTTGCAGGACCCACATCATCGTCGGGTTGCGGAGCCAGAAGCGAAAGAAGCCTGAAGATGCACGTACCCGACGGATTCATCAACGCGCCGGTGTCGGCGGCGGCCGGTGCGGTCGCCGCGGCCGCGGTGGCGGTCAGCCTGCGCGGCGCCCGGCGCGAACTGGCGGGTGCCGGGACGGGCGGCGGCACCGGCGCGGACCGCACCGCGCCGCTCGCCGGACTGGTCGCCGCGTTCATCTTCGCCGTGCAGATGCTGAACTTCCCGGTCGCGGCCGGCACCAGCGGACACCTGCTCGGCGGCGCCCTCGCGGCGATCCTCGTCGGCCCGTACACCGGCGTGCTGTGCGTGTCCGTGGTGCTGCTGATGCAGGGCGTGCTGTTCGCCGACGGCGGGCTGACCGCGCTCGGCATCAACATCTCCGACATGGCGCTGACCACCACCGTCGTCGCCTACGGCGTCTTCCGCCTGCTGGTGAAGGTGCTGCCGCGCAGCCGCCGCTCGGTCACCGTCGCCTCGTTCGCCGCCGCCCTGCTCTCGGTGCCCGCCGCCGCGGTCTGCTTCACCGCCCTCTACGCCCTGGGCGGCACCACCGACGTGCCGATCGGCAAGGTCTTCACCGCCATGGTCGGGGTGCACGTACTGATCGGCATCGGCGAGGCGCTGATCACCGCACTCACCGTCGGCGCCGTGATCGCGGTCCGCCCCGACCTGGTGTACGGCGCCCGCGACCTGGCCCGACCGCTGGAACTGCGCACCTCCCCGCTGGCCACGACCGCATCGGCCGACCCCGCTGCCCCCGCCGACCCCGCCGCCGACGCGCCGGACCCGGCTCCCGCGCCCGCCGCTCCCCGCCGCTCGGCCCGCCGGCTCTGGCTCGCCGGCCTGGCCGTCGCCCTGCTGTGCGCCGGCGGCCTCAGCTACTACGCCTCCAGCAGCCCCGACGGCCTGGAGAAGGTCGCCCACGACAAGGGCCTGGACACCAGGACCGCACAGCACGCCACCGCCGATTCCCCGCTCGCCGACTACAGCGTCAAGGACATCGCGAACCCGCGGCTGGCCGGCGGCCTCGCCGGCGTCATCGGGGTCGCCGCCACCCTCGCCGTCGGCACCGGCGTCTTCGTCGTGCTGCGCCGCCGCAAGGCCGCCGCGGCCGCCGCCCCGGTCGCCGACGCCCCCGCCGAGCGGGGCTGACATGGGGGCAGGCCATACGCACAAGCTCTACCGGGACGGCAGCTCCCCGGTCCACGCCCTCCCGGCGCACTGCAAGATCGCGGCCGTCTTCTGCTTCGTCCTGATCGTCGTCGCCACCCCGCGCGCCGCGGTCTGGGCGTTCGCGCTGTACGCGGTGCTGCTGGCGGCGGTCGCCGGGGCCGCCCGGATCCCGGCCGGTTTCCTGCTCAAGCGGCTGCTGATCGAGGTGCCGTTCGTGGCGTTCGCGGTGCTCATGCCGTTCGTCGCGGAAGGGCCCCGGGCGCACGTCCTCGGACTGGACCTGAGCGTGGGCGGCCTGTGGGGCGCCTGGAACATCCTCGCCAAGGGCACGCTGGGCGTCGCCGCCTCCGTCCTGCTGGCCGCCACCACCGAGCTGCGGCAGTTGCTGCTCGGCCTCCAACGCCTGAAGATGCCGCCGCTGCTGGTCCAGATCGCCTCCTTCATGATCCGCTACGGCGATGTGATCACCGACGAGATGCGGCGGATGCGGATCGCCCGGCTCTCCCGCGGCTTCGAGGCCCGCGGCGTCCGCCACTGGGGCGTGCTCGCCAAGTCCGCCGGCGCCCTGTTCATCCGCTCCTACGAGCGCGGCGAACGCGTCCACCTGGCCATGGTCAGCCGCGGCTACACCGGCACCATGCCCCTCCTCGACGCCACCACCGCCACCCGCACCCAATGGACCCGCGCGGCCGCCCTCCCGCTCGCCGCGCTGGCCGTCTGCCTCCTGGGATGGACCCTGTGAGTACCACTGCCCCCGCCCCCTCGCTCGCCGTCGCCGGCCTCGCCTACGCCTACCCCGACGGCCACCAGGCCCTGTTCGGCGTCGACCTGACCCTCGACCGCGGCGAACGGGTCGCCCTGCTCGGCCCCAACGGCGCCGGCAAGACCACCCTCGTCCTGCACCTCAACGGCATCCTCGAAGCCGGCGCCGGCTCGGTCACCGTCGCCGGCCTCCCGGTCGCCAAACAGCACCTCGCCGAGATCCGGCGCCGGGTCGGCATCGTCTTCCAGGACCCCGACGACCAACTGTTCATGCCGACCGTCCGGGAGGACGTCGCCTTCGGACCGGCCGCCGCCGGACTGCGCGGCGCCGCACTGGACACCCGGGTCACCGAGGCCCTGGACCGGGTCGGCATGACCGCCTTCGCCGACCGCCCGCCGCACCACCTCTCCTTCGGCCAACGCCGCCGGGTCGCCGTCGCCACCGTCCTCGCCATGCGCCCCGAAATCCTCGTCCTCGACGAGCCGTCCTCCAACCTCGACCCGGCCTCCCGCCGCGAACTCGCCGACATCCTGCGGTCGTTGGACGTCACCGTCCTGATGGTCACCCACGACCTGCCGTACGCCCTGGAGCTGTGCCCGCGGTCCGTGGTGCTCTCCGGCGGGGTGATCGTCGCCGACGGCACCACCCAGGAGCTGCTGTGCGACGAGGAGCTGATGCGCGGCCACCGGTTGGAGCTGCCGTTCGGCTTCGACCCGCGCTCGGTGACCCTCCCCGGCTGACCGGACCCGACCCGCCCCCGCCCCGCGGCCGGATGTGAGGAACGCCACGGCCCCGGGCCCTGGCGGTGCCCCTGGTCATGAGCATGGATCCCGACGTTGCACCATTGATGGGTCACCAAAGCGACGGAAGAGCGGGAAGCGGGATTCAGTGGTGGACGTCCAGGGCACGGTCGAGGACGGCTTCGAGCCGGTCCGGGACGCCTTCGCAGCCAACTTCGCCGAGCGCGGCGAGCGGGGAGCGGCGGTCGCCGTCTACCGGGACGGCCGCAAGATCGTCGACCTGTGGGCCGGCACCAAGGACGGCGACGCCGAGCCCGGCGACCCCACGGCCGCCCCCTGGGAGCCCGGCACCGCCCAGATCGTCCGCTCCGCCACCAAGGGCATCGCCGCCACCGTCCCGCTCCTGCTGCACCAGCGCGGCCAGCTCGACCTGGACGCCCCGGTCGGCACCTACTGGCCCGAGTTCAAGGCCGCCGGCAAGGACCGCGTCCTGGTCCGCCACCTCCTCGCGCACCGGGCCGGCGTGCCGGCCCTGGACACCCCGCTCACCCCCGCCCAGGCCATCGACGGGCTCAGCGGCCCGGCCGCGGTCGCCGCCCAGGCCCCCGCCTGGACGCCCGGCACCGATCACGGCTACCACGCCCAGACCTACAGCTGGCTGCTGAGCGAACTGGTGCTGCGGGTCACCGGCCGCACCCTCGGCACCTGGGTCGCCGACGAGATATCCCGGCCGCTCGACCTCGACCTGTGGATCGGCCTCCCGGACGAGGCCCGCCCCCGCGTCGGCCGCCTCGCCCCCGTCGAGGCCCCGCCCCGGCCCGCCGCCGCCGGCCTGCGGGTCCGCCCCAAGAAGACCGTCGCCGACGCGTACGCCGACCCGGCCTCCCTCACCAGCCGCGCCTTCGGCGCGATCTCCCCGGCCCCCGACGAGAACGACGACGCCTACCGCGCCGCCGAACTCCCCGCCTCCGCCGGCATCGCCACCGCGGACGCGTTGGCCCGCGCCTACGCGGCGCTGATCGGGCCGGTCGACGGCCATCCGCGACTCTTCGCGCCGGCGACGCTGACCCTCGCCCGCACCGAGGAGTCCGCCGGACCCGACCGCACCCTCCTCGTCAACACCCGCTTCGGCCTGGGCTTCATGCTGCACGGCCCGTCCTCCCCGCTGCTCGGCCCCGGCTCGTTCGGCCACCCCGGCCGCGGCGGCGCGCTGGCCTTCGCGGACCCGGAGAGCGGGATCGCCTTCGGCTACGTCACCAACGGCATGCAGCCGAATGTGACGGCGGACCCGCGGGCGCAGGCGCTGGTCCGTGCGCTTGCCGCCGTGGGCGGCTGAATTTCCCCACGTTTTTTGCTTTCCCGCCGTGCCCTCTGGGGTGGGCTTCCCACGTTGTCGGGTGCCCCGCCGTGGGGCCTCTTGTTTCCGCCTTCGGCGGGAGGGTGTGTGGGGCGGGGCCCCGGGTCGTCTGCGGTGGCGGGTCCGGGGGCTCCGGGGTGGGTTGTCGGACTGCTTCGCTTTACGTCCGACAACCC
>NZ_JBHVQS010000089.1:0-26523 GCF_042886435.1 Streptomyces sp. NPDC058000
TAAAGCGAAGCAGTCCGGCACACCCCCACCCCACAGACCCGGCACCGCGCCCGACCAGCCCGGCGCAGCGGCCCCGCGCCGCAGGCGCAAAAACAGCAACCCCACGGCGGGAAAGCCGACAACGTGGGAAGCCGGCCCCCCGCAGGGGTTCAGTACCAGGACTCCCGCGCCGGCGGCAGCGCGGCGATCTCCCGCAGGTCCTCGGGGGCGAGCACCAGGTCCGCCGCCTTGGCGTTCTGCACCGCCCAGCGCTCCTTCTTCGTACCGGGGACGGGGACCACATGGCGCCCCTGGGCCAGCACCCAGGCCAGCGCCACCTGCCCGGGAGCGGCCCCGTAGCGGGCGCCGACCCGGCGCAGTCCGGCCACCACCGGCTGGTTGGCGGCCATCATCTCGGCGGTGAAACGCGGGTGCCGGGCCCGTATGTCCTCCGGTTCGAAGCCCTGCCCCGGGGTGAGGGTGCCGGTCAGGAAGCCGTTGCCCAGCGGCATCGCCGCCAGGAACCCCACCCCGCGCGACTCGCACCACGGCAGCAGCTCCGCCAGCGCCTCCGGCGACCACACCGAAAGCTCCGCCTGCACACTGCTCACCGGGAACACCTGCTGGACGCGCTCCAGTTGGCGCAGCGTGCCGGCGTGCATCCCCGAGCCGGGGAGTCCCCGGCCACCGGGGGCGACCCGCCCCGCCCGGAGGGTGCGCGGCGTCCGGGCGGCGCGCGCCCCCACCGCGGACAGTCCCAGCGCCCGCACCTTCCCGGCCGCCACCAGCTGCGCCATCGCCCCCCAGGTCTCCTCGACGGGCACCTCGGGGTCCGCGCGGTGCAGTTGGTAGAGGTCGATGTGGTCGGTCTGGAGCCGCCGCAGCGAGGCGTCGCAGGCACGCTTGATGTAGCCGGGGCGCCCGTTGGCGACGATGTGCTGGTCGCCGGCGAGCAGCCCGCACTTGGTCGAGACGAAGGCGTCCTGCCGCCGCTCCTTGAGCACCCGTCCCACCAACAGTTCGTTGGTGAACGGGCCGTACATGTCGGCGGTGTCCAGCAGGCTGCACCCCTGGTCGAGCGCGGCGTGCAGCGCCCGCACCGACCCCTCCCCGTTGCGCTGCGACGCGCTGTACCCCCAGCTCATCGGCATGCAGCCGAGGCCGATCGCGCCCACCTCCAGGGCCGCCGCGCCGATTGTCCTGCGCTCCACCTGGTCGTGCCTCCGTCCCCTCGCCCCCGATCAAGGGCCAGACCAAACTAACGTCTGAACCAAACGTCTCTTCGCATAGCCTCGGGCCATGGCAACAGCAGACCCGCACCCGGCCCCCGGCGACGTGTGGCTTCCGATCCCGCCCGGCGAGATCGACGGCCTCCCGGACGGCCTCAACTACGTCCACTGGGACGCCGGTCCCGACTATCCGGCGGACCCCGCGCGGTGCGTCTTCTACGCCGTCCCGTACATGAAGCCCGCCGACATCTGCCTGCGCGCGCTGTCGCGGATGAGCCGGGTGCGCGTGGTGCAGACCCTCACGGCCGGGGTCGATCACATGCTCCCCGGGCTGGACCACCTGCCGCCCGATGCCGAGTTGTGCAACGCCCGCGGACTGCACGACGCCAGTACCGCCGAGCTGGCGCTCACCCTGACGCTGTCGGCGCTGCGCGGCGTCCCGGACTTCGTCCGAGCGCAGGACGCGGGCGAGTGGCGACCGGACTTCCGACCTGCGCTCGCCGACAAGTCGGTCCTCATTGTGGGCTATGGTTCGATCGGCAGTGCCATCGAGGACCGGCTCATGCCCTTCGAATGCGCGCGGGTGATGCGCATCGCGCGCACCGCACGTGACACCGTGCGCGGTCCGGTGCATCCACTGTCCGAACTGTCCGCCCTCGCGCCCGCCGCGGACGTCGTCATCCTCGCCACACCCCTCACCGAGCAGACACATGGCCTGGTCGGACGCGATTTCCTGGCCCGGATGAAGGACGGCGCACTCCTGGTGAACGTCGCTCGCGGAGCGATCGTCGACACCGCGGCGCTCCTCGCCGAACTGGAGTCGGGACGGCTCCGCGCCGCCCTCGACGTCACCGATCCGGAACCCCTGCCCGCCGGCCATCCGCTGTGGCACGCTCCCGGCGTGCTCATCACTCCACACGTCGGCGGCCCCAGTTCTGCCTTCCTGCCCCGTGCGAAGCGGCTGCTGCGCGGCCAGTTGGCGCTTTTCGCGGCCGGCGAGCCCGTCCGGCACGTCGTCGCCACCGCACCGGAATCCGCAGTGGATCGCTCTACGAGGCCGTAGGACTGCTCTCCGTATCCACAAATCCCTAGGTCGTTACGCTCTGTAGAGGCACTATGTCCCTGAGTGACGGATCTGGTGTATCGTCCCGAGCGGGGGCGCCGGGATCGTCACGGCGCGATACGAAAGATCCGGAACCGAGGGGGGCGACGGGCGATGTACTGCCGATGGATGATCCGCGAGACACGCGATCCACGACCGCCCGCAGCAATGCCACCGGGGCCCCGCGCGCACCGTTCCCGAAGCGGCCCGGCCCGGAAGAACGGGAGAGTCCGGTGAGCGCCCCGGGGGCCCTGCTCTCCAGGTCGCCCGCGCAGGCCGGCGGTGCCCCGAGTCCGGTGCCGCAGGTCGCACTGGCCGTCGTCTGCGGCGGCTACGCCGTCGGCTCCGCGGTGGGTTGGGGCTCACCGCGCCTCGCCGTGATCATGGGGGACTTCGGGCTCAGCCTGGCCGCCCTCGTCGCCGCCGTCTCCTGCGGCCTGTACGCCCGTAGGTACGCCAGCCCCTTCCGCCCGGCCTGGGTGCTGTTCGCCCTCTCCTCCGGGATGGCCGGACTCGGCAACGGCGTCTGGGGCTGGTACGAGGTCGTCCAGGGCGCCGCCGTACCCAGCCCGTCCCTGGCCGACTTCTGCTTCCTGCTGTTCGCGCCGCCGGCCATCGTCGGCCTGCTGGTGCTCGCCAAGCGGCCGGTGACCAGGGCCGGTTGGGTCTGCCTCGGGCTCGACGCCTGGCTGATCGCCGGCTCCCTGCTGACCATCTCCTGGAGCCTCGCGCTCGCGCACACCGCGCACTTCCAGGGCCGCTCGGTCGCCCAGAGCGCCCTCTCGCTGGCCTACCCACTACTGGACATCGTGCTGGTCAGCATGGTCCTGGCGCTGCACTTCCGGCGCTCCTCCGTGCACCGCTCGGCGATCAACACCGCCATCGCCGCACTGGCGCTGACGGTGCTGTGCGACGCGCTGTTCAGCTCCCCGCTGCTGCACGACCACTACCGCTCCGGCCAGATCCTGGACGCCGGATGGTTCGCCGGCTCGATGCTCTTCGCGTACGCCCCGTGGGTGGGCCGCCGGTCCGGCACGGAGCCCGCGGTCGAGGACCTCCGGCAGGCGGTGCGCCGCCCGCAGCCGCCCGGCAGTCGCCCCATCGCGGGCTCGCTGGCCGCCCTGACCCCGTATCTGGCCGCCGCCGTCTGCACCCTGGGCATCCTCACCAACGTCCTGGACGGGCGCCGCATCGACCGCGTGGTGCTCTTCACCGGCTGCACGGTCGTCCTGGCCCTGGTCGTCCGGCAGGGCATCATGCTGCTCGACAACATCACCCTCACCCAGGAACTGGCGCAGAAGGAGAACCACTTCCGCTCCCTGGTGCAGGGCTCCAGCGACGTCATCATGATCGCCGCACCGACCGGGGTGCTGCGGTACGTGAGCCCCGCCGCCGCCGGGGTCTACGGCCGCGACGCGGAGGAGCTGGTCGGCTCCGAGCTGGCCTCGCTGATCCACCCCGAGGACCTGGGCCGGGTGGTCCACGAGGTCCGCCGGTTCCTCGCCGCCTCGCCCGAGGCCGAGCCGACCACCCGGATCGAGTGCCGCTTCCGGGCCGGCGGACAGCGCGCCGGCGGTGACGGCTGGCTCAACGTCGAATCCACGGTCAACCGCCACCACGGCGGCCTGATCTTCAACTCCCGCGACGTCACCGAGCGCGTCCGGCTCCAGGCCCAGCTCCAGCACAACGCCTCGCACGACGCGCTCACCGACCTGCCCAACCGCGCGCTGTTCACCGAGCGGGTCACCAAGGCCGTCACCGGCCGCCGGTCCACCGACCACGACACCGCCGTGCTCTACATCGACCTCGACGGTTTCAAGCAGGTCAACGACACCATCGGCCACCAGGCGGGCGACGAGCTGCTGATCCAGGCGGCCCGCCGGCTCGCGGAATCGGTGCGAGCCGGCGACATAGCGGCCCGGCTCGGCGGCGACGAGTTCGCCGCGCTCATCACCGGCGACGGCACCCGCGACCACGCGGCCCGGGAGTTCCGCATCCTGGAGATCGCCGACCGGCTGCGGGTACGGCTCTCCGAGCCGTACCGCATCGACGGTCGGGACGTCCGGGTCGCGGCCAGCATCGGCGTCGCCTTCGCCGAACCGGGCGTCAGCCCGGCGGGCCTGCTGCGCAACGCCGACCTGGCGATGTACCGCGCCAAGCAGGCCGGCAAGGGCCGGGTCGAGCTCTACGCCCCGCAGATGCAGGACGAGGTCGCGCACCGCGCCGAACTCGCCAGCAAGCTCCGCACCGCCCTCCAGGACGGCGAGTTCGCGTTGCTGCACCAGCCGGTGGTCGAGCTGGCCAGCGGCCGGATCACCGCGGTCGCCGCGCACGCCCGCTGGCGGTCCGCCGAAGGCATCCTCTTCACCCCGGCCGAATTCCTCCGGGTCGGCGACCGCGGGCGCCTCACCGACGAGGGCGGCGAGCGCGCCGCCGAGCTGGGCCGCTGGCAGCTGGAGGAGGCCGTGGAGCAGGCCGCCGCGCGACACCGCGCCGGCCACCAGGTCCCGGTCGCGGTCCGGCTCTCCGCCCGGCGTCTGCTGGACCGCGCGCTGACCCCCAAGGCCATCGAGGCGCTGCTCGCCCGGCACGGCCTCCCAACGGGCGCACTCGTCCTGGAACTGTCCGAAAGCGACCCCCGGATCCCGCTCGACGACCTGGAGCGCCGGCTGGTCGCGCTGCGCCGGTTGGGCGTACGGACCGCCCTGGACGGCTTCGGCAGCGGGTACGCCGCGATGAGCGCGCTGCGCCGGCTCCCCATCGACGTCCTGCGGCTGGACCGCGGGCTGATCGACGGGGTGGTGGAGTCCGCCCGGCTGCACAAGATCACCGCCGGTCTGTTGCGGATCACCTCCGACCTCGGCATGCAGTCGGTCGCGGAGGGCGTTGACCTGCCCGAACAGGTGCTGGCACTGCGCTCCATGGGGTGCACGCACGGCATGGGGCTGGCCTTCTCCGGACCGCTGGACGAGCCCCGGCTGCGTCGGGCGCTGACCCGCGGCAGCTACCCGGTGCCAGCCCTGACCGGTCAGGGCCGGGCGGTGGTGCTCAGCGGCAGCCGACCGGCCCGGCACGGTGCGGCGTCGGGGCCGGAGGCGCTGCCGCATCCCCCGTTGCGCCCAAATAGTGAGACCTCCGTCCCACCCACTTGACACTCGGTGCGCAGGAGGGGGAGGGTCAGTGCCATGCGCACCCGAATTCTCGTACTTGGAAAGCGCGTCGGCTGAAGCCGGGCCCTGACGAACCCGGCTGACCACACCGACGCGCTCCCCTCGCTTGCCTCACGGCACGAGGGGTTTTTTGTTGCACAGCAACCTCACAAATCCCGTCAAAACCCTCAGCTTCGAGAAGAGACGCAGATGACCGAGCAGGCCAACGGGGCCCACCATCCGCAGCCGCGGGCCCGTAACTCCGGCGGATCGCATCAGCCCGCGATCGTCGAGCACGTCACGGGCGCGCAGTCCCTCATTCGTTCGCTGGAGGAGGTCGGGGCCGACACCGTGTTCGGTATTCCCGGCGGTGCGATCCTGCCGGCGTACGACCCGATGATGGACTCCTCGAAGGTCCGGCACGTGCTGGTGCGGCACGAGCAGGGCGCGGGACACGCCGCCACCGGATACGCCCAGGCCACCGGCAAGGTCGGGGTCTGCATGGCGACGTCCGGGCCGGGTGCCACCAACCTGGTCACCCCGATCGCCGACGCGCACATGGACTCCGTCCCGCTGGTCGCGATCACCGGCCAGGTCTCGTCCAAGTCGATCGGCACGGACGCCTTCCAGGAGGCGGACATCTGCGGCATCACCATGCCGATCACCAAGCACAACTGGCTGGTCACCGACCCGGCCGACATCCCCAAGACGATCGCCGAGGCGTTCCACGTCGCCTCCACCGGCCGGCCCGGCCCGGTCCTGGTCGACATCGCCAAGGACGCCCTCCAGGCGCGGACCACCTTCGTCTGGCCGCCGCACACCGACCTGCCCGGCTACCGCCCGGTCACCAAGCCGCACGCCAAGCAGATCCGCGAGGCCGCCCGGCTGATCGCCGAGTCCAAGCGCCCGGTGCTCTACGTCGGCGGCGGTGTCCTGAAGGCCGGCGCCACCGCCGAGCTCAAGGTGCTCGCCGAGCTGACCGGCGCTCCGGTCACCACCACCCTGATGGCGCTGGGCGCCTTCCCCGACAGCCACCCGCAGCACCTCGGCATGCCCGGCATGCACGGTGCGGTCACCGCCGTCACCGCGCTCCAGAAGGCGGACCTGCTGATCACCCTCGGCGCCCGCTTCGACGACCGGGTCACCGGCAAGCTGGACTCGTTCGCCCCGTACGCCAAGGTCGTGCACGCCGACATCGACCCGGCGGAGATCGGCAAGAACCGCGCCGCCGACGTGCCGATCGTCGGGGACGCCCGCGAGGTCATCGCCGACCTGATCGTCGCGGTCCAGGCCGAGCACGCGGCCGGCCACAAGGGTGACTACAGCGCCTGGTGGAAGGACCTCAACCGCTGGCGCGAGACCTACCCGCTGGGCTACGACCTGCCGGACGACGGCAGCCTCGCCCCGCAGCAGGTCATCGAGCGGATCGGCAAGCTCGCCCCGGCGGACACGATCTTCGCCGCGGGCGTCGGCCAGCACCAGATGTGGGCCGCCCACTTCATCGACTACGAGCAGCCCGCGACCTGGCTGAACTCCGGCGGCGCCGGCACCATGGGCTACGCCGTGCCCGCCGCGATGGGCGCCAAGGCCGGCCAGCCGGACCGCACGGTCTGGGCGATCGACGGTGACGGCTGCTTCCAGATGACCAATCAGGAACTGGTCACCTGCGCGCTCAACAACATCCCGATCAAGGTCGCGATCATCAACAACGGCGCGCTGGGCATGGTCCGCCAGTGGCAGACCCTCTTCTACAACCAGCGTTACTCCAACACCGTGCTGCACAGCGGCCCCGAGGCGGACGGCAAGCAGCCGAGCAAGGGCACCCGCATCCCGGACTTCGTCAAGCTGTCCGAGGCCATGGGCTGCGTCGCGCTGCGCTGTGAGGACCCGGCGGAGCTGGACGCGGTCATCGCCAAGGCCAACGCGATCAACGACCGCCCGGTCGTGGTCGACTTCATCGTCCACGAGGACGCCCAGGTGTGGCCGATGGTCGCCGCCGGCACCTCCAACGACGAGGTCATGGCCGCCCGGGGCGTCCGTCCCGACTTCGGCGACAACGAAGACGACTGAGCCAGGACGACACGGACGCACGGAAGAAGAGAGAAGACGACATGTCCAAGCACACGCTCTCCGTCCTGGTGGAGAACACCCCCGGCATCCTCGCCCGGATCGCCGCACTGTTCTCCCGCCGCGGCTTCAACATCGACTCGCTGGCGGTCGGGGTCACCGAGCACCCCGACATCTCCCGCATCACCATCGTGGTCAGCGTCGAGTCGCTGCCGCTGGAGCAGGTCACCAAGCAGCTCAACAAGCTCGTCAACGTCCTGAAGATCGTCGAGCTGGAGCCCGGCTCGGCCATCCAGCGCGAACTGGTCCTGGTGAAGGTCCGCGCCGACAACGAGACCCGCTCGCAGATCGTCGAGATCGTCCAGCTCTTCCGCGCCAAGACCGTGGACGTCTCGCCGGACGCCGTGACGATCGAGGCCACCGGGTCCAGCGACAAGCTGGAGGCGATGCTCCGGATGCTGGAGCCGTTCGGCATCAAGGAGCTCGTGCAGTCCGGCACCATCGCCATAGGCCGTGGCGCCCGGTCCATCACCGACCGCTCGCTGCGCGCGCTGGACCGTACGGCCTGATTCCGGCGGTCCGTTCGGACCGTATGGCGAGACCCCCCGACCTTCCTTTCCCCGCCCGACATACTGTGGGCACCCCGCTAGATCCAAGGAGAAAACCGAAGTGGCTGCCGAGCTGTTCTACGACGACGACGCCGACCTGTCCATCATCCAGAACCGCAAGGTCGCGGTCATCGGCTACGGAAGCCAGGGTCACGCCCACGCGCTGTCCCTGCGCGACTCGGGCGTCGACGTGCGCGTCGGTCTGCACGAGGGCTCCAAGTCCAAGGCCAAGGCCGAGGAGCAGGGCCTGCGCGTGGTGACCCCCGCCGAGGCGTCCGCCGAGGCCGACGTCATCATGATCCTGGTGCCGGACCCGATCCAGGCCAAGGTCTACGAGGAGTCCATCAAGGACAACCTCAAGGACGGCGACGCGCTGTTCTTCGGGCACGGTCTGAACATCCGGTTCGGCTTCATCAAGGCCCCGGCCGGCGTGGACGTCTGCATGGTCGCCCCCAAGGGCCCGGGCCACCTGGTCCGTCGTCAGTACGAAGAGGGCCGCGGCGTGCCGTGTATCGCGGCCGTCGAGCAGGACGCCTCCGGCAAGGCGTTCGAACTGGCGCTCTCCTACGCCAAGGGCATCGGCGGCACCCGCGCCGGCGTCATCAAGACCACCTTCACCGAGGAGACCGAGACCGACCTGTTCGGTGAGCAGGCGGTCCTCTGCGGTGGCGCCTCGGCGCTGGTGAAGGCCGGCTTCGAGACCCTGGTCGAGGCGGGCTACCAGCCCGAGATCGCCTACTTCGAGTGCCTCCACGAGCTGAAGCTGATCGTGGACCTCATGTACGAGGGCGGCCTGGAGAAGATGCGCTGGTCGGTCTCCGAGACCGCCGAGTGGGGCGACTACGTCACCGGCCCGCGGATCATCACCGACGCCACCAAGGCCGAGATGAAGAAGGTGCTCGCCGAGATCCAGGACGGCACCTTCGCCAACAACTGGATGGCGGAGTACAACGCCGGCCTGCCGAAGTACAACGAGTACAAGAAGGCCGACGAGGACCACCTGCTGGAGACCACCGGCAAGAAGCTGCGCAAGCTGATGAGCTGGGTGGACGACGAGGCGTAAGCCCCGGGACAGGGGGCCGCGAAACCGCTCGCGGCCCCCTGTCCGTATGCGGCGGTGCCGCGTCCGCGCGTGCCGCCGCACCACCTTGTCCACCGCGTAGAACCACGCATGGGTGATCCTTACGCTTCGGCACAGACCGCGCCGAGCGTCGCCACTACACTGCTCGTCACAAGCGCGTCAGGCTCACAGCGTCGTGCGTCTTCCACGCGGCTTTCCCCGTACACCGCCTTCGGCCGTCGGGACGGCCGTCCTCCCCCACTGCCGCCAGGGCGTGGGAGGCACCCGCAGCGGACCAGATGAGGATTGAAGACCACGTGAGCACTGCCAACCCGGGTAAACCCGTTGTACTGATCGCCGAGGAACTGTCGCCGGCCACCGTCGACGCCCTCGGCCCGGACTTCGAGATCCGGCACTGCAACGGCGCCGACCGCGCCGAGCTGCTGCCCGCCATCGCCGACGTCGACGCCGTTCTCGTGCGCAGCGCGACGAAGATCGACGCCGAGGCGATCGCCGCCGCCAAGAAGCTGAAGGTCGTCGCCCGGGCCGGCGTGGGCCTGGACAACGTCGACGTCTCCGCCGCCACCAAGGCCGGCGTGATGGTCGTCAACGCCCCGACCTCCAACATCGTCACCGCCGCCGAGTTGGCCTGCGGTCTGCTGGTCGCCACCGCCCGCAACATCCCGCAGGCCAACACCGCGCTGAAGAACGGCGAGTGGAAGCGCAGCAAGTACACCGGCGTCGAGCTCAGTGAGAAGACCCTCGGTGTGGTCGGTCTGGGCCGGATCGGCGTCCTGGTCGCCCAGCGGATGTCCGCCTTCGGCATGAAGGTCGTGGCCTACGACCCCTACGTGCAGCCGGCCCGCGCCGCGCAGATGGGCGTCAAGCTGCTGACCCTGGACGAGCTGCTGGAGGTGTCGGACTTCATCACCGTCCACCTCCCCAAGACCCCCGAGACCCTGGGTCTGATCGGTGACGAGGCGCTGCACAAGGTCAAGCCGAGCGTCCGGGTCGTCAACGCCGCGCGTGGCGGGATCGTCGACGAGGAGGCGCTGGCCAGCGCGCTCAAGGAGGGCCGGGTGGCCGGCGCCGGCCTCGACGTGTACGCCGTCGAGCCCTGCACCGACTCGCCGCTCTTCGCGTTCGACCAGGTCGTGTGCACCCCGCACCTGGGCGCCTCGACGGGTGAGGCGCAGGAGAAGGCGGGTATCGCGGTCGCCAAGTCGGTGCGGCTGGCGCTCGCCGGTGAACTGGTGCCGGACGCGGTCAACGTCCAGGGCGGTGTGATCGCCGAGGATGTCAAGCCCGGGCTGCCGCTGGCCGAGCGGCTGGGCCGGATCTTCACCGCGCTGGCCGGCGAGGTCGCCCTGCGCCTCGACGTCGAGGTGTACGGCGAGATCACCCAGCACGACGTCAAGGTGCTCGAACTCTCCGCGCTCAAGGGCGTGTTCGAGGACGTCGTGGACGAGACGGTGTCCTACGTCAACGCCCCGCTGTTCGCGCAGGAGCGCGGCGTCGAGGTGCGGCTGACCACCAGCAGCGAGTCGCCCGAGCACCGCAACGTGGTGACCGTGCGCGGCACCCTCGCGGGCGGCGAGGAGGTGTCGATCTCCGGCACGCTCGCCGGGCACAAGAACGTCCAGAAGGTCGTGGCGGTCGGTGACCACTCCATCGACCTGGCGCTCGCCGACCACATGGCCTTCCTGCGCTACACCGACCGCCCCGGTGTCGTCGGCACCGTCGGCCGGATCCTGGGCGAGGCGGGCATCAACATCGGCGGGATGCAGGTCTCCCGGGCCGACGTCGGTGGTGAGGCGCTGGTCGCGCTCACGGTCGACGACACCATTCCGGCGAACGTGCTGGCCGAGATCTCCGAGGAGATCGGCGCGACCTCGGTGCGCGCGGTGAACCTCACCCACTGAGCCACCGGTTCTCGCAGGTCAACGGGCCCGGTCCCCGCTTCGGCGGGGGCCGGGCCCGTGGCCGTTCGGGCCGGGAACGGGCGGTGCGGCCCCGGCGTTCGCGGTGGCTGATCCGTCAACGATTCACCCGGATGGCGTAGCGAGTGCCGGTGGTGGGCGGCCCTTCAGTGCCGTCGAGGGGCCGCCGGGGCCCGGTGCCGCCGGGGCTGCCGAGTCGCTGGCGCGGCGTTCGCGACGCGCAATGGGAACTGCGCGCGCCGCGGAGCGGGTGCGCGCGGAAGGAGGCAGGACGCCATGAACGCACCCCTGGGTGGCACGCCGCAGAGCCTGACCGGACTGCACGTGGTGGACGCGGAGGGCGCGAAGGTGGGCCTCGTCCAGCAGGTGTACCGGGACGACGCCACCAACGAGCCCGAGTGGATCACCGTGCGGACCGGGCTGTTCGGGATGAAGGAGACCTTCGTGCCGCTGGCCGGGGCCCGGCGGACCGGCGACGAACTGCACGTCCCGCACACCAAGGCGACGATCAAGGAGGCGCCGAGGATCGACGCCGACGGCCATCTCGACCCGTCCGAGGAGGAGCGGCTCTACCGCCACTACGGGCTGATCCGGCCGGGGCCGACCGGGCCGCCCGAGCCACCTGGGACGACGGGGACGAGCGGGACGACGGAGACGACGGGGACGAGCAGGGCCACGGGTACTGCCGGGACGGGTGAGGCGAGCGGTACGACGGGGCGGACGGTCGGCAGTGGTGCGGCCGGTGGCCGGGGTCGGACGGCCGCGGAGCCCGCCGTGCGGCACCGCACCCGGGCCGGCGCCGAGCGCAACAAGCTGACCGATGCCCGGACCCGGGACGAGACCCGCCCGATGGAGATGTCCCGCGGCGGCGCGGAACAGGAGACGGCCCGCGGCACCGAGGACGCCCGCGAGACCGCGCAGCCGGAGGAACACGTTGCGAGCGACACCGGGCGGCGCGGGGGCGGCGCCGAGGCCCGGGAGAAGAGGCGGGAGTCCGACGATGGCCGGGGGAGTGGCCGGGACGAGAGCGGCGGGCCGGGAACGGGGCGGCCGCGCTGAGTGGGGCGGCCGCGCTGAGCGGGTCGCACCAGCCGTGCGGCGGCGCGGCGCGGCACGCCGGAGCCATGGGTACGCCTGTGTAAGACGCTTGTCTGGTACGGGTGTATGGCCGGAGGTAGGGTGCCCGCATGGGACACCGCGAAGATCTGCTGGAGGGCGCCAAGCGGTGCCTCGTGGAGAAGGGGTACGCGCGCACCACCGCCCGCGACATCGTGGCCGCCTCCGGCGCCAACCTCGCCTCCATCGGCTACCACTACGGCTCCAAGGACGCGCTGATGCGCCAGGCGGTCATCGCGTCCAACGAGGAGTGGGGTTCGGGGATCGCCGCGCCGCCCCCGGCCGGCCAGGAGGTTGCCGAGGGGGCCGGCCCGCTGGAGCGCTTCGCCGCCACCTGGGACGCCGTGCTGCACCGCATCGGCACCGAGCGGGAGTTCATCGCAGCCCAGGTCGAGGTGCTCGGGCTGCTGCCGCGTGACGAGGGGCTGCGGGAGGCGATCGGCGAGGTGCTGCCGGAGGGCGGCGAGGGGCTGGTCGCGGTCTTCGAGGGGGTGCCGGACACCGAGGTGGATCCGGTGGCCGCCCGGACCGTCGGCACCTTCTACCAGGCCCTGCTCACCGGCCTGATGGTGCAGTCGCTGGCCCGGCCGGACCAGATGCCGTCCGGCGCCGACCTGGCCGAGGCGCTCCGCCGGGTGACGGCGGGCGAGGTGCTGGGCCCGGCCGAGGCGGACCGGCCGGACCGGCCGCAGCCGGACCCGGCCGAGGCGGGCGCGTAGTCGAGAGGGACCCGGCCGAGGCGGACGCGGGCCGGTGCCCGCGTCCGTCGGTTCACTTCCCGGGGCGGGTGAGCAGCAGTTCGGTGTTGTGGTCGGCGGACGTGCCGAGCTTGGCGTCCGGGGTGGCGTACGGGTCGTTGTAGGACAGCTCGCGGTAGAGGGCGGCGAGCCCGGCGTCGGAGGTATCGGTGACGTCGGTGGCGTACGGGGCGGCGGACTCTATGAGGGTGGTGAACAGGGACAGCGTGCCGTCGCCGTTGTCGGCCAGTTCGATGATCCGGGCGTGCTGCGGGAAGTCGACGTGCGAGGCGGTGTTGATCTCCCAGAAGGCGCGCTCGGGTACCGCGTGGCCGTGCGGGGTGATGCGGTTCTCGTGGGTGTGGCCGTTCACCCAGGCGACCACGTTCGGATAGCGCTGGAGCAGGGCGACCAGGGCCTTGCCGTCGTGCCGGCCCTCGAAGGGGTGGTACGGGTCGGGCAGCAGATTGCCCATGGTGGCGCTGGTGTGGTGGCTGAAGAGGACGATCAGGGAATCGCCCCCGCTGCCGCGCACCGGGCGGCCGTCGGCGTCGTACCAGCGGCTGCTGTGCGACTGGAGGACCGACTCCAGCCACCGCAGCTGGGCCGTGCCCAGCGAACCGTCCGCCCAGCCGGCCCGGTTGGTGGTGTCCAGGCTGATGCCCAGGACGCCTTCGGCGAGCGGGAAGGTGTAGTAGAGGCGACCGCTCGCCGCCGCGTCGGAGGTGAAGCCGTGGCCCACCGGGCCCGCGCCGGTGTACGCCGGGTCCAGATGGGCCTTGGCGAACTCGGCCGGGGTGAACGGGCGGCGCCGCTCGTCCGGGGTGATCTTGCGGATCGCGCCGCCGCCGGCCAGTAGCGAACCGAGCAGCGTCGCGGCGTGCGCCGGGTCGTGCTTGAGGGCGTCCGCGAGCCGGGCCGCGGCGGCGTCGTCGCAGCCCTCCAACTTCCGGTCGCCGGTGTACAACTCGCCCAGCAGGCCGAGGTCGGGCAGGGTGCCCTCGATGCTGTCGTCGTGGTTGCCGACCGTGGTGTACCAGGGGACGGCGAGGCCGGGCGCGCGGAACGGGCGGGCCGCACCGGACAGGAAGCCCGGTATCTGCGGCAGCCCCTTGGCCTTGTAGGCGTCCTGGAGTGCGGACTCGGGGTTCCAGTACGCCGCGTTTCCGGAATTCTGCACGCCTTCGTAGCGCCGGGGGTCGCCGCTGCTCGGGGTGATCCGGCCGCCGCTCATCACCGTCAGGTACCAGTCGAGTTCGATCTGCTCGTGGTTGTCGGTGTTGTCGCCGGTGGCCATCACCGAGCCGAACGGCAGGTCGGTGTACGGGCCCCGGCGCACCGCGTTGACCCGCTCTACCAGTGACGAGGCGCCGCGCACGGTCAGCGCCTCCTGGGGGCGGTGCGCGCCGTCGTTGAACCGGGCCAAGTACTCGAACCGGACCGGCGACTCGACGTCCGCCAGGTGCAGGTCGGTGAACTGCACGAACGAGGCGAGCCCGGTCCGCCGGTCGTCCCGCCCCGCGCCGGCGCCGGCCAGGTCGCCGCGCACCACCAGCGGCCAACCGGGCCCGGCCGCCAGCCGCTTGTACGCCCCGGTGCCGACCGGGCGGGCGGCCTGCTCCAGCGTGGTGCCCCTGGTCCGCACGGCACGCGCCGCGGTGACCGCCAGCGCCTGGTCGTAGGAGGTCGCCGACCACAGTGCGGCGCCCGCCACCGCGGCGGACATTCTCGACACGAACTGGCGGCGGTTCATCCCGTGCATCAAATCCCCCTGGGGCGGCGGTACATGGCGGCAGGCAGCGGTGCCCGCCGGGCCGACCCGGCGGTCGGTTCCCTCGGTCGGCGCACACGCTACTTGCCGGTAGCGGCCGGCAACAGGCCCTGTGGACAAAGGCTTTGTGGACAACAGGTGGCGTCCCGGGGCACTCCGGGGCATCCGGTGGCGGCGACCCGTACGGGACGAACGATCAACTCTCCGACCCGCGTTCGGCGTCCTTCCCACCGCACGGACGAGCCCCGCCCCGACGACGACAGGAGACCCCCGGCCGCACCCCGCCGTCTGAAGGGGTGCGTTCCGCTCAGAGTCGCGCTGCCTTCAGTGCTATGTGGAGGAGGAGTCGGTCCGCGCCCTCGTCCAGGTCGAGGCCGGTCAGCTTCTCGATCCGGGCCAGGCGGTAGTAGAGCGTCTGGCGGTGGATGCCCAGCTGCTGGGCGGTGCGGCCGGCCTGGCCCGCGCAGTCCAGGAACGCCTCCGCGGTCCGGGCGAGTTCGGCGTGCGCGGGGGCCAGCAGCGGGCCGACCGCCGGGTCGGCCGGGGCGGCCGGGAGGGCGGTCAGCAGCCGGTAGGCGCCGATCGCGTCCCATTCGGCGACGGGGCCGAGCCGGGGCTCGGCGCGGGCCGCACGGGCCGCGTCCAGGGCCTGCTGCCAGGCGGTCGGCAGGTCGGTCAGCTCCCGGGTGGCGAGCCCGATCCCGGCGGCTCCCCGGGCGGGGCGGGCCCCCGCCCGGCCGGCCGCGACCGGGGCGCCGGCCGCCCGCGGGGAGCGCAGCAGGTGGTCGGCGGCCGTCTGGGCCGGGGTGAGCGAACCGGTCTGGCGCAGCCGGACGAGCGCGGCCAGCGCGGGCTCGGCGGCGCCGGGGCCGGGCCGGTCCGGGTGGTCCGGCCGGTCCTGGGGGGCGGTGGCCACCGTGGGCAGCGGGCAGGCCGCGAGCAGCCCCGGCAGGCTGGGCAGCGGAGCCGCGTCGGTGCCGGTGTCCCAGGGCAGGACCGCCACCAAGGTGAGCGGCGTGCCGGGGGTGAAGCGCAGGGTGTCCCGGAGGGCGTCCCGCAGCGCGGCCGCCGCGGCGGCCCGACCGGCGGCCTGAGAGGTCAGCAACTCCCGTAGCACTTCGGCGAGTTCGGAGCCGGCCCGGGACTCGTGGGCCAGGAGGGCGCCGATCCGTGCGGCGGTCTCCATGGCCTGGGCGATCCGGGGGTCGGGCGGGGTGCCGCGGCCGCCCAGTTCCAGGTCGGTCAGATGGCCGTCGTCCAGCAGCCACACGTAGCCGTGTACCACCCCGCGGTGCCGTACCGGGAGGCAGATCCGGCCTTTGAAGACCCCGGCCGCCGGGTCCGGGGGGATGCGCAGCGGGGAGGTGGCGCGGGCGATCCCGAACGCCTCGAACCACGCGCGCACCGCCGCGGAGGACCGCCGCTGGAGGATCGAGCGGGTCCGCACCGGGTCCATGACCTCGTCGTCCTCGCTCTCGTGCGCGCCGAACGCGATCAGTCCGAAGTCCCGGTCCTCCAGCGTCGCCGGCGCACCGAGCGCCGCCGAGATCTCATCCACCAACTGCTGGTAGTCGCCGCGCACCGCCGCCCGACCCCTCTCCTGTCACTGCCGTCACCTGCCTCCCATTCTCATACATCTGTCTGAGATGCCGGCCACGAAGGCGTGACAGCTGTCGATGGCCGGAAAGTGGCGAGATCCTTAAATTTCAGGTGGCTCATCTTGCCGCCGCGACCGCCCGATCGGCGCCCGCCCCGGCATTTGTCATCCTGAAACGTGGAGGTGCCCCATGCTGGGTCCCGTGCTCCTCGCCGCCGCGCGCAGCGACAGCATCCGCCGCGTCGTCGCGGCCGCTCCGGTCACTCGCCCCGTGGTCGACCGGTTCGTCGCGGGCGAGCGCCTGGACGAGTCGATGACGGTCGTACGGAACCTCGCCGCCCGCGGCATGGAGGTCACCCTCGACCACCTCGGCGAGGACATCACCGACCCGGCCGAGGCGCTGCGCAACCGCGACGCCTACCTCCAGCTGGCCGGAGCCCTCAAGGAACTCGGGCTCGGCGCCAAGGCCGAGATGTCGGTCAAGCTCTCCGCCTTCGGGCAGGCGCTGCCCGGCGGACACGACCTCGCGCTGCGCAACGTCACCCCGGTGGTCGAGGCCGCCGCCGAAGCCGGCACCACCGTGACGCTGGACATGGAGGACCACACCACGGTCGACTCCACCCTCGCGATCCTCGGTGCGCTGCGCGAGCGCTTCCCCCAGACGGGCGCGGTGCTCCAGTCGTACCTCTTCCGCACCGAGGACGACTGCCGGGCACTGGCCGGGGAAGGCTCCCGGGTGCGGCTGGTCAAGGGCGCGTACAAGGAGCCCGCGACGGTCGCGTTCCAGGAGAAGCAGGAGGTCGACCGGGCCTACGTGCGCTGCCTGAAGATCCTGATGGCCGGGCAGGGCTACCCGATGGTCGGCTCCCACGACCCGCGGATGGTCGCCATCGCCCAGGAGCTGGCGCACCGCAACGGCCGCAAGCCCGCCGACTACGAGTTCCAGATGCTGTTCGGCATCCGCGAGGCGGAGCAGCAGCGGCTGGTGGAGGAGGGCCACCGGATGCGGGTCTACATCCCCTACGGGACGGACTGGTACGGCTACTTCATGCGCCGCCTCGCCGAGCGCCCGGCCAACCTGACGTTCTTCCTGCGGTCCCTGGCCACCCGCGGCTGAGGGAACCAGGAGTGTCCGTGGCGGGAGGCCCGCCGCGGACACCCCGCTGACCGGCTCATTTGGGACGGAGTTTACCGTCTCTTTTAGCGCCATTTGGGTAGATCCTGGACAGGGAATCCGTCCCGGACGGCGCCACCCGTAGCCGGCCACCCGCCGTGGCAGCGGCCCCGGCACGACCGACGTACACCGACGTACGACAACGAAACGATCGCGAACCGACGATCACAAGCGTGACGATCGCAAGCGTAAGGAGACACGGCCACCATGGACGCTGTGACCCAGGTCCCCGTGCCGGTGAACGAGCCGGTGCACAGCTACGCCCCGGGCAGTCCGGAGCGCTTCCGCCTGGAGGCCAAGCTCAAGGAGCTGGCCGGTAACCCCATCGAGCTGCCGATGACCATCGGCGGCGCACGACGGATGGGCGGCGGCGAACGCTTCGACGTCGTACAGCCGCACCACCACTCCGCCCGCCTCGGCACGTACGCCGACGCCACCGTCCAGGACGCCCAGGACGCGGTGGACGCCGCGCTGGCCGCCGCCCCCGCCTGGCGCGCGATGTCCTTCGACGACCGCGCCGCGATCATCCTCAAGGCCGCCGACCTGCTCGCCGGCCCCTGGCGCGAGACGCTGGCCGCCGCCACCATGCTCGGCCAGTCCAAGACCGCCCAGCAGGCCGAGATCGACACCCCCTGCGAGCTCGTCGACTTCTGGCGCTTCAACGTCCACTTTGCGCGCCAGATCCTCGCCGAGCAGCCGCCGGTGAACTCCCCGGGCGTCTGGAACCGCTCGGACCACCGCCCCCTCGAAGGCTTCGTCTACGCGATCACGCCCTTCAACTTCACCGCGATCGCCGGCAACCTCCCCACCGCCCCCGCCCTCATGGGCAACGTGGTGGTCTGGAAGCCGTCCCCGACGCAGACCTTCGCCGCGGTGCTGCTGATGCGCCTGCTGGAGGAGGCCGGCCTGCCGCCCGGCGTCATCAACCTCGTCACCGGCGACGGCAAGGACGTCTCCGAGGTGGCCCTGACCCACCCCGACCTGGCGGGCATCCACTTCACCGGTTCGACCAAGACCTTCCAGTACCTGTGGAAGACGGTCGGCACCCACATCGAGAAGTACAAGACGTACCCGCGGCTGGTCGGCGAGACCGGCGGCAAGGACTTCATCGTCGCCCACCCCTCGGCCGACCGCGCCGTGCTGAAGACCGCCATGACCCGCGGCGCCTTCGAGTTCCAGGGCCAGAAGTGTTCCGCGGCCTCCCGCGCCTACGTTCCGGCGTCGCTGTGGAACGCCGGCTTCAAGGAGGAGTTCGCCGCCGAGGTCGACGCCCTGTCCATGGGTGACGTCACCGAGCTGGCGAACTTCATGGGCGCCGTCATCGACGAGCGCTCCTTCGCCAAGAACAAGGCGGCGATCGACCGCGCCAAGGCCGACCCGACCGTCGAGGTCGTGGCCGGCGGCACCTACGACGACAGCGTCGGCTACTTCGTCCGCCCGACGGTCCTGGTCTCCACCGACCCGGAGAACGAGATCTTCAAGGACGAGTACTTCGGCCCCATCCTCGGCGTCTACGTCTACGACGACGCGGCCGAGGGCGGCTACGACGCCATGCTCACCCAGATGGAGTCCGCCTCGGCGTACGGCCTGACCGGCTGCGTCATCGCCCAGGACCGGGCCGCGGCCGCCGCCACCTGCGAGAAGCTGCGCTTCGCTGCCGGCAACTTCTACATCAACGACAAGCCCACCGGTGCCGTGGTCGGCCAGCAGCCGTTCGGCGGCGGCCGCGCCTCCGGCACCAACGACAAGGCCGGCGCCAAGCAGAACCTGATGCGCTGGACCTCCACCCGCTCCATCAAGGAGACCCTGGTCCCGCCGACCGACTACCGCTACCCGCACATGGGCTGACGCCCACCCGCTTCGGCCGCGGTCCGGTACCCCTCGGGGGTGCCGGGCCGCGGCCGTTTGCGCACCTCCGGACCGTGTCCAGGACGGTCCGCGCGTGATCGCCGTCTCAAATAGTAGGAAGCCCAAGTAATTGTGCAGACATCACGGCCGGGCTGTCCTAGCTTTGTAGGAGCCGAACGTATCGCTGCATCCAGCGAATGCGGATGCGGCCCGGCGCGCCCGCGCAGGTGACCCCTGCGGCGCCGTGGCCCCCGCCCCCCCCGGCCGTTCCCGTACCACCCCACCCCTCTTCACCCCTCTTCAGTTCTCGGGGCTTTGGCATTGGAGACGCGCATCATGGCCGAGACCGCTGTCCGCAGGACCCGTCACTCCTCCCGTCAGACCAACGACGCCGACCGCCGCAACGCCGCGGCCGCCCTCCAGCGCGCACTCGACCGCCGCGACAACGGCGGCGCCACCGGTCACTGAGCACGCCGACCCCGCTCATGCGCCAGGGGCGCCCGGGAGGTGATCCCGGGCGCCCCTGGCGTGGTGGTGCGGGCGGTCAGCTCCGGCGGCGGGAGCGGGTGACCTCGAAGTGGTCGATGCGCTCACCGGACTCGGCGAGGGCGGTGACCTGCATCCGGGGACGGGCGCCCGGGGTGACCTCGACGGCGATGAAGGAGTAGCCGGTGTAGCGGACCCGGGACCACTCGACGGTCTCCTCGGCCTTCGCCCGGCCCTTGGTCCAGTGGTAGGTGTCCACGTGGTCCAGGTCCTTGACGTGGCCTTCGTAGCTGTCGGGCACGGGGAAGTCGTAGAGGGACTTCCCGGCGCCGCCGGCCGTCACGTAGACGATGCCCTCGTGCGCGGCGTCCACGGTCTCCCCGACGGGGACCTGCTTCGAGACCCGGCCGCCCTTGATGGCGTCGGTGCGCTCGTAGACGTGGTTGTGGCCGTTGACCACCAGGTCCACCTGGTGCTTCTCGAAGAGCGGCAGCCAGGCGTCGCGGACCCCGCCCTCGGAGGCGTGGGAGTTGGTGGTGGAGAACGCGCAGTGGTGGAAGAAGACCACGAGGAAGTCGATGCCCGCGGCGGCCCGGAGTTCGCCGAGTCGGCGGTCCAGCCAGCGGGTCTGTCGGCCCTGCGTGTAGCCCGCGTTGGCCGGGATCTCGTACGAGACGTCGTTGGCGTCCAGGGCGACGACGGCGACGTTGCCGTAGGTGAACGAGTAGATGCCGGGGGCCTGCTCCGGGTCCGGGCCGTTGCCCGGCAGCGACCAGCGGGCGGACTGGCCGCCGTAGCCGTTGGGGGAGTACCACGCCTCCATGTCGTGGTTGCCGGTGGTCACCATCCACGGCACCGACTTCGCCACCGTCTCGGTCTGGGCGAGGAACTGGTCCCAGGCGCGGGCGTCGTAGGTGTCGTGCTCGGAGCCCTGGCCGTCCGGGTCGGCGTAGCAGATGTCGCCCGCGTGCAGGTGGAAGGACGGGTTCTGACCGAGGATCAACTGGTCGTTGGCGAGCGCGTGGTAGCTGACGCCCTGGTCGCCGAAGGCGGTGAAGACGAACTTCTCGGCGTGCGCCGGCGCGGTGCGGAAGGTGCCGACGGTGGAGAAGTGCCGCGGGTCGGCCGGGTCGAACCCGTCGTGGCCTACGCCGTAGTAGTACGTGGTCCCCGGGCGCAGGCCGTCGAGGGCCGCGTGCAGGTAGAACTGGTCGACCGCCGGGAGCTTGGCGGACAGCGCCGGGGTGTGCAGGTGGCGCACCTCGGCCTGGACCTTGCGGCCCAGGTCCCAGGGCTTCAGGCCGACCCGCAGGTACGGCCGCTTGACCGCGAACGGCACCTGCCAGCCGACCCGCATCTGGGTCCGGGGGTCGGCGCCGAAGGCGAGGTGGCGGCCGAACGGGGCGACCAGGTGCCCGTCGACGGCGGTGGTGGCGGGTGCGGAGAGCAGCACCGGCCCGGTGCCCTGCGCGGCCTGCGCGGCCGGGGCGGTCAGCAGGCCGGCCCCGGCGACCATGCCGGCGGTGACCGCGGAACTGCGCAGCAGCCCCCGGCGGGTCAGCTTGGTGCGGAGGTACTCGTGCTGCTCGGGCATGGTCATCCGGGCCGCGAGCTGCTCCGGTATGCCGACGCGGGGGGTGTGCGAGGGCAGGGGGCGCTCCCCCCGGGAATGTGCACTCATGTGGCCGAATCTCGCAGTACCTGCCGACGCGTACGGGGCGCCGGGGTGAACGCCGGATGACCGGTGAGGGTGGGACAGACCACCGTGTCCGCATGCCGGACGTTACGTGTCAATCATTGGGACGAAGAGTAGGGTCCAGGCATGTCTCGCAGCATTCGCCTCGCAGTGATCCCCGGTGACGGTATCGGCCAGGAAGTCGTGGCGCAGGGCCTGAAGGTCCTGACCGCGGTCCTCCCGCAGGACGTCAAGCTGGAAACCAAGGAGTACGACCTCGGGGCCAAGCGCTGGCACCGGACCGGCGAGACCCTGCCGGACGCGGAGTTGGCCGCGCTCAAGGACCACGACGCGATCCTGCTCGGTGCGATCGGCGACCCGACGGTGCCGTCCGGCGTCCTGGAGCGCGGGCTGCTGCTCAAACTCCGTTTCGCCTTCGACCACTTCGTCAACCTGCGCCCCTCGAAGCTGTTCCCGAACACCGCGACCCCGCTGGCCGTCAGCGACGAGCAGCGGGGTGCCATCGACTTCGTCGTCGTCCGCGAGGGCACCGAGGGTCCGTACACCGGCAACGGCGGCAGCCTGCGGACCGGCACCCCGGCCGAGGTCGCCACCGAGGTCAGCGTGAACACCGCCTACGGCGTGGAGCGAGTGGTCCGGGACGCCTACGAGCGGGCCAACGCCCGCCCGCGCAAGAAGCTGACGCTGGTCCACAAGAACAACGTCCTGGTCTACGCCGGCCACATGTGGAAGAACATCTTCGACAAGGTCGGCCAGGAGTACCCCGAGGTCACCACCGACTACCTGCACGTCGACGCGGCGACGATCTTCTTCGTCACCCAGCCCGAGCGGTTCGACGTGATCGTCACCGACAACCTCTTCGGCGACATCCTCACCGACCTCGCCGCGGCCGTCACCGGCGGCATCGGCCTGGCCGCCTCCGGGAACATCAACCCCACCGGCGCCTTCCCGTCGATGTTCGAGCCGGTGCACGGCTCCGCGCCGGACATCGCGGGCACCGGCAAGGCCGACCCGACCGCCACGATCCTCTCCGTCGCGCTGCTGCTGCGCCACCTCGGCTACGAGGAGCAGGCCGCCCGCATCGAGGCGGAGGTCGCGGCCGACCTGGAGGCCCGGGACGGTACGGCCCGCAGCACCGACGAGATCGGTGACGCGCTCGCCGCACGCGTAGCGGGCTGACGCCCGACGCACGAGCAGCACTCCCCAGCGCCGGGCCGGTCAACGGTCCGGCGCTGTCCGTATTGACGCCGCCTTGCCCCCGTATTGAATCTGTATTGGCCCTGCATTGACCCGGTCCGGGCCACCGACGGGTTGGATACCACCATCGGACGCGGGCCGCGCACGCCGGTTCCAGCAGCGGACGCCCGCGAGCGATAATCGGACGAGGGGCCGCCGTTTTGCGGGAAACTTGGACGTCCCAGTAACGACCGGTACGACCGACCACCCACAGTGCGCGCGGCCGCTCCCAACCGCACCGGTGCCGTGAGCGGGGACCCTCCCCGACCCCGGCCGGAGGGCTGGGCCGGTGACCCTCCCCAGCGCACGCCGGGTGGGGGAGTACCCCGGGAGTACCCCGGTATCGGACCACGCAGTGAAGGACATGCATACATGACGACGCCGACGATCGAGCTCAAGCCCTCCTCGCACCCGCTGCCCGCGGCGGAGCGGGAGCGGATCCTGGCCGCCCCCGGCTTCGGCCGCCACTTCACCGACCACATGGTGACGATCAAGTGGACCGAGGGCCGCGGCTGGCACGACGGACAGCTCGTGCCGTACGGGCCGCTCTCCCTCGACCCGGCGACCAACGTCCTGCACTACGCGCAGGAGATCTTCGAGGGGCTGAAGGCGTACCGCCAGCCCGACGGCAGCGTCGCGACCTTCCGCCCGGACGCCAACGCCCGGCGCTTCCAGGCGTCCGCCCGCCGGCTGGCCATGCCGGAGCTGCCGGTCGAGACCTTCATCGAGGCCTGCGACCTGCTGGTCCAGCAGGACAAGGACTGGGTGCCCGCGCACGGCGGCGAGGAGTCGCTGTACCTCCGCCCGTTCATGATCGCCACCGAGGTGGGGCTGGGCGTCAAGCCCGCCAGCGAGTACCTCTTCATCGTGATCGCCTCGCCCGCCGGCGCGTACTTCCCCGGCGGCGTCAAGCCGGTCTCCATCTGGCTCTCCGAGGACCGGGTGCGGGCCGTCCCCGGCGGCATGGGTGACGCCAAGACCGGCGGCAACTACGCCGCGTCGCTGCTCGCCCAGGCCGAGGCCGCGGCCCGCGGCTGCGACCAGGTCGCCTACCTCGACGCGGTGGAGCACACCTGGGTCGAGGAGCTCGGCGGGATGAACCTCTACTTCGTCTACGGCGCCGCGGACAACGAAAAGCCGGTGATCGTCACCCCGAAGCTGACCGGCTCGCTGCTCGCCGGCGTCACCCGCGACTCGCTGCTCTCCGTCGCCCGCGACCTGGGCTACGCGTCGGAGGAAGGGCGGGTCTCCATCGACCAGTGGCAGAACGACTCCGCCAACGGCACGCTCACCGAGGTCTTCGCCTGCGGCACCGCCGCGGTGATCACCCCGGTCGGTACGGTCAAGCGGGCGGGCACCGAGTGGCACCAGTCCGGCGGCGAACCGGGCAAGGTCACGCTGAAGCTGCGCGAGGCGCTGCTGGACATCCAGCGCGGCGTGGTGGCCGACGACCACGGCTGGATGCACCGCATCGGCTGACGCGTGGCCCCGGCCCGTACGCATCCGCGAGGCCGCCCCGGCATCCTGCCGGGGCGGCCTCGCGTCGGTTCACCCTGCCGGGCCGGTGGTCAGCCCACCTTGGTGGGGCTCTGCGTCGCGGCGGTCGGCGCGGTGGCGCTGGCCGCACGCAGCGGCGGGACCGGGCGCGGCTGCCGGGCGACCAGGATCAGGTAGACGAGCGCGGCGGTGGCGGCGGCCAGCAGGAAGCTCATGTCGATCCCGCCGGTGTACTTCAGCAGCGGCCCCTCGTAGGGGGAGCCCACGCCCAGCAGGCCGACCGCGGAGCCGAGCGCCCAGGCGATGGTGGCCTGGACGTTCCAGCCGGCCTTGAACCAGTACCTGCCGCCGACCGTGCCGCGGTTGTAGACCTGGAGCGAGTCCGGGTCGTAGACACCGCGGCAGCGGAAGAAGCCGATCACGGTGATGACCGCCCACGGGGTGCCGATGGCGGTCATGAGGAGGACGAACGCGGTCATCGCGTTCTGCGCGTCCCACAGGAAGTGGCCGACGTAGACCAGTGCGGTGGAGAGTCCGGCGACGACGTAGGTGGCCTGGGTGCGGGTGGCGCGCGGCAGGATCGCGTCCAGGTCCAGGCCCATGCTGTAGAGCATCAGACCGGAGTTGCCCGCGGATCCGGCCGAGGCGTTGACCAGCAGGAAGACCAGGTACCACAGGGGTGCGCCGGCGACCAGCGGGCCGGCGTAGTCCGTGCCGGCGCCGACCGCGAGCGCGCTGAACGTCCCGAACAGCTGCGGCACCAGCAGGCCGAGGACCAGGCCCAGGTAGGTGGCGCCGAAGACGGCCTTGGAGCGGTGGCGGCGGGGGGAGATGTAGCGGCTGTAGTCGCCGAGCAGGGTGATGAAGGCGATCGGGCCGCTCAGGCCGGCCGAGACCGCGGAGAGCAGCCAGGTCTGCCAGTAGCCGCCCAGGGCGTAGTGGACGCCGTGGATCGGGCCGGTGGTGAAGTGGTGCGCGAAGGCGAAGACGCCGATCGCCAGCAGGATCGTCAGGCCGATCGAGAGCACCTTGCTGAGTCGCAGCAGCACCTTGTAGCCGTAGACCGCGCCGATGGCGGTGGCGGCGGCCAGCACCGCGTAGACGATCGTGTACGCCGCCCCGTCGGCCGGCAGGCCGATGAGGCGGTGGAGACAGCCGACCATCGCGTCCCCGCCGACCCAGAGGGTCAGGGCGGTGTAGCCGAGCGAGAGCAGCAGGCCGATCACCGAGCCGATGAGCCGGCCGCGGACGCCGAAGAAGGCGCCGCTGCTGGTGGAGAGGTTGGTCGCGCTGCGCAGCGAGACCAGGGCGAGCGGCGCGGTCAGCAGCGCGCCGACCAGGGTGCCGGCCGCGAGGGAGGTGACCGAGCCCCAGAAGCCGAGGCCGAAGGAGACCGGTAGCCAGCCGAAGATCACAACGCCGAGTGCGAGGTTCGAGCCGAGCAGGATGGAGACGAGGTCGCGAGGGCTGCTTGTGCGCTCCTCGTCCGGGATCGTGTCGACTCCGCGTTGTTCTATCGGCATGAGGGCTCCCCTGAGAGGCCGGAACAGATGTGAGAAGCGGTGCTGGGCGCGGTGCTCCGTCATGGACAAGGGCTTCGTTCGTTGGTCCGTACGAAGCCTGTGCTCGCTGCTGCGAGATCATTTGAGTGATGCTCTAAAAACGATCAGTTCAAGCCATCTTCTAGAGCGACGCTCAATATGAAGCACAGTTCCTGCCTAGGTCAATGGTTTCGGAATGATGAATTCCGAGTTAGAGTGATGCTCAATTCGAGCGGGAGGAAGTGACAGGATGCGGCTCACCCCCACAGAGCGCGACCGGCTGCTGCTGTTCGGCGCGGCCGAACTGGCGCGGGCGCGCCGGGCCCGCGGCCTGAAGCTGAACGTCCCCGAGGCGACCGCGTTGATCGCGGACACAGTCTGCGAGGCGGCGCGGGACGGGCGCCGCCTCGCTCAGGCCATCGAGGCGGCCCGCAGCGTGCTGGGCCCGGAGGACGTCCTGCCGGGGGTGGCCGACGTCGTCACCGAGGTGCACGTCGAGGCCGTCTTCGACGACGGCTCCCGGCTCGCGGTGGTCACCGACCCGATCGGCGCCGAACCCGTCGTGGAGCCCGGCGCCGCGGCGACGCTCGCGCCCGGTGCGGTGCTGCCCGGTCCGGCTGATCCCGAGCCTGAGCCCGTCGTGGTGGTTGCGGTGCGCAACACCGCGACGGTGCCGATCAGTGTCACCTC